>DASYKC010000019.1:0-7791 GCA_035995885.1 Caldimonas sp. | reverse complement strand
GAATTTCGTGAGCATTTCTTTCTCCTCGGAGGTGGTGGCGTCGATCGGCGATCGTGGCCGGAAACGAATGAAAAAAATACTCCCGGCCATTCGCGAAGTCCATAGGACGACGAGACAATCGGCCCCCCTTGTTCAGGGGGTTTTGAAGTGGACGGAAGCGGCGAATTGGCGAGCCCGGATTTCACAGAATCGGCGTTGGCAAATGGCGATCCCGACGCGCCTTCGCCGCGACCGTCTGTCAAGGTGCGCCGACCACCATCAGTCGATCGAGAGGAAGACGCAGAGAGCGGGCGGGATGCGGCCGGCCATGGCCGAGGCGGCCTAGAAATACCGTCGCCGGTGCGCCCTGCGCCCCCAGCAACAGCGCCAGGCGTCGCTCGACCCAACCGGCGCGTCGTCTCGCGCTCTCGACTGCAGTGAACGGCACCTGCGTGCGGGCGTAGCCGGCGAAAACCAGCGGCGTGTACTGGGGCTGGAGCTGGAGCCCGAGGGTGGTCGCCGTCAACCAGAACCGTTGGACTGCGGCGCCGGCCGCCAGGAAGTCGTCGATGTCCTTCGGCGGCCTTCGTGCGACCAGAGCGAAGTGCGCCGCGCAGAAGAGGCCGGGGAGCAGATCGAGCTGGAAGCGCGGCGCAAGGGTGCCGCCGAAATAGCGATTCATCATTTGCACCCGATCCCAGCGAGCCATGACCCAGCGCATCGATCGCAAGCTGAGCGGGTCGGCGCCGAGAGCCTGGTCTGGCACCCGGTCTTCGCTGTAACGGGCGTCCCATTCGATGATCTGCCGGTGGACCGCATAGGCCTCCGGGATCGTCAGCCTGATCTTGGCGCTCTTCACCGCCAGCCATGCAAGCCGCAGTCTCTCCCGGGCGCTCTCGAACCAGACCACGCGGTAGCCGTCACCGACAGCGCTTTCCAGCTTCTGCCTTTCCTCAGGACGCAGCCGACGCAGGCTCAACGGTCTGCGGGCGACGCTGCGGTCGCGAATCGCAACGTGGAGGTCATCGGCGGGCAGTGCCGGCGTCAGCTCGAATCGAACATCGAAAACGGGCGCCTCGGGGGGAGCGTCTCGTCGCGTGACGCGGGCCACGCGCTGGTGTGCGCTCGCGGCGATCCGGACGGTTTCGAGCAAGGCGCCGACGGAGAGCTGGCTGGCGCGACCTTCCAGGTCATAGACGCAATGGCTGCGGGTGTCGAACGCATGGACGACGACGTGATCCTCGGCAAGGACGTCGAAGCGCCAGGGCTGGCTGTTGTCTCCACTCGGCGCCCATCGCGCGAGGTCGAGGATTTGAAGCACCACGCTCTGGGCGGCACCTTGCGCCGATTGCAACTGCATCTGTCGGTGTTCCTGGGCCTTTGGCACGTGCGGGTGTACCTGCGGCGCGGGCGTTGCTTGGGGCCGATATCGATCGTTTATCTTAGCCCGAGAAGGCCGGGCCGCCGGCGCGGATCCTGCAGTCAGAAGGGCGGTGAAGAGGGCAGTAACAGCGAGTAACGGAGGCCTCGGCTCTCTCAGACACGCTGTTGTGCATGCAATATTGCCCTGGCGAAATCGAGGCCCTCAGCCGCCTCGATCTGTCTTTCGTTTACATCACTGCCATACAGGCGCAGAAGGGAAAAATTAATGTCAGAACTTTCGGTGGCGAGCGAGGCTCGCAACCTTTGGAATCACGCGGATCGATCTCTCGTCACGGGCTCATGCCACGATGACTCAGGGCTCGACGACATCGCCGAGTCCTTCGATGAATTCGACAACCGATTCAAGATCAGGGTCGCCGACAAGGCGGGCTGGCGGTCTCGGGCCAGTTCGCTGATCCAACGGCGCTACGCCTGGCGCGGCTATTCCACCCACCCGCTCGAGGGCCACAGCAGCGGCCAAGTCACCCTGTCGGCCTGCGTCGAGGAGACAACGGTCGCGACGATCACAGCTGCGCTGGACTCGCAGGAGGGCCTCTACGTCAGCCGTCTGTACCCGGACCAGATTCGGGACCTGCAAGCGCAGGGACGCAAGCTCTGCGAGTTCACCAAGCTCGCAGTTGACGAATCGGTTCGTTCGCAAGCCGTCTTGGGGGCCATCTTCCACGTTGCCTGCATGTACGTCATCAACCTGCATCGCTGCACCGACGTGTTGATCGAAGTGAATCCGCGCCATGTTCGTTTCTACGAACGCATGTTGGGCTTTCGGCGCGCCGCAGATGAGCGGCTCGACCCGGTCGTGAACGCTCCCGCTGTCCTGCTTCGCCTCGACTTGGCGCATTGCGCGTCGGAGATCGCGAGACTGGGTGGGCAACGCCGATCGAGCGCGCGAGAGCGTTCGTTCTATCCGTACTTCTTTTCTCCCGAGGACGCGGAAACGATCGTGGGGCGCTTGCGGATCCACTGATCTGCCGGGATCGCGACGATCCTGCCCGAGCCGATGACGTGCACTTCGACAAGGCGGACTTCGCGCATCTATTGGTCGTCTGGTGCAGGAACTTCTGAAATAGCGGAACATGACCGGATTGGTCAAAGGGGCTCGGCGCGGCGTGCAGCGGGGTTGAGATCCCCGTCCTGGCTCGACTTGAGACACCGGCGGCACGGATATTGACGTTCCGGCGGATACCGTCTCCGCCGGGACACTCATGAAAGCGGACAGCGTTTCGGTGGTCAAGTCATACGAGTTCTCGGCGGCGTTCCTGTGGGGCGCAGCGACCTCTGCCTATCAGATCGAAGGGTCGCCGCTCGCCGACGGCGCCGGGCCGAGCATCTGGCATCGTTTCGTGCGCACGCCCGGACTGGTGCTGCACGGCCACACCGGCGACGTGGCCTGCGACCACTACCGGCGCATGAAGGACGACGTCCTCGTCATGAAGCAGCTCGGGCTCAACGCCTATCGCTTCAGCATCGCCTGGGGGCGCATCTTTCCTTCAGGGCGCGGCGCGGTGAACGAAGGCGGGATGGATTTCTACGAGCGCCTCGTCGACACGCTGCTCGACAACGGCATCGAGCCGCTGGCGACACTCTTCCATTGGGATCTTCCGGCTGCCCTCGACGATCGCGGCGGCTGGCTCAACCGCGACGTCGCTGACTGGTTCGCCGACTACGCGAGCGCGATGTACCGGCGCCTCGACGGGCGAGTGAAGAAATGGGCGACGATCAACGAGCCCTGGGTGGTGACCGATGGCGGCTATCTCCACGGCGCCATCGCTCCCGGCCACAAGAATCTTTACGAGGCGCCGATCGCGGCGCACCATCTGTTGCGCGCCCACGGCAAGGCGGTCCGGGCCTATCGCGCCGAAGGGCGCCACGAGGTCGGCCTGGTCGTCAATTTGGCGCCCAAGCACGCCGCCAGCGACAAGGCCCAAGACGTCGCCGCGGCGCGGCGGGCCGACGCCTACATGAACCGTCAATTCCTCGACCCGGTGTTCCTCGGCTCGTACCCGGACGAGATGAAGGAGATCTTCGGCGAAGCCTGGCCGGAATGGCCCGCCGAGGATTTCGCGCTCATCGGCGAAAAGATCGACTTTGTCGGCGTCAACTACTACATGCGCGACGTGATCCGCCACGAGGAGACCAAGTGGCCGGTCAAGACCGCGGTCGTGCCGCAGGCGCTCTCGACCTACACCCAGACCGGCTGGGAGGTGCACCCGAAGGGCCTCACCGAGATCCTCGTCTGGGTCAAGCAGCGCTACGGCGACATCCCGCTGTACGTGACCGAGAACGGCGCCGCCTTCTACGACCCGCCTTGCGCCCGCGACGGCCAGATCAACGACCCGTTGCGCGTGGACTATTACCGGGGCCACCTGCGGGCGATCCACGACGCCATCGCGGCCGGCGTCGACCTGCGCGGCTATTGCGCCTGGTCGCTGCTGGACAACCTCGAGTGGTCGCTGGGCTATTCGATGCGGTTCGGCTTGGTTCACGTCAATTTCGAGACGCAGGAGCGCACCTTGAAGGACAGCGCGCGCTTCTACGCCGAGGTCATCGCCTCCCGGGGTACGTCGCTCGGCGCCAGAGACTGAGTTACGCCGCTGACCACGGAAAGCCGTCAATCCGTGCAGACATCGACAATTTGACCGACACCGACGCCTGCACGGGCGGCTACGATGACTTTCCGATGATCGATCTGACCCGACGCCGCCTGCTGGCCTGGGGTGGCAACGCGGCCGCCCTGGGAATGCTCGGCGGCTGTGAATCGTTCCGTCAGTCGGCCCTGCTGCGCAGCCCGGTGTACGACACCAGCGCCGCCGACGCTGCATCGAATTCCGCGCTCGCGGTCGACCCGCCCAGTGCTTCGCAACCGGCGCTTCCGACGCTCTTCGACGACATCGAGCGCCGCACCTTCGACTTCTTCTGGGACAACGGCAATCCGGCCAACGGGATGGTGCCGGATCGCTATCCGAGCGCCTCGCCGGCGAGCATCGCCGCGATCGGAATGGCGCTCACGGCCTACGTGATCGGCGTCGACCGCGGCTTCATCACGCGAGAGCAGGCGCGCACGCGAACGCTCGCCACCGTCCGCTTCTTTCGCAATGCGCCGCAGGGGCCGCAGCGGCTCGGCATGACGGGGTACAAGGGCTTTTTCTACCATTTCCTCGACATGAAGACCGGCCACCGCGCCGGCCGCAGCGAGCTGTCCACGGTCGACACCGCGCTCCTGATCGGCGGCATGCTGCACGCCCAGGCCTACTTCGATACCGATCATCCCGACGAGGCCGAGATCCGCGCCCAGGTCGACGCGATCTACTGGCGCGTCGACTGGAAATGGGCACAGGTGCGGGGCGACTTCATCAGCATGGGCTGGAAGCCCGAGTCGACTTTCATCGCCCACGACTGGCAGGGCTACAACGAGGCGATGCTGGTGGTCCTCCTCGCGCTTGGATCGCCCAGCCATCCGGTCGGTGCCGGCGCCTGGACCGCGTGGACGAACAGCTACAAGGGCGCCTGGGGCCGCTTCATGGGCTACGAGCACCTGAGCTTCGCGCCGCTCTTCGGTCATCAGTACTCGCACCTCTGGATCGATTTCCGCGGCATTCAGGACGCGACCATGCGCGCGCGCGGCATCGACTATTTCGAGAACACGCGCCGCGCCGCCTATGCGCAGCGGGCCTACGCCATCGCCAATCCGAAAGGCTGGTTCGAGTACGGGGCCAACGTCTGGGGCTTCACCGCCTGCGACGGCCCCGGCGCCATGCACCTGACCGACCGCATGGGGCGATCGCGCTACTTTCTCGACTATTCCGCGCGCGGCGCCGGCCGTGTCCACACCCTCGACGATGGGACGATCGCGCCGACCGCCGCGATTTCGTCGTTGCCTTTCGCGCCCGAGATCGCCATCCCGGCCGCCGAGGAGATGCACTCGCGCTACGGGCAGTACATCTACTCCAAGTACGGCTTCTTCGATTCGTTCAACCGCAGCTTCACCGCGACCGACGTCGCCCTCTCGGACGGCCGTGTCGATCCTTCCTTCGGCTGGGTGGCGAAGGACTACCTCGGCATCGATCAGGGCCCGATGCTCGGCATGATCTGCAACTATCGCAACCAGCTCGTCTGGGACGACATGCGCAAGTGCGCGCCCCTGCTGCGCGGCCTCGCCCGCGCCGGATTCACTGGCGGCTGGCTCGATCAGGTGGCGTGATGCCGTCGCGTAATGCCCCGGCCGGCTGCGCCGGGGCGCCGGCAGTCCGCCCAGGGCGCCGCAGCGCGATGCGACGAATCGGCTGGGGTTCGGTGGCGCTGGCGGGCTCGCTCGCCGGCTGCGGCCGCAGCAAGTCCGACCCCGAAGGCCCGCTCGAGTTCTGGGCCATGGGGAGAGAGGCCGAAGTCATCACGGAGCTCCTCGCCGCGTTTCATGCGCGCCATCCGACCGTGCAGGTTCGTGTCCAGCAACTGCCCTGGACGGCAGCGCACGAGAAGCTCCTGACCGCCTTCGCCGGCGACGCCTTGCCCGATCTCTGCCAGCTCGGCAACACCTGGCTGCCCGAGTTCAGCGCCCTCGGTGCGCTCGAGCCGCTCGACGAGCGGATGGCTGCCGCCGGCATCCCGCGCGACGACTACTTCGCCGGCATCCTCGACACCAATGTCATGCCGGCGGCCGACGGTTCGAGCCGGCTTCTCGGCGTGCCGTGGTACGCCGACACGCGCCTGCTCTTCTATCGCAGCGACCTCTTGCGCGCCGCCGGTCACGCGCAGCCGCCCGAGACCTGGTCGGATTGGCGCGCGGCGATGCAGGACATCCGGCGGCTCGGCGGCGCCCGCACCTACGGCGTCCTGCTGCCCCTCAACGAGCCCGATCCGCTGTTCGCGCTGTCGCTGCAGCAAGGCTCGGTGCTCAAAGACGACGACACGCACGGCGCCTTCTCGCAGCCGCCGTTTCGGCGCGCGCTCGACTTCTACGCCGAGGTCTTTCGCGACGACCTGGCGCCGCGGATGACCAACACCCAGGTGTCCAACGTCTGGGACGAGTTCGCGCGCGGCCTGTTTACCTTCTACGTCACCGGTCCCTGGAACATCGGTGAATTCCGACGTCGCCTCCCGGCCGAGCGACAGCGGGACTGGGCCGCTGCGCCCTTGCCGGGCCCGGACGGGCCGGGCGTATCGACGGCCGGCGGCTCGAGCCTCGTCATCTTCAAGGGCTCGCGGCGAAAGGAAGCCGCCTGGAAGCTGATCAGCTTCCTGAGCCAGCCCGAGACGATGCAGCGCTTCCACGCGCTCACCGGCGACCTGCCACCGCGGCGCAGCGCGTGGCGCGCGCCGGCGCTCGCCGACGATCCGCCGTCGCAGGCGTTTGCCCGGCAACTCGAGCGCGTCCGGCCCGCGCCCAAGATCCCCGAGTGGGAGCGTATCTTCCAGGAGATGCAGTTCACCGCCGAACGCGTCGTCCAGGGCCGGCAGGGCAGCGAAGCTGCCTGCCTTCAGCTCGACACCTGGGTCGATGCGCAGCTCGAGAAGCGCCGCTGGCTGCGCAGCAGACGGGCATGACGAAGCACGGCGCTGCGGCCTGGATCCTGGCCGCGCCGGCGCTGCTGGTGATCGCGGTCTTCTTCGCCCTTCCTGTCGCCGCCGGCCTGGCGCTCAGCCTCACCGACTTCGATATCTACGCGTTGGCCGACCTGTCGACGATGCGCTTCGTCGGCCTGCAGAACTACGCCCATCTCCTGCAGACACCGCTCTTCTGGCAAGCGCTGGGCAACACGCTGTATTTCGTCGTCGTCGGCGTGCCGGTGTCGATCGGTCTGTCGCTGCTCGCCGCCTTGCTGCTCGACTCCCGCTTCGCGCGCTGGCAGCCGTTCTTTCGCACGTCGCTGTTCGCACCGGTGGTGACGACGGCGGTGGCGGTGGCCGTCATCTGGCGCTACCTGCTGCACACGCGCTACGGCCTCGTCAACCAGGGCCTGGCGGCGATCGGCGTGGCGCCGATCGACTGGCTCGGCGACCCGCACTGGTCGATGCCGGCGATCATCGCCTTCGCCGCCTGGAAGAACTTCGGCTACAACATGATCATCTTGCTCGCCGCGCTGCAGGCCGTGCCGCGCGAGCTCTACGAAGCGGCGCGAATGGACGGCGCCGGCGCGCTGCGGCGCTTCACCGACGTGACGATGCCGATCCTCGTGCCGACCTTCGTTCTCGTCGGCATCCTCACGGTCTCGGGCTATTTCCAGCTCTTCGCCGAGCCCTACGTAATGACGCAGGGCGGCCCGCTGCGCAGCACCTTCAGCATGCTCTACCTCATGTACGAGGAGGGCTTTCGCTGGTGGAACCTCGGCAATGCCTCCGCGGTGGCGTTCCTTCTCTTCGTGGTGATCTTCT
>DASYKC010000018.1:0-2231 GCA_035995885.1 Caldimonas sp. | reverse complement strand
CGCGGTGTCGCGCAGCTCGATGCCGATCTTGTCGAGCTCGACGCGGGTCACCTCGTCGGCGAAGCGCCCGTCATAGCGCTGGATGACACCCTTGCCCTTGCTCGGCTCGCGGCCGAGGAAGAAGTTCCGCGCGATGCCCGACAGCGGGATCATCGCGAGATCCTGGAAGACCGTCGCGATGCCGCGGTCGATCGCGTCGCGCGGGGACTCGAAGAGCACCTCCTCGCCGTCGACCAGCAGCGCGCCCTTGGTCGGCTGGTGCACGCCCGAGAGCGTCTTGATCAGCGTCGACTTGCCGGCGCCGTTGTCGCCGAGCAGACACAGCACCTCGCCGGCCCGGACATCCATCGTGATGTCCTCGAGCGCGATCACGTGACCGAAGTACTTAGAGACGCCGCGCGCCTCCAGAACCGGAGTGTCCGACATGTCAGCGTGCCTCCGCCGCGCGCTTGCGGATCGTGTTGTTGAACAGGACGGCGAGCAGGATCATGGCGCCCACGAAGAGCTGGAACCAGTCCGTGTCCACGCCGGTGAAGAAGATGCCCTGCTGGACCATGCCGAAGATCAGCGCGCCGAACGCGGCGCCGATCACCGTGCCGAAGCCGCCGGTCAGTAGGACGCCGCCGATGACGGCCGCCGCGATCGCCTGCAGCTCGAGCAGGTTGCCACGCAGCACGTCGGCCGAGCCGGCGTCCATGACCTGGATCGTCGCCAGCAGCGCCGCCGCCGTCGCGGTCCCGACGAAGCCGAGGATCTTCACGCGCGAGACCGGCACGCCGACGTTGCGCGCCGCGGTCTTGTCTCCGCCCGTGCAGGTGAGCCAGTTGCCGAAGATCGTCTTGGTGAGCACGTAGGACGCGACCGCGACGAGCCCGATCCACCAGAAGATCGACGCGGCGAACGGTCCGATCTTGCCCGCGAACACGTCGTGGATGAAGCCGTTCATGAACGGCGGCCACATCGACAGCTGCGTGCGATCGGTGATGAGGCGGCTGAGGCCGATGGTCGCGCCGCGCAGCGCGAACAGCATCCCGAGCGTGACGATGAACGACGGCAGGCCGGTCTTGACGACGATGTAGCCGTTGAAGAAGCCGACCGCGATGGCGACGGCGAAGGCGAGCAGGATCCCGGCCCACAGCGGCCAGGTGAACTCCGAGGTGGTGATCGCGATGATCATCCCTGCCGCGCCGACCATCGAGCCGACCGAGAGGTCGAACTCGCCGGAGATCATCAGCAGCGCGACCGGCACGCCGACGATGCCGACCTGGGCGGCGACTTCGAGGTAGCTCGCGGTGCCGTCCTTGCTGAGGAACCCGTTGTCGCCCGCGACCGCGGCGAAGAACAGGAAGACGAGCAGGCAGCCGGCCACCGAGGCCAGCTCGGGACGGCCGAGCAGGCTGTGCATGAGCCCGACGCGGCGGACGCGCGAGGGTGCCTGGCGTGGGGCCGTCGGGGTCGTCGTGGCGGCCATCAGTGAATTCCCTTCGAGCTGAGCGAGATGATGTCCGTGGCATTGCTCGCGTCGACGAACAGCGGCCCGGACGGGACGGGGGCCACCGGCCGCAGCCGCCACGTCGAGTACGAGACGAGGGTCATGACGGACATATAGGTCTGGAAGAACATCTGCTGGTCGATCGCGAACAGGATCTCCTTGTTCTTGACCGCCTTGAGCACGGCGGGGGTGATGTCGAAGGTCGCGAGCTTGACCTTGCCCTCCTTGCCGGAGGCCTTGATCGCGGCCAGTGCCTGCTCGGCCGCGGCCGGGCCCAGCGTGATCAGCGCCTGCGTGTCCGGGTTCTGGCGCAGTGCGCTCATGACGCCGTTCTTGGTCTGGGTCGGGTTCGTGCCGTCGACCGCGAACGCCTTGACCTTGCCACCGCCGACGCCCTCTCGCACGCCCTTGGCGCGCAGCTCGAGCGTGAGCTGGCCCTGCTGCTGGTTGATCACGATGACGTTCGTCAGGCCCTGCTTGGCAAACCGCTGCCCGGCCTCCTTGCCCGCCTGGAACTCGGTCTGGCCGACGTAGGTGAGCGCGCCGAGGCCCTTGTAGTCGTCCAGGCCGGCGTTGAAGAGCACGACCGGGATCCCCTTGGCGACGGCTTCCTCGATCTTCGGGCCCAGCGCCGCCGGATCGGGGAGCGTGGCGGCGATCGCGGTCGGCCGCGAGGCGATCGACGCGTCGAAGATCTTCTGGATCGCCGGGACGCTGAACTTGTCAGGTCCGCGGAAGT
>DASYKC010000017.1:0-42218 GCA_035995885.1 Caldimonas sp. | reverse complement strand
GATGGCGGCCGAGCTGCGCAAGCTCGGCGCCGGCGTCGTCGAGGGCGACGACAGCCTCGCGATCACGCCGCCCGGGAGCTGGCGCGCGGCAAAAGTCGAGACCTACGACGACCATCGGATGGCGATGGCGATGTCGCTGGCGGCCTTCAACGGCGCTGCCGACGCGGCGGCGCAAGTGCCGGTCCGCATCGGCGATCCGCGCTGCGTCGCCAAGACCTGGCCCGACTATTTCGAAGCCCTGTTCTCGGTCGCCGCGGCGGCGTCGGGCGACATCCCGGTTCTCGCGATCGACGGCCCGACCGCCTCCGGCAAGGGCACGCTGGCCAGCGCCGTCGCAGCCGAGCTCGGCTATGTCCTGCTCGATTCCGGCGCCGTCTACCGCGCCGCGGCGATCGCCGCGCTGCAGGCCGGCGTCGATGCCGACGACGAGCCGGCCCTCGCCGCCCTGGCGCGATCGATGGACCTGCGCTTCGACGCCGGCCGCACCTTCCTCGCCGGCGCCGACGTCAGCGATTCGCTCCGCCTCGAGGCGGTCGGCGCGCTCGCCTCTCGCATCGCGGCGTTCCCGCGCGTGCGCCAGGCGGTGCTCGGCGTCCAGCTCGCCTTTCGCCGCCTGCCTGGGCTCGTCGCCGACGGGCGCGACATGGGCACCGTCGTCTTCCCCGACGCCGCGCTCAAGGTGTTCCTCACCGCGAGCGCCGGCGAGCGTGCCGAGCGCCGGTACAAGCAGTTGATTTCAAAGGGGATTCCCGCTAATATCGACGGTCTTCGTGCCGACCTCCAGGCGCGCGATGCACGCGACATGAATCGCAGCGCATCGCCCCTGAAGCCAGCCGAAGATGCGTTCCTTCTGGACAACTCGGCGCTGACGATCGAAGCTTCGGTCGCTGCGGTGCTCGAAGCCTGGGAAGAACGCCGGCCTTTCGACCGACCGCAGGTCTGAAGACCGATCCCTGGCGCCGCCGCTTACCCGCCTCGTGCCTCCTGGCACACCGAAGCGTCGGATCCTCAACCTAACCCGCGGCCACCGCCCCAGCGGCCGCACGGAAATTCAAGTCAATGTCTCAAGCTCAAGTCGCCACGCGCCCTTCGGAATCCCACGCGCCCGATTCCTTCGCCGCCATGTTCGAGGATTCGCTCAAGAAGGCGGAGATGCGCAGCGGCGAAGTCATCACCGCCGAGGTCGTCCGCGTCGAGCACAGCTTCGTCGTCGTCAATGCCGGCCTCAAGTCCGAGGCCTACGTCCCCATCGACGAGTTCAAGAACGACCAGGGCGAGCTCGAAGTCCAGCCCGGCGACTTCGTCTCGGTGGCGATCGACGCGGTCGAGAACGGCTACGGCGACACCATCCTGTCACGCGACAAGGCCAAGCGCCTTGCCTCGTGGCTCTCGCTCGAGAACTCGCTCGAGTCGGGCGAGTTCGTCACCGGCACCGTCAACGGCAAGGTCAAGGGCGGCCTCACCGTCCTCGTCAACGGCATTCGCGCCTTCCTGCCGGGCTCGCTGCTGGACACGCGTCCGGTCAAGGACATGAGCCCGTTCGAAGGCAAGACGATGGAGTTCAAGGTCATCAAGCTCGACCGCAAGAGGAACAACGTCGTGCTGTCGCGCCGTGCCGTGGTCGAAGCCTCGATGGGCGAAGAGCGCGCCAAGCTGATGGAGACGCTGCGCGAAGGCGCGATCGTCCACGGCGTGGTCAAGAACATCACCGAGTACGGCGCCTTCGTCGACCTCGGCGGCATCGACGGCCTGCTGCACATCACCGACATGGCCTGGCGCCGTGTCCGCCACCCGAGCGAAGTCGTTCAGGTCGGACAGGAGCTCGATGCCAAGGTGCTGAAGTTCGACGCCGAGAAGAACCGCGTCTCGCTCGGCATCAAGCAGCTCGGCGACGACCCGTGGCACGGCGTCTCGCGCCGCTATCCGCAGGGCACGCGCCTGTTCGGCAAGGTCACGAACATCGCCGACTACGGCGCCTTCGTCGAGATCGAGCCCGGCATCGAAGGCCTGGTTCACGTCTCGGAGATGGACTGGACCAACAAGAACGTCGCGCCCTCGAAGATGGTCTCGCTCGGCGAGGAAGTCGAGGTCATGGTCTTGGAGATCGACGAGGACAAGCGCCGCATCTCGCTCGGCATGAAGCAGTGCAAGGCCAATCCGTGGGAGGAGTTTTCCTCGACGGTGCAGCGCGGCGACCGCGTCAAGGGCCCGGTCAAGTCGATCACCGACTTCGGCGTCTTCGTCGGCCTGGCGGCGGGCATCGACGGCCTGGTCCACCTCTCCGACCTCTCGTGGAACGAGCCGGGCGAGACTGCCGTGCGCAACTACAAGAAGGGCCAGGAGGTCGAGGCGATCGTCCTCGCCGTCGACGTCGACCGCGAGCGCATCTCGCTCGGCATCAAGCAGCTCGACAGCGATCCGTTCACCAGCTACGCCTCGGTCAACGACCGCGGCGCGACGGTGACCGGCAAGGTCGTCTCGGTCGACGCGCGCGGCGCCGAGATCCAGCTCAACCCCGACATCACCGGCTACCTGCGCGCCTCGGAGATCAGCCGCGACCGCGTCGAAGACGCGCGGAACGTCCTGAAGGAAGGCGACGAGGTCTCGGCGATCATCATCAACGTCGACCGCAAGGCGCGCTCGATCCAGCTCTCGATCAAGGCCAAGGACAACGCCGACGCCCAGGAAGGCATGCAGCGCCTGGCACAGGCCAGCGAGCGCGAGAACGCCGGCACGACGAGCCTCGGCGCCCTGCTCCGGGCCAAGCTCGACAACCAGAACCAGGACTCCTGAGCGCGATGACGCCGGCGGGCCGAGCGCCGGGCCGCTCCCAAGCCGGCCCGCATCCCGTCGCGGGATCGATCGACGTACCCGTCGGGCGAGGGGCCCCATGACCCGATCGGACCTCGTCATCCAGCTGGCGGAGCGATTCGCGCAGCTGACTCACCGCGACACCGAGTTCGCGGTGAAGACGATCCTCGATGCGATGGCGTCGGCGCTCGCGCGCGGCCACCGCATCGAGATCCGCGGCTTCGGCAGCTTCTCGATCAACCGGCGGCCGCCGCGCGTCGGCCGCAACCCGCGCTCGGGCGAGCAGGTCGTCATCTCGGAAAAGCTGGTGCCGCACTTCAAGCCCGGCAAGGCGTTGCGCGAGGCGGTCGACCACCGCGTCGGCGCCTTGCGCGCCGCGGCCGACGCCGGCGCCGAGACCGGCGCCGCCGGCAAGAGCGAAAGCTAGCATCGGCGACGATGCGAACGCTCGTCTGGCTCGTCCGGGCCGCCGTCTTCTTCACGCTGTTCGCGTTCGCGCTGAACAACCAGCACGCGTCGAGCGTCTACTGGTTCTTCGGGTACGAATGGCGTGCGCCGATGGTGTTCATCGTCCTGGCCGCGTTCGGCCTCGGCTGCGCGTTCGGCATCTTCGCGATGGTGCCGAGCTGGTGGCGGCATCGCCGCATGGCGCGAACGCACACGCGGCGCGCCGAGGATCGGCACGACGTCGCCCCGGCCGCCGCGCCGGCCGGCGAGCTCGTCCGGCAACACCCGCCGCGCGATGGACTTTGATCCGCAGTGGCTGCTCTGGCTGGCACTCGGCCTGGGCGGTGGCGGCTTCGCGCTCGGCTGGCTCGCATCGCGGCTCGATGCGCACCAGTTCAGGCGCGAGCGCCAGGAATCGCCGAAGGTCTACTACAAGGGCCTGAACCTGCTCCTCAACGAGCAGCACGACAAGGCGATCGACGCCTTCATCGAAGCGGTCCAGCAGGACCCTGACACCTCCGAGCTCCACTTCGCGCTCGGCGACCTGTTCCGCAAGCGCGGTGAGTACGAGCGCGCCGTGCGCGTCCACCAGCACCTGCTCGGCCGCGCCGACCTGTCGAAGGCCGAGCGCGACCAGGCCCAGCACGGCCTCGCCCAGGACTACATGAAGGCCGGCCTCTTCGACCGCGCCGAAGAGGCCTACCAGGCGCTCGCCGGCACGTCGTTCGACACCGAGGCGCGCCTGGCCCTGCTCGACCTGCACGAGCGCTCGCGCGACTGGCGCGCCGCGGTCGCCGTCGCCGAGCAGCTCGAGAAGAGCGGCAGCGGCTCGTTCGCGTCGCGCATCGCCCACTACCGTTGCGAGCTCGCGCTCGAGGCCGACGCGTCGGGCCAGCGCGACGTCGCCGAGGTCGAGCTGGCGGCGGCGCGCGATGCAGCGCCGGCGGACGCCCGGCCGCTCGTCCTCTCGGGCGAACAGGCGGCGGCGCGCGCCGATCATGACGCGGCGCTGCGCTGGTGGAACACCTTGATGGCGGTCCGGCCGGCTGCGTTCAACCTCGTCGCCAGGCGCTACGCGACGAGCGCGCGAGGCAGCGGCGACGGCAACGCCGCCTTGCCGCGCCTGCAGGCGCTCTACGACAAGGCGCCGACGCTCGATCTGCTGCAGGCGATCGCCCAGCTCCAGCCCGACGACGGGATGCGACGCGAGCGGCTCCTCGCCCATCTGCGCGAGCATCCGAGCCTCGGCGCGGCGCAGGCGCTGCTGAGCGCATCGACGGGCGATGGCGGCGCTTCGGCGGTTTCGGCGGCTTCAGCCGCATCGACCGCGAGCGCGAGCGCCGGCGCCGCCCTCGGCGCCGGCGAAGCCGCAGCCGTCCGCGACGCCGTCCGGCGCGCCGCCCGGCCGCTCCATCGCTACCGCTGCGCCGCATGCGGCTTCGAGGCCGAGCACTACTTCTGGCAATGTCCGGGTTGCCTCGGCTGGGACACTTATCCTCCGCAACGACTGGAGGACCTGTGAAACCTGCCGTTCCCACCCGCGAACAGCTCCAAGCCGCGCGCGTCCTCGTCGTCGGCGACGCGATGCTCGATCGCTACTGGTTCGGCGCCGTCGACCGCATCTCGCCCGAGGCGCCGGTGCCGATCGTTCGCGTCAACCCGAGCAAGGAGCAGGAGCGGCTCGGCGGCGCGGCGAACGTCGCCTGGAACGTCAAGACGCTCGGCTCGCACGCCAGCCTGCTGACGGCGATCGGCGACGACGAGCACGGCCATCGCCTCGAAGCGCTGCTCGCCAGGAGCGGCATCGAATCGCTCTTCAAGCGCGATCCGCGACTGACGACGATCGTGAAGCTGCGCGTCATCGGCCGCGCGCAGCAGCTGCTGCGCGTCGATTTCGAGGAAGAGCCCGACCACGAGGTGCTCGAGGCGATGCGCCCGCTCTACGGCAAGGCGCTGCAAGCGGCGCAGGTCGTCCTCTTCTCCGACTACGGCAAGGGCGGCCTGACCCACATCCCGGCGATGATCGCCGAGGCCCGAGCCGCGGGCCGGCCCGTGCTCGTCGATCCCAAGGGCAGCGACTACGAGGCCCGCTACCGCGGCGCGACCGTCATCACGCCGAACCGCAACGAGCTGGCGCAGGTGATCGGCCACTGGGGCAGCGAGGCGCAGCTGCACGAGCGGGCGCAGGCCCTGCGCACCTCGCTCGGCCTCGACGCGCTCGTGCTGACGCGCTCGGAAGACGGCATGTCGCTCTTCGACGACGCCGGCCACTTGCACGTGCCCGCCGCGGCGCGCGAGGTCTTCGACGTCACCGGCGCCGGCGACACCGTCATCGCCACGCTGGCGGCGATGCTCGCCTGCGGCATGAGCGTGCGCGACGCGATGCCGATCGCCAACCGCGCCGGCGGCATCGTCGTCGGCAAGTTCGGCACCGCGAGCGTCAGCTACGACGAGCTGTTCGACGCAGGGGCGACGGCATGAGGATCGTCGTCACCGGCGCCGCTGGAATGATCGGCGCCAATCTGCTGCGCGGCCTCAACGCCATCGGCATCGACGACATCATCGCCGTCGATGACCTGAGCGACGGACAGAAGTACGCCAACCTCGCCGGCGCATCGATCGCCGACTACTTCGACCGGCGCGATTTCTATCCGCGCTTCGAGCGCGGCGAGCTCGGCCGCATCGACGCCGTCTTCCACGAAGGCGCGTGCTCCGACACGATGGAGCACGACGGCCGGCTCATGCTCGATCTCAACTACCGCGCCTCGAAGACGCTGCTCGACGCCTGCCAGGCGCAGGGCGTGCGCCTGCTCTACGCGTCGTCGGCGGCGGTCTACGGCGGTTCGGCGACGTTCCGCGAGGAAGCCGCGTTCGAGCGGCCGCTCAACGTCTACGGCTATTCGAAGCTGCTCTTCGACAACGTCGTGCGGCGCATGCTGACGAGCGCGACGGCGCAGGTCGCCGGCTTTCGCTACTTCAACGTCTACGGCCCGCACGAGCAGCACAAGGGCCGGATGGCGTCGGTCGCGTTCCATCACTTCAACCAGCTGCGCGACAGCGGCCGGGTCAGGCTGTTCGGCCCGTACGGCGGCTATGGCGCGGGCGAGCAGGCGCGCGACTTCGTCTTCGTCGAGGACGTCATCGCGGTCAACCTCTGGTTCCTGGCGCACCCCGAGGCGCGCGGCATCTTCAACCTCGGCAGCGGCCGCGCCCAGCCGTTCAACGACGTCGCCGTCGCGGTCGTCAACGCGGCGCGCGCCGAGCATGGCGAGGCGCCGCTCGCGCTGGCCGAGCTCGTCGCGGCCGGCAAGATCGAGTACATCGACTTTCCCGCCGCCCTGGTCGGCAAGTACCAGTGCTTCACCGAAGCCGACCTGAGTCGACTGCGCGACACCGGCTGCGACCACGCCTTCGCCGACGTCGCCGGCGGCGTCGGCCGCTACGCCGCCGCCCTGCGCGCCGGCGCCTGATTCGCGCTTCGGGTCAACGCCCGGTCGCCGGGGTCCGTTACGGATGGACGCCGCGTCGTCATCGACACGGGGCGACCCGGCGCCCGCTCGGCGGCGCGACCGGTCCGATCATCATCAGGAGGACTCGCATGTTCAAGAAATTCGTCGCTGCGCTCGCGGCACTGCTCGCCGCCACGGCGTTCGCCGCGGTCGACGCCAACAAGGCCACCCAGGCCGAGCTCGAGGCCATCAACGGCATCGGCCCGGTGATCTCGACGCTCATCATCAGCGAGCGCAAGAAGGGCGACTTCAAGGACTGGAAGGACCTCGTCGTCCGCGTCAAGGGCGTCGGCGACCGCAGCGCCGCCAAGTTCTCCGAAGGCGGCCTGACCGTCAACGGCAAGGCCTACACCGGAGCCCCCGCCGAGCCCGCCAAGGCGTCGATGAGCGCGAAGGCCGCGTCCGGTGCGACCCGGGTCGCCGAGGCGACCAAGGCGACCGCGTCGAAGGCCGCTTCGGCCGTCAAGGGCGGCGCCGCGAAGGCCGCCTCGGGCGTCAAGGCTGGCGCCAAGGTCGTCAAGGAAGACGCCAAGGAGCAGAAGGACGCCGTCAAGGAAAACGTCGCCGATGCCAAGGCCAAGCGCGCCGAGAAGAAGGCCGAGAAGGCCGAAGCGAAGGCCGCTGCCGCCAGCGCCGCCAAGAAGTAAGGGCCTCGTCCCGATCACGGGCTTCGCCGCCGCGCTCGACGCGGTCGCGAAGCCCGTTCTTCATGCGGCGACGGTCATCGGCACCGGCGCGCCGCTCCAGTCGAAGAAGGTCTTGACCTCGTCGCGGCGCGCCATCGTGTCCTTGACGCCGAGCGTGATCAGCTCGCGCGTGTACGGCGACTCGAAGAGAAGGTAGCTCGCCAGCGCAGCACCGCGCGCATCGTCGCCCTGCCCCGAGACGCCGACGCCGCGCAGCATGGCGCGGATCGGCAGCGGCAGGCTCGTCAGGTGGCGCGCGGCGATGTCGTCGAGGCGCTCGCTCGGCGAGATGACGAGCACCTTGATCGGCTTCAGGCTGGTCTCGGCGAGCGCGCGCGGCGGCAGCAGCGCCAGCGTCGCGTTGATCCGCTGCAGCCGCTCGACGTCGACGGCGAGCGCGTCGAGGAAGATGTTCGAGAGCGCGTGGCCGGCGATCTGCGCCAGGTTCGGGTACTCGCTGCTGCCGATGCGCTCGCCCGGCGGCTCGTGCATCCGGCCGGCGCCGACGACGAGGATCCGCTCGGCGCCGAGATGGACCGCCGGCGAGATCGGCGCGGCCTGGCGCATCGAGCCGTCGCCGCAGTATTCGGGGTGGCCGGCGATGTCGAGCGCGACGGCGGGAAAGACGAACGGGATCGCCGACGACGCGAGCAGGTGGGCGACCGTGATCGACGTGCGCACGGCGAGGCGCTGCGAGCGGGTCCACGGCACGATGTCGCCGAGCGCGTCGTAGAAGGTCACGTGCAGCCCCGAGCCGTAACTCGAGGCGGTGACGGCGAGCGCGTGCAGGTGGCCCTCGGCCATGACGCGATGCAGCCGGCCGGTGTCGACGAGCTCGTTGAGCAGCTTCTCCAGCGGCGAGTTGTCGAGCAGCGAGCGCGGCCGGGCGCGCCGCCAGCGCGCGATCACCCAGCCGAGCGAGAGCATCGACAGCCAGCGCGCACCGGTGCGGATCACGCCGAACGAATCGGAGCGATAGACCTGCTCGGCGCGAAAGTTCTGCCAGATGTCGACGAGGCCGGCGACGGCGGCATCGAAGGTGTCGGCGCGGCAGGCGAGCGCGGCGGCGTTGATTGCGCCGGCCGAGGTGCCGGCGATGACCGGAAAGAGGTTCCCGGGCGGTGCGCCGCTGTCGCGCCGGATCTGCGCCACCGCCTGCAGGACGCCGACCTGGTAGGCGGCACGCGCGCCGCCGCCGGTGAGAACCAGCCCGGTTTTGCTTGTCGGAGTCGTCATCGCCGCGCCGGGTCGGCCGGTGGCCGTTCGGCGCGATGATAGGTCAGGGCCACGGGACGCCGATGACGTCGGCGCGGCGCGCGCCTACCAGCAGTCGGTGCTCGCGAGCGTGCCGCCGGTGACGCCGCGAACGCCGCGTTCGTCGAGCGTGAACGAGCCGCAGCCATCGCTCGCCTGGCCGCCCTGCGGCGCAGCGCGCAGCGTGAACGTGCCGGCGGCGAGGTTGGCGAGCGAGAGCGTGTAGTAGCCGTTGTCGCTCGTCGCCTTGGCGACGACGGTCGTGCCGGTGCCGGTGCCGAGCGTCGCCGTCGAGTAGCCGGCGGCGGCGTGCTCGGTCGAGTAGCGCTCCATCAGCTGCGCCGTCGTGACGAGCGCCGAGCGGGCGTCGGCGCGGCGCGCCTTGCGCACCGAGCTCTGGTAGCTCGGCAACGCGACCGTGGCGAGAAGACCGATCACGGCGACCACGACCATCACCTCGATGAGGGTGAAGCCGCGCGCTTCACCGCCCGGACGGCGCGGACCGACAGCGGCGTCAAGGCGCATAGATCACCTTCAGCGCCGGCGCGGCGGCGCCGCTCGCGGGGATCACCGTGAAGCGGATCGCCTCGCCCGCCTTCAGCGTCGCGAGCCCGGCCAGACGCCCGTCGCGCACCAGCTGCGTCTTGCCTTCGACGAGGTCGAGCCAGACGCCATTGACCTGGAGGCGAGTCGCTCGCTCGTCGACGGCGGCGACCGTTCCCTGGCGCAGGCTCGCGCTCTCGTCGGCCTGGACCTGCGCCGGCTGCTGCGCTGCGCCCTGCACCGCCGATGCCGCCGGCGGCGCCGCGCCGCCGGCGCGGCTCGCGCTGGCGAGGTTCGCGAACGAGGCCAACGCCAGCGCGACGAGGGCGAACGAGGCGGCGCGCACGCGCCCTGGCGAGAAGAGATCCTTCATGATCAGCGCACCTCGTGCCACATGACGCGACCTTCGCGGCCGGCGCCGGAAGTCTCGCGGACCCGGACGACCGAGCCGTCCGAGGTGTTGATGAACTTGTCCTCGAGGCCGCTGACGCCGCCGGCGCGGTTGCTCATGAAGCCGGGCGCCGCCGGGATCGCGCCGACGCGGCGCGCGCTCGTGTTCATCGCCTGCGAAGCGAGGCCGCTGCGGCTGATGTAGTCGGAGGCCGTGAGGACGTTGTCGCCGTTGCTGTCGAAAGTCGCGCTGTCGAAGCGATTGCCGGTCATCGCGTCGAGCTCGATCACCCAGCCCGAGCCGCCGTAGTTGCACGGCGAGCTGACGTCGGGAACGACCGACGTGAAGATGGCACGGCCGCCGCGGAAGCGCGCATCGGCGACCACCCGCTCGCCGGAGTCGGGAAGATCGAGGTACCAGCCGCGCTTGTCGCTCAGGTAGACCGACTTGACGATCGTGTTGTCGCCCGACGCGGTGAAGTCCTTCGCCAGGCCGACGGCGTGCGTGCTGAAGCGGTACACGTTGCCGTCCTGGCCGGTGCCGGTCGTCCCCGAGATCGTCTGCTGGAGCAGCGACGACAGCGCCACCGTGCCGGCGATGCCGGTATCGCGGACCGCGTAGATGCGCTGGCTCGTGAGGTCGGTGTTGTCGCCGGTCGTGATGTAGCGCCCGGTGCCGAAGGCGACCAGGAAGCCGCCGGCGGTGAACTTGGTGATGTCGGGTCGGCCCGTGATCGCGTGGCCGGCACCGGCGGCGAAGAGCGGCAAGCCGCCGTTGCTGAGCGCCCAGCTTCCTGGCAGGGTGCTGAACAGGTCGAACTTCCAGAGGTTGCCGTCGAGGTCGCCGGCGTAGGCCATGTCGGCGACGCCGTCGCCGTTGATGTCGATCGCCCCGGCCGCCGAGAGGCCGTCGGGGCTCGCCGCCGAGCCGGCGCCGGTGTCGATCTTGGCGACGAGGGTGCCGTTCTCGGCGTCGATCACGAACAGGAACGCGTGTCCGTTCGCGTTGCCGACGTTGTAGCCGCCGCTGACGACGACCGACCAGCGACCGTTGTTGGTCTTGACCAGGAGCGGCTGGCCGAAGACGTAACCGAGGTCGGGATCCTGAAACTCCCAGCGCACGATGTTCGCGGCGTTGGCCTCGTTGAACTGGGAGGGATCCGTCACGTCGAGGGCGAACAGGCCCTTGGCGCCGGCGCGCATGCCGGCGACGAGCAGGGTGTGCCAGGCGCTGTTGTAGAAGACGTCGCCGACCGTCGGCGAGCCGTCGACGAAGTAGCGGTGCGTGTAGGCGAGGTCGGTCAGCTTGGGCAGGTCGGCGATCACCGGCGACGGCACGTAGGCGAACATCTCCGCGCCGGTCGTGGCGTTGATCGCGTGCAGCATGCCGTCGTTGGCGCCCATGTAGATGACCGGCGTGCGGGCGCGGTAGGTAGCGACGAACGAGCTGTAGCGGGCCGCCTCGAAGTCGTCGTAGTAGCCGAAATTGGGCGCGCCGACGTAGTACGGCGACGAGTTGATGACGTCGCCGAGCGGCGAGATCGCGCGGTTCCTGAACTGCGGCGCCGCGCACGGCGGGCTGGCGCAGCTGCGCGACTCATAGCTCGCATCGCCGCGCAGGAAGCGCAGGCGCTGCTCGCCGAACGCGTCGCTGCCGCCGCCGGGCGTCTGGTTGAGCGCGGTCGACTGGCTGGCGTCGAGCTCGGTCGCGCCCGGCGTCGCCGGCAGCGCCGGCCAGCGGAACGGAATGCCGTGCAGGCCGGCCGCCGTCGACGGCTTGTACGTGAGGATGGCGCGGCCGGTGTTCCAGTGCTGCTGCTTGATCTGCGCGCCGGCGTCCCAGGTCGCGTTGGTGCTGATCGCGCCGCTGCCGGCGACGGCGTAGTTGAGCAGGCTTCCCGACCAGTCCGAGCTGTTGAACTTGGCCTGGTACAGCGCCGAGCCGGTCGTCCACGAGCCGGTGTTGAGCGCGACCGACGAGGCCGCGCTCGTCTTCGCCTGGATGTCGCCGACGATGTCCTGGAACGCGCGCGTCAGCGTGTCGGCGCTGCTGCCGAGGAACGCGGTCGGGTAGCCGCCGCCGAGATCGGCCATCTTGTTCAGCGCCGCGATCGAACTGGCGTTGGCGAGCGAGTCGCCCATGCCGACGATGTAGGTCTGGACGTCGTAGTTGCGCCCGGAGACCGACGTCGTGCGCAGCGCCGTCAGCTGATCGAAGACGTCGCGTTGCGCCTGGCCGTAGGTCCATACGCCGCCGCTCAGCGTGTTCTGCCACTGCGAGGGGTCGTACTGGTTGCCATCGGTGCGGCCGGTCGGATTGCCGTCGGTAGCGAGCATCACGAAATTGCGCTGGCAGGTCTGGGTGATCGGCGTGCTGCCGCCGCGGAAATAGTCCTTGACGGTGTTCAGCGTTCCGGCGATCGGCGTGTAGAAGGCGTTGTTCTTGATCTCGCCGGTGCTGCGATTGGTCTCGCTGCCGAGCAGCGTCGTCATGGTCGTGAAGTGGGTCGAGGAATCGGCCCGGACCGCCTCGTTGATGATGCCGCGGCCGGTGATGTCGTCGCCGTAGCCCCAGCCGCGCTTGATCCAGAGCTGGCGCGGCACGCTCGCCGTCGTCGGCAGGAAGCCGGCGTCCGTCGGTGTGAAGGGGAACCTGCCCTTGGAGCTGGCGAAGCTGCCTGCGCTCCAGCCCGTCGTGTTGTTGTGGCTCGTGTAGACGTCGTAGGTCGTGCCGGAGAAACCGATTCCGTAGAGCTGATTCTCGGTCCAGGGCGAATACAGCACGTCGTTGATGTCGGCGTCATCGCCGCTTCGGCCATACGTGATCGACGAGTAGCCGTTGCCCGGCTCCGGGTTCGCCAGACATCTGAGGCCGGCGTTGCTGGCGGAGATGCCGGCGACGCAGTCGTTGGTATAGACCATCGTCGTCGCGTTGCCGAGGTAGTAGGCGTGCGTGTTGTAGAGCGAGGGGCCGCCGGTGCCGAAGCTGGCGATGCCGAAGTTGAACGAATCGCGGTACGAGGTCAGCACGCCGCGCAGGATGCTGCGCGCGATGTTGCCGCGGGTGTTGGGATCGTCGCCGTTGATGACCTTGCCCGACATCGTCGCGTCCATCGACTCGGAGTTGTCGAGGATGACCATCACGTTCGGGCGGATGGCCGGCGCGAGGAAGAGCGGGTAGTTCGCGAAGGCGAACGGCGATGCGGCGAAGGCCGCGAGCGGCGCCGACAGCAGCAGCAGCGCGGCGAGGCGAACGGGGGCGGCGGAGACCGGCTTCATGATGACCTTCGGTTAGCGAGTCGCGTAGATCGACTGGAGAACGACGACCGTTTCCGGTCGGGCGCCGACGGCGCGCGCGGTGATCCGATAGCCGACGCCGGGTGCGACCGGCTCCGCGCCGAGGACGACGCTTTCGCCCGCCGGCGTGCCGAGGAAGCTGAACTTCTCGATCACATAGCGCGGCTGCTGCACCACGCTCGGGAATTGCGCCCCGCCGGTGTACTGGCCGTAGCTGCGCACCTTGGCGTCGACCGACCAGTCGAAGCCGAGCCTCGCGTCTTCGACCGGCAGCGAGGCGAGCGGCCCGAGGGCATCGCGCTGCGACGGCGGCGTGCAGAGGCCGTTCGTGCAGGTGTCGGTGAAGGCGGTCGCCGAGCCGATGTTGGTGGCGACGTCCTGCTCGGCGTCGCGCAGCGCCGCCTCGGCCGCCTGCAGGGCCAGGTCGCGGTCCTTGGTGTTGGCGATCATCCGCTCTTCCATCGCGTTGACGCTCATCACGGCGACGCCGAGGCCGAGCGTCGCCAGCATCAGCACGAGCGTGGTGACGAGCGAGAGGCCGCGCTGGCGCGCGCCGGCGATCGAGCTGGCGGCGTCGTTCATGGCGCTCCGTTCCGCACGGTGACCACTTCGGTCAGGGCGCTGCGCAGCCGACGGTCGCTGAAGGCGACCGCGCTGCCGGCGAAGTCGACGCTTTGCGCCGTGCGCGTGACGCCGTCCTTGGCCGTCGCGACGAGCATCTGCAGCCGCACCGCGATGACCCGGTCCCACGCCGTCACGCCGTCGGCGGCGGCATAGTGGTCGACGTTCTGCTGGCCGGCGGCGGCGGCGCCGTCGATGCCGTAGGTGATGACCAGGCGATCGACGCCCGATGCCACCTCCTCGGCGCTGCCGCTGCCCGGGACGACGAGGCGATAGAGCGAGCTGGTCCCGGGCCGGAGCGCGCTCGGCGCGACGTAGTAGTGGCGCGTCTCCATCTTGTAGACGGTCGCGTCGGTGCGGAAGCGCTGCTGCAGGTCGTCGGTCGCGTTGCCCGGCGTGAAGCTGCCGCCGATGCCGTGGGTGAGGACGCCGGTCGCCGCCGGGTTGGCCTCGGTGATCTGGAACATCGTCGACGCCTTGCAGCTGGCGAGGAGGACGATGTCGCCCATCGCCAGCGTGTTGGCGGGCGAGCTCGCCGCGACCTGCGGCGCCGCGAGGGTGCTCGCCATCGCGGCGACGATGCCGAGGCCCGGCATGTCGGCGGGCACGCGCACCGAGAGGACGTCGCTCGTCGCCAGCGGCGCCGAGGCGGCGGGAAGCGCGGCGAGCGGGCCGGTCAGCGCCGGCGTGAAGCCAGCGCCGGTGCCGCGGTAACCCATCATCCCGGGGCCGGTCGACAGGAACCCGCCGTCGCCGGCGAGCAGGACGATGATCGGCGAGTCGTTGAGGAGCGGCTTGCAGCCGACGAAGGCAGCGTTGCGGATGTCGGTCTGGAGGACGTCCATCGCCAGGCGCGCGTTCTCGCTCATCCGCGTCGACGCCGAGCCGACCGAGTGCAGCGTGCGCGTGCTGACGAAGATGGCGACGGCGATGAGCACGACGAAGAGGCCGACCGCCATGCCGACCATCAGCTCGACCAGCGTCATGCCACGTGCCGCGGCGCGCACGCGAGGGCCTGGGGGTGTCACGTTCATCGCGCTCATCGCGCTCATGGCGTGAATCTCGTTCGTCGGAACGCCTTCGCGCCTCGCGCTGCGCGCTCCGGCGTTCGCGTCGCGGGCGGGCCGGCGGCTCATGGCCGGACGCTGACGACGAAGCGCGGCGTGCCGACCTTGTCGACCCACCACAGCTTGACGGCGATGACGTTGCCGGCGCCGTCGCACAGCGGCGTCGCGGCGCTGCCGTCGTCGGGCGTGCTGTCGAGGCAGACGACGCCGGTGCCGCCGGGGAGCTGGCTCGCGATCTCGGCCTGCCACTGGCCGATGTCGGCGCCGGCGAGCTGTGTCGGCGTGCAGCCGCTCGTCGCGGCGAGGCAGTCGATCGCTCCGGCGCTCGGCAGATCGTAGGCATGCGCCGTCATGCCGGCCTGGTTGGCGCGGATGCGATCGGCCATCTGGTAGCCGAGCAGCGTCGCCTTCTGCCGCACCTGGGTGCTGTTGTTCATCGCCAGGCCGAGCGTCTGCATGCGCGCCGCGCCGACGAAGCCGACCGCGGCGATGACGACGGCGACGAGCGCCTCGAGCAGCACGTAGCCGCCCTCGGCGCGCCGGTTCGGGGCGATGGCGGCGTTCATGGGCAGCCCGAGCTCTCGATCACGTCGGCGAGGCCGACCGGCTCGAGCCGCACCTGGTAGCTCTTGGTCGCCAGGGTCGAGCAGACGGTGAAGGTCACCATCGCCGAAGGCGTCAGGAAGCCGCGGCCGTTGAATTCGATCACCGTCGCGCCGCTGTTCGTGCCGAGGCGAAGATCGCCGTGAAACGCCGGTTGCTGGCGGACGATGGTCTCGCCGGTGTCGAAGATGCCGTTGCCGTTGGCGTCGACGAAGACCGTCCAGCCGCCGCTGAACTCGGCGCCGACAGCGGGGTTCGTCGCGGCCAGGCCGACGGTCGTGCCGCGCTTGATCGCTTCGCCGCGCGCCAGGACCATCGCCGAAGCGAGCTCGCCCTGCGCCGCGCTGAGCGCGTTCGCCGAGGTGAGCGAGGCCAGGCCGGGAGACGCGATCGCGAGCAGGATGGCGAGGATGCTCATCGTCGTCAGCATCTCGATGAGGCTGAAGCCGGCCGCCCTTCGTGCCGAAGAAGCGGCAATGGCAATGCGGTCAGGACCGCATGGAATGAGGTTTTCGCGTCGCACGACTCGTTCTCGGCAGCCTCCCCCCGCACATGAGGGGGTGCCGACGGAAGGTCGAGAGCGGACGACGAGCGGAAGCGGTCGTTTTTGGGGGTCAGCCGCCGGTCGGAACCGCCCTCGCGATCCGTGAGAAATCGCACGCCCGACGCGGGCGAGGGTTCACTCGTAGACGATCGCGACCGGCCCGTGCGAGCTCGTCTGCCAGCGCTCGAGGGCGCCGTCGCTCGGGTAGAAACGCACGGCGTCGCCGAGGTCGAGCTCGCCGATCGCGTCGCGCCGTTGCAGCTGCAGCCGAACGCGCAACCCTTCCTGGATTTCGCCGTGCTCGGTCTGCGATCGCCGCGACGGGAAATCGCGCAGCACCTCGGCGACCGGCGGCACGCTGCCGTTGATCTCGACGCGCAGGTACTTGCCGAAGCGGCAACGTGCGCCGGTCAGGTCCCAGACGCTCTGCACGTTGAAGCGGACGCCGCCGGTGAAGCGATCGGGCTGGACGCGGCCCTGGACGATGACGAGCTCGTCCTCCTTGAGCAGCTCGCGATTTGCCATGAGCAGCTCCTCGTTGGCGACCGCTTCGATCGAATCGCTCATGTCGTCGAGGCGGAACAGGGCGACCCGGCCACGCTGGCCGTTGACGACGCGCAGCTCGCCGACGATGCCGGCGATCAGCAGCGTCTCGCGCGTGTCGATCAGGTCGGCGATGCGCAGCTTGGCGAAACGCCGAACCTCGGCCGCGCTCTGGTCGAAGAGATGTCCCGAGAGGTAGAAGCCGAGCGCCGACTTCTCGAGCGTCAGGCGCTCCTTGATGCTCCACTCGCGCGCGCCGACGAGCGGCGGCTCCTCGCTGCTCGCGCCGTGCGAATCGCCGTCGTCGAAGAGCGCGTCGAAGAGGCCGCCCTGATCGGCGTGCGCGGCCTGCGTCTCGGCCCAGTCGAGCGCCAGGCCGGTGCTCGCGAGCAGCGACGAGCGCGCCGGGTTGATGCCGTCGAAGGCGCCGGCCTTGATCAGCGCCTCGACGACGCGGCGATTGATGCGGCCGCGGTCGACGCGGGCGCAGAAGTCGAACAGGCTGGTGAACGGACCGCTGGTCCCGGCGGGACCGCTGCCGGTCCCGTCGCGCGCGGCGACGATCGCCTCGATCGCGCCGTGGCCGGTGCCCTTGATCGCGCCGAGGCCGTAGCGCACCGAGGTCGCCGACAGCGGCTCGAAGCGGTACGTGCCGGCGTTGACGTCGGGCGTCTCGATCGTCACGCCGAAGGTCTTGGCGTCGACCAGGAGCGCCTTCAGCTTGTCGCTGTTGTCGGTCTCGACCGACATGTTGGCGGCGAAGAACTCGGCCGCGAAATGGACCTTGATCCAGGCCGTGTGATAGGCGAGCAGCGAGTACGCGGTGGCGTGCGCCTTGTTGAAGCCGTAGCCGGCGAACTTCTCCATCAGGTCGAAGACCTCGTCGGCGACTTCGGCCGAGATCTCCTTCTTCGCCGCGCCCTCGCGGAAGATGGCGCGGTGGGTCGCCATCTCCTCGGGCTTCTTCTTGCCCATCGCCTTTCTCAGCAGGTCGGCGCCGCCGAGCGAGTAGCCGCCGAGGATCTGCCCGGCCTGCATCACCTGCTCCTGGTAGACCATGATCCCGTAGGTCTCGCCGAGCACCTTCTCGAGCAGCGGATGCGGATAGCGCACGTCCTCGCGGCCGTGCTTGCGTGCGCAGAAGCTCGGGATGTTCTCCATCGGCCCAGGACGGAACATCGCGTTCAGCGCGATCAGGTCCTCGAGGCGGTTCGGCTCGGCGTCCTTCAGCATGCGG
Organism: Caldimonas sp.; assembly: GCA_035995885.1. Taxonomy (GTDB): domain Bacteria; phylum Pseudomonadota; class Gammaproteobacteria; order Burkholderiales; family Burkholderiaceae_C; genus Schlegelella_A. Next base: position 24,666 of record DASYKC010000017.1, on the reverse strand, counting down.
CGCATGCCCGCGCTCTCGAACTGGAACACCGACTCGGTCCGGCCCTCGGAGAAGAGCCTGTAGACCTTCGCGTCGTCGAGCGGCAGCGCCTCGTACGAGAAGTCGCGCTGCTCGGGATGGCGGGCGACGATGAAGTCCTTGGCGAGCTCGAGGATCGTCAGCGTCGCCAGGCCGAGGAAGTCGAACTTGACCAGGCCGATCGCCTCGACGTCGTCCTTGTCGAACTGGCTCACCGCGCTGGCGCTGCCGGGCTGCATGTAGAGCGGGCAGAAGTCGGTGATCCTGCCGGGCGCGATCAGGACGCCGCCGGCATGCATGCCGACGTTGCGCACCAGGCCCTCGACGCGCTCGGCGAGCGCGAGCAGCTCGGCGACCTCGACCTCGTTCCGCTCGCGCTGCTCGATCTCGGGCGCTTCGCGGCGCGCGTAGATGACGCTGTTGTCGGGCTTCTCGGGAGGTTGCGGCGGGCGCTTCAGCGTCACCGTCCGACCCGGCGGCGCCGGCACCAGCTTGGCGACCGAATCGACGTGGCCGTAGCTCATGCCGAGGACCCGGCCGATGTCGCGCAGCGCCGCCTTCGCCGCCATCGTGCCGAACGTCGCGATCTGGCTGACCGCGTCGCGGCCGTACTTCGCCTTCACGTAGTCGATGACGCGATCGCGGTTGGCCTGGCAGAAGTCGATGTCGAAGTCGGGCATCGACACCCGCTCGGGGTTGAGGAAGCGCTCGAACAGCAGCTCGTAGCGGAGCGGATCGATGCCGGTGATGTTGAGCGAATAGGCGACCAGCGACCCGGCGCCCGAGCCCCGCCCCGGGCCGACCGGGCAGCCGTGCGTCTGCGCCCAGTTGATGAAGTCGGCGACGATCAGGAAGTAGCCCGGAAAGCCCATCTTCAGGATCGTCTCGATCTCGAACTCGAGGCGCGTCACGTAGCGCGGCCGTTCGCGCTCGCGCACCGCGGCGTCGGGATAGAGACGAGCCAGGCGCGCCTCGAGGCCGTCGTGGGCGGCGATGCGGAAGTACTCGACCATCGGCACGCGAACGCCGTCCCGGAGCGGCGTCTCGAAGTCGGGCAGCTGCGGCTTGCCGAGGACGAGACTCATGTTGCAGCGCTTGGCGATCTCGACCGAGTTGGCGAGCGCGCTCGGCAGGTCGGCGAAGAGCGCTTCCATCTGCGCCTGCGTCTTCAGGTACTGCTCGCGGCTGAAGCGCTTGACGCGGCGCGGGTTGGCGAGCATCTCGCCGTCGGCGACGCAGACCCGCGCCTCGTGCGCCTCGTGATCGTCGACGCCGAGGAACTGGACGGCGTGCGTCGCGACGACCGGCAGCGACAGCCGCGCCGCGAGCTCGACGGCGGCGCGCACGTGCGCCTCGTTGCCGGGCAGGCCGCAGCGTTGCACCTCGAGGTAGAAGCGGCGCGGAAACATCGCCGCGAGCCGCTCGGCGAGCACTGCGGCGCGCCCGTCGTCGCCGCCGAGAAGGGCACGGCCGAGCGCACCGCTCTCGGCGCCGGAAAGCGCGATCAGCCCGGCCGCGCATTCGCCGAGCCAGGCCCACTCGACGACCGCGTGGCCGCTCGCAGCGTTCTCGAGCCAGCCGCGTGAGAGCAGCGTGCAGAGGTTGAGATAGCCGGTCCGGTTCTGCACCAGCAGGACGAGCCGGCTGATCGCTTTTTCGCCCGGCTCGGCCGCCATGCAGACCTCGGCGCCGATGATCGGCTTGACGCCGGCGCGCCGCGCCGCGCTGTAGAACTTGACCGCGCCGAAGAGATTGCCGAGGTCGGTGATCGCGAGCGCGCCCTGGCCGTCCGCGGCGGCCGCGGCGACGGCGTCGTCGATCCGCAGCGTGCCGTCGACGACCGAGAACTCGGTGTGCGCGCGCAGGTGAACGAAGGCCATGCGACGCATTCTAGAGAGCCGAGGTCGCGCCTCCGGGCGACGCCGCGTGATAGGCGGCACGTCCCTTGCCCAAGGCCGGATTCACACGCGCGATACCGCTTTGGGCTACTCTGCCGGGTCCCGCCTCAGCAGACGCAAACCGCGCGACGAGGAGACTTCATGACGACGCCGAAACTCGCGCCCGATGCGGCGCGTTCCGGGCCGCTCGCTGCCCGCTACGCCAGCGTGCGCCAGGCCAGCCTCGCCCTCGCCGCACCGCTCTCGGCCGAGGACTGCCAGGTCCAGTCGATGGCCGACGCGAGCCCGACCAAGTGGCACCTCGCCCACGTCACCTGGTTCTTCGAGACCTTCCTGCTCGAGCGCTTCGAGGCCGACTTCGTTGCCTTCGATCCGGCGTTCCGCGTTCTCTTCAACAGCTACTACCTGGGCATCGGCGAGCAGCATCCGCGGCCGCAGCGCGGCCTCGTCACGCGGCCCGGCCTCGATCACGTGAAGCGCTACCGCGCCCAGGTCGACGAGCGCATGCAGTCGCTGCTCGCCAGCCACGGCGACGATGCCGAGATCGCGGCGCTGGTGGCGCTCGGCCTGCAGCACGAGCAGCAGCACCAGGAGCTCATCCTCACCGACATCAAGCACGCGCTCTCGTTCAATCCGCTCGCCTCGGCCTATGCCAGGCGCTGGCCGATGGCGCAGGTGCGGCCGCAGCCGCTGCGCTGGTTCGGCTACCAGGGCGGCCTCGTCGAGCTCGGCCATGCGGCGTCGCTCGACGGCGAGTTCTGCTTCGACAACGAGACGCCGCGCCACCTCGCCTACGCCGCGCCGTTCGAGCTCGCGTCGCGGCCCGCGACCTTCGGCGACTTCCTCGCCTTCATCGACGACGACGGCTACCGCCGCCCCGAGCTCTGGCTCTCGATGGGCTGGGACTGGGTGCGCGGCGGCGCGCGGACGGCGCCGCTCTACTGGCACCGCGACGCCGGCCGGTGGCTGATCCACACGCTGCAGGGCGTGGTCGAAATCGACCCGCACACGCCGGTCTGCCATCTCAGCTACTTCGAGGCCGACGCGTTCGCGCGCTGGTCGGGGGCGCGCCTGCCGACCGAGCTCGAGTGGGAGCTCGCGGCACGTGCGCTCGCCGCGCCGATCGCCGGCAACTTCGCCGACCGCGGCGCGTTTCATCCGCTGCCGCAGAAGGACCCGGTCGGCGACCAGCCGGTGCAGATGTTCGGCGACGTCTGGGAGTGGACGCAGTCTGCCTACCTGCCCTACCCCGGCTACCGGCCGCTGCCTGGCGCGGTCGGCGAGTACAACGGCAAGTTCATGTGCAACCAGTTCGTGCTGCGCGGCGGCTCGTGCGCGACGCCGGCCGGTCATGTCCGCGCCAGCTATCGCAACTTTTTTCCGCCGGAAGCGCAGTGGCAGTTCAGCGGCGTTCGCCTCGCGCGCGACGTGGGGCAGTGAGCACGAGCGCTCGGCTCGTCTACGAGTTGAGGACGCCGAGAACGTCGGATCGGAACTCGCGCTGATAGAGGATCCAGACGACGCCGAACGTCGCCACGATGAAGACCAGCGGCGAGAAGAGCCAGCCCATCACCGCGAACGAGAAGTAGTAGGCGCGCAAGCCGTCGTTGAAGGTCTCGGCGGCCATGCCCACGACGCGGCCGGCCTTGTCGGCGAAGGCTTCGCGCGAGAGCCCTTCCTCGGCGAAGCGCGTCGCTTCCGGCGCAGCGGCGACGAGCAGGGCGCCGAAGGTGTATTGCCGCATCGACCACGTGAAGCGGAAGAAGGCGTACACGAAGATGCCGAGCAGGGCCAGCACCTTGAGGTCGAAGACGAGCGCCGTCGTCCGCGCCGCGAACGGGAGCTCGCGCGCCAGCTCGCTCGCCTTCTCGGCGGTGCCGAGCACGGCAAGCAGGCCGCCGATGATGAGGATGGTCGTCGACGCGAAGAACGACGGGCTGGTCGAGAGGTTCTGGATGACGATGCCGTCGATGACGCGAACCTCGCGGTAGGTCGTCTGCAGCATCCACTGGCGGCGCACGCGATTGGTCGACGCCAGGATCGAGGGCTGCTGGCCGACGCGACGTCGCGCGAACACCGCATAGCCCGCCCAGGCCGGGAAGAACAGCGCGAGCGCGATCCAGTCGATCGCCGGAAGTACGCGCAGGAGGCGAAGCGCCGTGTCCATCGGCCGACTCTACAAGGAAGAAGCGGCGCCTCGGCGCCGCTTTCGTTTGCCATGCGGCGGGTCGCCGCGTCTTTGCCTTACGCCGCGGCGAGTCGCCGTGCGTCGAGGCTGAGGCGCCCCGGGCCGAACGCCGCCAGCACCAGCATGCCGCCGGCGATCGACAGGTTCTTCAGGAAGTTGATCTGCTGCGCCATGTGCTCGGCCGGGGGTGCGGCCCAGAAGTTGTGGAAGATGACGCCGGCGAGCAGCGTGAAGACCGCGAGGACGACGACGATCTGGCGCGTGTAGAGCCCGGCCATCAGCGCCAGCCCGCCGCCGAGCTCGACGACGATCGTCAGCGCCGCGACCAGCTGCGGCAGCGGCATCCCCTTGCTGGCGATGTAGCCGGCGGTGCCGTCGAAGCCGGAGATCTTGGCGAAGCCGGAGAGGACGAAGATCAGGCCGAGGAGGACGCGGCCGACGAGAACGGTGCTGCTTTGCAGGGAGGTCATGGTGGGTCTCGAAGTGAGGAACGGTTGACGAAGGGTTGACGAAAGAAAACGGTCAGGCCAGGTCGAAGACCAGGACTTCGGCCTCGCGGCCGTTGGCGATCGCGAGCCGGCTCTCGCCGGTCAGCGCGACCGCGTCGCCGGCGTCGAGGGCGACGCCGTTGACGTCGGCGCCGCCGCGGACGACATGCACGTAGGTCTTGCGCTTCGGGTCGAGGTCGCGGGCGATCGCCTCGCTGCCGTCGACCAGCGCCGCCGAGATCGAGGCGTCGGCGTGCAGCGTCACTGAGCCGTCGCGGCCGTCGGGCGAGGCGACCAGGCGCAGCGCGCCGCGCTTCGACGCGTCGTCGAAACGCTTCTGCTCGTAGCTCGGCGCGATGCCGCGCTCGTTCGGCTCGATCCAGATCTGCAGGAAGTGCGTCGTCTGGTCGGGCGCATGGTTGAACTCGCTGTGCTGGACGCCGCGGCCGGCGCTCATCCGCTGCACGTCGCCCGGGCGGATCACGCCGGTCGCGCTGCCCGGCGCGCCGGTGCCGATGCTGTCGCGATGAGCCAGCTCGCCCGAGAGCACGTAGCTGACGATCTCCATGTCGCGGTGGCCGTGCGTGCCGAAGCCGCTGCCCGGCGTGATGCGGTCTTCGTTGATGACGCGCAGGTTGCCGAAGCCCATGTGGCGCGGGTCGTGGTAGTCGGCGAACGAGAAGCTGTGCCGGCTCTTCAGCCAACCATGGTCGGCCTCGCCGCGTTCCGATGATTTGCGTACGGTGATCATGCAAGTCTCCCGATGGAACAGGAATGTAGGGGCGTTGGCGGGTGCGACGAGGGGCCGGCCGTTGTCGCCTTCATTCAAATAAGATGAAGGCCGATGACCACCGCACCCACTCCCTCGCCGCGCAACGTCCTCACGCCCGACGCGCTGACGATGATGGACGCGATCGCCCGCAGCGGCAGCTTCGCCGCCGCCGCGCGCCTGCTCGGCAAGGTGCCCTCGGCGCTGACCTACAACGTGCGCCAGCTCGAGGACGCGCTCGACGTCCTTCTCTTCGACCGCCGCTCGCGCCAGGCGACGCTGACCGCCGCCGGCCGCGAGCTGCTCGACGAGGGACGCCATCTGCTCGAGCAGATGGACGCCGTCGCCAACCGCGTCAAGCGCGTCGCCACCGGCTGGGAGACTCAGCTCGGCGTCGTCGTCGACGACATCGTCTCGCGCTCGACGATGCTCGACCTGTGCGCCGGCTTCTACGCCGAATGCACCGTGCCCGCGCGGGCGACGACGCGGTCGCCGGCAGCTCCGTCGAGCTCGCCGGCGTCGCCGCCGCCGACGCGGCTGCGCCTGCGCACCGAAGTGATGAGCGGCGTGTGGGAGGCGCTCGTGACGGGCCAGGTCGACCTCGCGATCGGCGTCGGCACCGATCGCGAGCTGCCCGGCGACCTGGCGCGCAAGGAGCTCGGCGCGCTCGCCTTCGTCTTCGCCGTCGCACCGCACCATCCGCTCGCCGGCGCGCGCGAGCCGATCGACGATGGCGAGATCGTTCGCCATCGCGCCGTCGCCGTCGCCGACTCGGCGCATCGCCTCGCGCCGATGACGGTCCATCTTCTCGCCGGCCAGGACGTCCTCACCGTCAGCGACATGCAGGCCAAGATCGAAGCGCAGGCGCGCGGCGTCGGCTGCGGCTTCGTTCCCGAACCGATGGCGCGCGAGGCGATCGCCGCCGGCCGGCTGGTCGTGAGAAGGGTGCAGCGCGCCCAGCCGATCGCGCGCCTCGGTTACGCCTGGCGCGTTCCCGCCGGCCGCGACGGCAGCGCGCGCAAGGCGGCGCCGGGGCTGGCCTTGCGCTGGTGGCTCGAACGGCTGGAAAGCGCGACGACGCGGCACGCCCTCCTCGACCGCTACGGGTCGGCCGGCGCGATCGTCGAGGCCGGCAGCGCCTGAACGACGGGCGCGCGGGCGGGCGGGCGATGGACGACGAAGCCGGAGCGCCGGGCGCGCCTTACGTCGGCCGTTTCGCGCCGTCGCCGACCGGCCCGCTGCATGCCGGCTCGCTCGTCGCCGCGCTCGCGTCGTGGCTCGATGCGCGCGCGCACGGCGGCCGCTGGCTGCTGCGGATCGAAGACCTCGACACGCCGCGCAACGTCGTCGGCGCGGCCGAGGCGATCCTGGCCCAGCTCGATCGCTTCGGCCTGCGCAGCGACGCGGCCGTCGTCTTCCAGTCGCAGCGCCTCGCGCTCTACCGCGCGGCGTTGCAGCGGCTGCAGGCGCGCGGCCGGGCCTACCCGTGCGCGTGCAGCCGGCGCGATCTCGCCCTCGCCGCCGCCGCGCCGACGGGGGCCGGCGATGCGCGCGGCGAGGCGATCTACCCGGGCACGTGTCGGGGCGGGCTGCACGGCAAGCCGGCGCGCTCGATGCGCCTGCGCGTCGCGGCCGAAGGCGGCAGCGGCGAAGCGAAGATCGCCTGGACCGATCGCCGCCTCGACCCCCAGAACGAGGACGTCGCTCGTGCCGTCGGCGACTTCGTTCTCGAGCGTGCCGACGGCGTCTTCGCGTACCAGCTCGCCGTCGTCGTCGACGACGCGGCGCAAGGCGTCACCGACGTCGTTCGCGGCGAGGACCTGGTCGACAGCACGGCGCGCCAGATCCTGCTCCAGCGCCTGCTCGACCTGCCGACGCCGCGCTACCTGCACACGCCGCTCGTCCGCAGCGCCGACGGCGCGAAGCTCTCGAAGCAGACCGGCGCAACGCCGCTCGCGCTCGACGATCCGCTCGCGGCGCTGCGCGCTGCCGGCGCCGTGCTCGGCCTCGCGCCGCGCGGCACGCGGATTGCCCCCTGGCTCGAATCCGCCATCGGCTGCTGGCGCGCGTCCGTTGCGCAATGACACGGCGATGAAACGCTCTCGGGCATGATGCGAGGTTGGCCGCGAAGCGCCGTCCCTTTTTTCCAGAACACCGCCGAGGATTTCCCATGCAGACGACCGCCTCCGGGCTCCAGTACGACGACACCGTTGCCGGCACCGGCAAGCGCGCCGAGGCGGGCCGCACCGTGTCGGTCCACTACACCGGCTGGCTCTACGAGAACGGCACGAAGGGCGCCAAGTTCGATTCGAGCAAGGACCGCAACGATCCGTTCGAGTTCGAGCTCGGCGGCGGCATGGTGATCCGCGGCTGGGACGAAGGCGTGCAGGGAATGCAGGAGGGCGGCACGCGCGTCCTCGTCATCCCGCCCGCGCTCGGCTACGGCGCGCGCGGCGCCGGCGGCGCGATCCCGCCGAACGCGACGCTGCTGTTCGAAGTCGACCTCCTGCGCGCCTGATCCGGCGCGCGCGTCCTCGCGCGCTGACAGCGCTCTTCTTGCCATGCCCGTTCGCTACGACATCCAGCACACGACGATCTACCGCTACCGCCAGCCGGTGCGGTTCGGCGAGCATCGCGTCATGTTCCGGCCGCGCGACAGCCACGACCTGCGCGTCCTCGCCACCGATCTCGACGTCAGCCCGGATGCGTCGGTGCGGATGATCCAGGATCCGCTCTCGAATTCGGTCGCGCTGGTGCAGCCGCTCAGCCGCGCCGACAAGCTCGAGATCGTCTGCAGCTTCCGCATCGAGCACGCACACAGCAACAACCTCGAGCTGCCGCTGTCGAAGAGCGCCGAGTTCTATCCGTTCGCGTACACGCTCGAGGAGCGCTACGACCTCGAGCACTACCTGCGGCCGTACCACGACGATCCCGAGGGCGAGCTCACCGCGTGGGCGCGCCAGTTCATCCGCACCGACGGGCCGACCGGAACGCGCGACCTCCTGATCGCGATGAACCAGCACATCCGCGACAAGCTGCGCTACCTCGGCCGCGACGAGGAAGGGACGCAGAGCCCGGCCGAGACGCTGCAGCGCGGCAGCGGCTCGTGCCGCGACTTCGCGCTGCTCATGATGGAAGCGGCGCGCCGGCTCGGCTTCGCGACGCGCTTCGTCTCGGGCTACCTGTACGACCCGGCGCTCGACGGCGACGCCGATTCCGACATCGTCGGCGCCGGCTACACGCACGCTTGGCTGCAGGCCTACCTGCCGGGCGCCGGCTGGGTGCCGTTCGATCCGACCAACAACCTGCTCGGCGGCACGGAGCTGATCCGGGTCGGCATCGCCCGCGATCCGTCGCAGGCTGCGCCGATCTCGGGCAGCTGGTTCGGCGAGACCGACGACTACCTCGGCATGACCGTCAGCGTGACGGTCAAGCGCCGCTAGGCGCGGTCAACGACGTCGCGCCGCGCGCCAGCGACCTCAGCGATCCCGGCGCGTCAGCGCGTGAAGCCGCCGGCGCGCGGACGCTGCGGCTTGCCGCGACCCTTGAAGGCCGCGGGGCCGGGCCGGCGAGCCGGGGCGGCACGCTCGTCGCGCACCGGCAGGGCGCGATCGAAGGGATTGCCGCGCGCCGGGGCACGCGGCGCGAACTCGCGCGGCGCGCTGCGCTCGGCGAAGGGCGCGCGTCGGTCGCCCGGCCGATGCGAGTCGGCACGGTGGCCATCGGGGCGACCGCGACCCGCGGGCGCATTGGCGAACACCTTCGGCTGCGGGCTCTTCGGCTCGAGGCCGCCGATCGTCGCGGCCGGGATCGTCTGCGTCGTGAACTGCTGGATGCGGCGGATCATGCCGGCGTCCATGCGCTCGGCCAGCGTCACCGCCAGGCCGTCGCGGCCGGCGCGGCCGGTGCGGCCGATGCGGTGGACATAGTCCTCGGGCTTCATCGGCAGGCCGTAGTTGACGACGTGGCTGATCGTCGGCACGTCGATGCCGCGCGCCGCGACGTCGGTCGCGACCAGGATCCGCAGCTGCTTCGAGCGCAGGCCTTGCAGGACGCGGTTGCGCCGGCCCTGCGGCATGCCGCCGTGCAGCGACGCGACCGCGTGGCCGAGCTGGGCGAGGCGATCGGCGAGCCGGTCGGCGTCGATCTGGGTGCTCGTGAAGACGAGCGCCTGCTCGACCTCGCGCTGCGTCAGGATGTGGTCGAGCAACGCGTTCTTGTGCGCGAAGTTGTCGGCCCAGTGGAGGCGCTGCTCGATGTTGGCGTGGGTGTCGGTGTGCGACGCGACGTCGATGCGCTGCGGCTCGCGCAGCAGGTTCTGGGCGAGCCGGGCGACGTTGCCGAGGAAGGTGGCGCTGTACATCACCGTCTGGCGCGACTTCGGCACGTGGTCGGCGATCGTCGTGATGTCGTCGATGAAGCCCATGTCGAGCATGCGGTCGGCTTCGTCGAGGACGAGCATCTCGACGTGCTCGAGGACCGCCTTGCCGGTCTGCAGGTGGTCGAGCAGGCGGCCGGGGGTCGAGATCAGGATGTCGAGCGGGCCACGCAGCGCCTTGATCTGCGCCGGATACGGCACGCCGCCGACGACGGTCGCGACCCGCAGGCCGGCGACGTGGCGGCCGTACAGGGCCGCCGCCTTGCCGATCTGCATCGCCAGCTCGCGCGTCGGCGTCAGGACGAGGATGCGCGGTCCGTAGACCGTGCCCTTGTCGCGCCGCTTGGTGGTGTCGGCGCGCGCGGCGAGGATCCGGTTCAACGCCGGCAGGATGAACGACGCGGTCTTGCCGCTGCCGGTCGCGGCGGCGACCATCAGGTCGGTGCCGGCGAGCGCCGGCGGAATCGCCGCCGACTGGACGGCGGTGGGCGTGGCGTAGCCGGCATCGGCGACGGCGCGGACGAGGGGCTCGGGCAGGCCGAGAGAATCGAAAGTCATGACAGGTCTCTGAGTCGCAACGCCGCCGGCTCGTGCGCGGCAGCGCCTGCCTTCGCAAGCGAAGGCGGATCGGTCGCAGAAGGAAGGCCCGGTCGGCTCGAATCGAGCCTGCACGAAGAAGGGCCTCAGCGACGGCATCGCCGCCGACCTTGCGTGCAGAGCTCGGTGTGCGCGAGCTTCGGCGGAGCCGAAGACGTGCGACCGAGGCGGTCAGAGGGGATGAACGAATCGCCGCATCCGTCGCGCCCGCCCCGAATCCAAATGTCGGGAAAGGCCGGATTGCGGCAAGCCCATGATTCTACATCGACGGCGCGACTCGTGCACGGTCCGGCTCAGGCGAGGCGCGCAGGAAGTGCTCGCGGTAGTAGGCCAGCTCGTCGATCGACTCCTGGATGTCGGCAAGCGCGGTGTGGGCCTGTGCCTTGCGAAAGCCGGCGAGCAGCTCGGGCCGCCAGCGCCGCGCCAGCTCCTTCAGCGTGCTGACGTCGAGGTTGCGGTAGTGGAAGAAGGCCTCGAGCTTGGCCATCGTCACGGCGAGGAAGCGTCGGTCCTGGCAGATGCTGTTGCCGCACATCGGCGACGCGCCCTTCCTGACGTAGCGCTGCAGGAACTCGATCACCTGGCGCTCGGCCTCGGCTTCGTCGACCGTCGACGCGCGCACGCGATCGGTCAGGCCGCTCCGGCCATGCGTGCCGGTGTTCCAGGCGTCCATCGTCGCGAGCGTCGCGTCGCTCTGGTGGATGGCGAGGACCGGGCCCTCGGTGCGCCGGCCGAGCTGCGCGTCGGTGACGACGACCGCGATCTCGATGATCCGGTCGCGCGCCGGATCGAGGCCGGTCATCTCAAGGTCGATCCAGACCAGGTTGTGGTCGTCGGCGGTCAGCAGGGTGTCGGTGGTCATCGGTGGCTCCAGGGGGAAATTCTCGCAGCACTCCCCTCCGGGCGCGCACACCTACACTGGCGCCATGTCCTTTCTCACCTGGACCAGCGTGTTCGCCGCGGCGCTGGTCGCTTCGCTCGGAATTCGCGCCTGGCTACTCGCCCGCCAGGTCCGTCACGTCGCCCGCCATCGCAACGAGGTGCCGGCGGCGTTCCGCCCGTCGGTCGAGCTCGCCGCGCATCAGCGCGCCGCCGACTACACGCTGGCCAAGGCGCGGCTGGCGCATTGGCAGATGCTCGTCGGCGCCGCCGTCCTGCTCGGCTGGACGCTCTTCGGCGGCCTCGACGCGCTCAACACCCTCGTGCGCGACGCGGTCGCGCCGCGCGCCGGCGCGCTCGCCTACGAGGTCACCCTGATCGCCGCCTTCGTCGTCGTCGGCGCCGTCCTCGATCTGCCGTTCGAGTGGTACTCGACGTTCCGGCTCGAGCAGCGCTTCGGCTTCAACCGCATCACCTGGCGGCTCTGGCTCGCCGACACCGCCAAGGGCATCGCGCTCGGCGCCGTCATCGGCATTCCGCTCCTCGCCGCGGTGCTGTGGATCATGGGCGCGGCCGGCTCGGCCTGGTGGCTCTGGGCCTGGGCAGCGTGGATGGCGATCATCGTCGCCGCGCAGGTCGTCGTGCCGAGCTTCATCGCGCCGCTCTTCAACCGCTTCGAGGAGCTCGAGGACGCGCCGCTCCGCGCCCGCGTCGAAGCGCTCATGGCGCGCGCCGGCTTCGCCGCGCGCGGCCTCTTCGTCATGGACGGCAGCCGGCGCTCGGCCCACGCCAACGCCTACTTCACCGGCTTCGGCAGCGCCAAGCGGGTGGTCTTCTTCGATACCTTGCTGGCGCGGCTCGCCGCCGGCGAGGTCGAGGCGGTGCTCGCCCACGAGCTCGGCCACTTCAAGCTGCGCCACATCCGCAAGCGCATGGTCGCGATGGCGGCGATGACGCTCGCCTTCTTCGCCCTCCTCGGCTGGCTCGCGACGAAAGCCTGGTTCTACGTCGGACTCGGCGTCGCGCCGAACCTGTCGCTGCCGAACGACGCGCTCGCGCTGGTCCTGCTCCTGCTCGTCTCGTCGGTGTTCGGGGTCTTCGCGTCGCCGCTCTTCGCCGGCTGGTCCCGGCGCGACGAGTTCGAGGCCGACGCCTTCGCCTCGGTGCACGCCGACCGCAGCGAGCTCGCCTCCGCGCTCCTCAAGCTGCATGAAGACAACGCCGCGACGCTGACCCCCGACCCGCTCTACGCGCGGTTCTACTATTCGCATCCGCCGGCCGTCGAGCGCCTCGCCGCGCTCGTGCGCCGGTCTCCGGAGCCGATCGCACCATGACCGATTTCCTTGCCCAGAAGTGCCAGGCGCGCGCCAGCGCCCTGAGCGAAGACGCGATCCGCAACCACCTCGCGCAGATGAGCGGCTGGCGCGAGACCGGCGGCGCGATCGAGAAGCGCTTCGTCTTCAAGGGCTGGCTCGAGACCGTCGCGTTCGTCGACGCGCTCGCCTGGGTGTGCCACGTCGAGGATCACCATCCCGAGCTCGTGGTTCGCTTCGATCATTGCGTCGTGCGCTTCTCGACTCATTCGGCCGGCGGCATCTCGATGAATGACTTCATCTGCGCCGCCAAGGCCGATGCCCTCATCGCCTTCGTCGGCTGAAGCCCCGGGCAGGGTCGTTTCCGGACACGGCAGACGCCTCGTCGTCGAAGCAGCCGACGGCGCGCGCGTCCTCTGCCACACGCGCGGCAAGAAGAGCGACGCCGTCGTCGGCGACCGCGTCCGCTGGCAGGCGTCGGGCGACGAGGGCGTCATCGATGCCGTCCTGCCGCGCACCAACCTGCTCTATCGCCAGGACGAGTGGAAGACGAAGGCGTTCGCCGCCAACATCGACCAGCTCCTCGTCGTCGTCGCCGCCGAGCCGGTGTTCAGCGAGTCGCAGCTCGCGCGGGCGCTGATCGCCGCCGAAGACGCGGCGATCGCGGCGCGCATCGTCCTCAACAAGCGCGACCTGCCGAGCTTCGCGGCGGCGCGCGAGCGGCTCGCGCCCTACGCCGCGATGGGCGTCGAGGTGCTCGAGCTCGCCCTGAAGCACGACCGCGGCGACGCGCACGCGCGCCTCGCACCGCTCCTCGCCGGGCGCGCGACGCTCGTCCTCGGCCCGAGCGGCGCCGGCAAGAGCACGCTCGTCAACCTGATGGTCGCCGACGCCGGGGCGCAGATCGGCGAGATCTCGCAGGCGCTCAACACCGGTCGCCACACGACGACGGCGACGCAGTGGTACTGGCTCGACTCGGCGCGAACGAGCGCGCTCATCGACTCGCCCGGATTCCAGGAATTCGGCCTGCGCCACATCGGCGCGGATCGGCTCGCCGCGCTGATGCCCGACATCGGCGGCCATGCGAGCGAGTGCCGCTTCTACAACTGCACGCATCGTCACGAGCCCGGCTGCGGCGTTCTTGCCGCGCTTGCCCGGGGCGAGATCGCCGAGTCGCGCTATCGCATCTACCGCGAGATCTTCGAGGAGCTCTCTAGCCGATGAGGTTGGCGAGCGAGAGCAGCGCGAGCAGCAGCATCCAGAGGACGACCGAGCGCCAGACGAGGGCGACGACGCTGCGCAGATGACCGAGCTGCGGCGGCGCGCCCGGGGTCGAGCCGTCGGCCGCGGCCGAGCCGGGCGGCGCGCCGGCCTCGAAGGTCTTGGCGCGGTCGGGCGTGATCCCCGGCGCCGAGCCGCCGCCGAGGCGGACGCCGACGGCGCCGGCCGCCGCAGCGAGGATCACACCCTCGTTGTCGTGCTTCCAGAGCGTCGCATCGCGGCGCCAGCAGTTGACCGCCTCCTCGAAGTTACCGACGACGGCGAAGCCCGACGCGGTGAGGCGCGCCGGCACGTAGTCGAGGAGGTGGAAGAGGCGCAGCGAGAGCTCGGCGAGGCGCTCGTTGACGGCGATGCCGGCGTTGCCGCTGCGGTATGACCAGTAGCGGCTGACGAACTCGGCGAGCCGGTACAGCACGGCGCCCGCCGCCCCGAAGCCGAAGGTCGAGAACAGGACGAACCAGAAGAAGACGCCGAAGACATGGCGGTGCGCGGCGAGCAGCGAATGCTCGATCACGTGGCGCAGCAGCTCGGACGCCGGCAGCTCGCTCGCGTCGAGGTGGCGCCATTCGGCAAGCAGACGCCGCGCCTCGATCTCGTCGCCGCGTTCGAGCGCGGTGCGGATGTCGGTGAAGTAGTGGCTGAACTGGCGAAAGCCGAGGGTGAGGTAGAGGACGGCGACGTCGAAGGCGAGGCCGAGCAGCGTGTTGACGTGAGCGAGCGCGATGTAGATCGCGGCGCAGGCGATCGTCGGCACGAGCACGGTGATGCACCAGACGACCCAGGCGTGGCTGTCCTTGCCGGCGTCGAAATTGCGTGCGGTGCCGCGGATCCAGCCGGTCAGCGCGTCGTGGACGACGTTGCCGCGAGGCAGCGGCTTCACCTGCTCGAGGAGGAGCGCCAACAGGACGGCGAAAAAGCTCATCGCGGGCGATCATAGCGGCGGCCTTTCGCGCAATCGCTGCGCGCGGCCGGCCGCGATCAGGCGGCGAGGAAGCGGTAGAGGTTGCGCAGCATCGCCGCGGTCGCACCCCAGATGAAGTAGCGTCGCGGCGCGCCGCTCGCGTCGACGCCCTGCCAGGGGATCGAGAAGAACTCGCGCGTCGCGCCGGCGACTTCTACAGCATGGCGCTGGTGATTCGCCGGGTCCATCAGCCACGCCAGCGGCACCTCGAAGACCTCGGCGACCTCGATCGGATCGGCGCGAAGCTGCGCCCCGGGCTGAACGAGAGCGATCACCGGCGTGACGATGAAGCCGGTGCCGGTCGTGTAGGTCGGCAGGCTGCCGAGCACCTCGACCTCGAACGCCTCGAGGCCGATCTCCTCGTGCGCCTCGCGCAGCGCCGTCGCCGTCGCGTCGGCGTCGCTCGGCTCGGCGCGGCCGCCGGGAAAGCTGATCTGGCCGGGATGGTCGTTGAGGTGGTCGGTGCGCTGCGTCAGCAGCACGGTCATGCGCTCGCGCAGGACGAGCGGGACGAGGACCGACGCATGCGCCGCCTCGCGCTCCATGAAGCGGCGCTCGACCTTGATCTCGGGTTGCCACGATGGCGGCGCGACGAAGCGCTGCCGCATCGCGACCGGTTCGAAGCTCGACGCCGGGATCGCAGGCAGATGCGCGTCGGCGCCGAGAACCGGCAGGCTCTCGGGATCGAACGACAGGCTGGCCGTGGCGCTCCCCAGGCTCAACCGAGCCATCGAATCAGGCCAGCTTTTCCTTGATGCGGGCCGACTTGCCGGAGCGATCGCGCAGGTAGTAGAGCTTGGCGCGCCGCACGTCGCCGCGCCGCTTGACCTCGATCGAGGCGATCAGCGGGCTGTAGGTCTGGAACGTGCGCTCGACGCCCTCGCCGCTCGACACCTTGCGAACGATGAAGCTCGAATTGAGGCTGCGGTTGCGTTTGGCGATGACGACGCCTTCGAACGCCTGGACGCGCTTGCGCGTGCCTTCGACGACGTTGACGCTGACGATCACGGTGTCGCCGGGCGCGAACGCCGGGATCGTGCGGTTGAGGCGAGCGATTTCTTCCCGCTCGAGGGTCTGGATCATGTCCACGGAGGGCTCCTGCGATCGTGCACGCGCGCTTGGGTTGGCGTGGGGCCGGCGAGCAGCCCGTTCTCTTGCGAGTCTTGTGCGAGGAGCAGGGCTCCAGCGCGGCAGAGGATCGAAAAACCCGAAATTATAGCTTTGCCGGCGGCCGCCGCGACAGGTACGCCTCGTCGGCGGCGTCGAGCCGGCCCTCGGCGCGTGCGCCGGCGAGGAGATCGGGGCGGCGATCGGCCGTCAGGGCGAGCGATTGCTGGCGCCGCCAGGCGTCGATCGCGGCATGGTTGCCCGAGAGCAGGACATCGGGAACGGCGGCGCCGCCGGCAAGACGCTCGGGCCGGCTGAAGTGCGGGCAATCGAGGAGTCCCACCGAGAAGCTGTCCTGCTCGTGCGAACGGGCGTCGCCGAGGACGCCGGGCTGCAGCCGCGCCAGCGCGTCGAGGAGGACGAGCGCCGGCAGCTCGCCGCCGGAGAGGACGTAGTCGCCGATGCTCAACTCCAGGTCGACGTGGGCGTCGACGAAGCGCTGATCGATGCCTTCGTAGCGCGCGCAGAGCAGGATCGCGCCGGCGCCGGCGGCAAACTGCGCCACGGTCGCCTGGCGCAGCAGCGCACCGGCGGGCGAGAAGCTGACGAGGGGTGCCGGCGTCGCCTCGGCGCGGGCGGAACGGATCGCGGCGAGCGCGCGCTCGAGCGGCTCGACGAGGAGCACCATCCCCGGCCCGCCGCCGTAGGGGCGATCGTCGACGCGCGCGTGCGGCGGGTCGCCGAAGTCGCGCAGCGGCCAGAGATGGACGTCGACCCGGCCCGGCTCGAAGGCGCGCCGGGTCACGCCGTGGACGAGGTGCGCCGAGAACAGCTCGGGGAACAGGGTGATGACGTCGATGCGCATGGTGCCGAACGGTCGTCCTCGCGCTAGTAGTCGAGGCCCCAGTCGACGACGATCCGCCGCGCCGCCAGATCGACGCTGTCGACGTAGGCCGAGACGAACGGGATCAGCACCTCGTCGGCGCCGTCGGCGGCCGGCTGGATGCGCAGGACGCTCTGCGGCCCGGTGTCGATCAGGCCGACGACCGCGCCGAGCGCGAGGCCGTCGCGGTTGACCACGCCGAGGCCGATCAGGTCGGCCCAGTAGAACTCGTCGGCGGTCGTCGCCGGGAACTGCGAGCGTGCGATGAAGATGCGGGCGCCGCGCAGCGCTTCGGCGGCAGTGCGGTCGGGCACCGCCGGCGACGAGGCGACGAGGCCTTCGCCGCTGGCGCGAACGCTGGCGATCTCGAGCGTCGCCGGCAGGGCGGCCGCGGCGGCAGGCCGGCGCGCGTCTTCGCCCGCGCGCAGGTGCCAGCGCGAGGCGGCGAGCAGCGCGTCGGGCGGGTCGGCGTAGGCGAGGACGCGAAAGCCGCCCTTCAGGCCCCAGGCCTCGCCGATGCGCCCGACTTCGAGGGCGTCGTCGGGCCACGTCGCCGACGCATCGCGGGCCACGGCGTCGCCCCCGCGCGGGAGCCTAGGCGGCGCTCTTGGCCTGCTCGACCAGGCGCTTGACCGTCGGCGACATCTGCGCGCCGTGACCGGTCCAGTGCTCGACGCGGTCGAAGGCGACGCGCAGCGGCTGCTCGGCGCCCGAGGCGACCGGGTTGTAGAAGCCGACGCGCTCGATGAAGCGTCCGTCGCGGCGCAGGCGCGAATCGGCGACGACGATGTTGAAGAAGGGGCGCTTCTTCGCGCCGCCGCGGGCCAGCCGGATGACGACCATGGTGAGGTACCTCGATGACGGGACGGATCCCGCGAAAAACCGCGCATTATAAACTTCGCCGGAGCTTCGCACGCCATGACCCCCCTCCTGATCCGGCCGAGCCGCGCCGACGACCTGCCCGCGTTGACGGCTATCTACGGCTGGCACGTGCGCCACGGCACCGGCACCTTCGAGGTCGATCCGCCGTCCCTCGACGACATGGCGCGGCGCCGCGACGACGTTGTCGCCAAGGGCCTGCCCTATCTCGTCCTCGAGGAGGAAGGAACGGTGGCCGGCTACGCCTACGCGAACCAGTTCCGGCCGCGCCCGGCCTATCGCTTCTGCCTCGAGGACTCGGTCTACCTCGCGCCGGAGAAATCCGGGCGGGGCTTCGGCCGGCTCCTCCTCACCGAGCTCCTCGCCCGCTGCGAGGCCACCGGCGCGCGCCAGATGCTCGCCGTCATCGGCGACTCGCAGAACGGCGGCTCGATCGGCGTGCACCGGGCGCTCGGCTTCGACCACACCGGGACGATCCGCGCCGCCGGCTGGAAGTTCGACCGCTGGCTCGACGTCGTCGTCATGCAGCGACACCTCGGGCCGGGCGCCGCCACGGCGCCGGCTTGACGGCGCCTTCCGCCCCGGCCGGTCTGACGCGCTCGAAGGCCGTCGCGACCTGGCTCGCGCTCGTCGGCGGCAGCCTCGGCCTGCATCGCTTCTACCTCCACGGCGCGCGCGATCCCTGGGCCTGGCTGCACCCGCTGCCGACACTGGTCGGCGCCTACGGCTTCTGGCGCATGCGCGAGTTCGGCGTCGACGATTCGCTGGGCGCACTCCTGGTGCCGTTCCTCGGCGTCATGCTGGCCGCGACCATGCTGCAGGCGATCGTCTACGGCCTGACGAGCGACGAGCGCTGGGCGGCGCGCCACGACGGCGCGGCCGCGGCCGGCGCGCACACCGGGCTGATCTACGTCGCCGTCGTCGTCGCCCTTGCCGTCGGCGTGTCGGTCGCCATCGCGACGATCGCCTTCACCGCGCAGCGGTACTTCGAATCGCGCGTCGTGGTGATCAGGTGAAGAGAAAGAAGCTCAGCGAGTAGAAGACGCCGGCGACGAAGGCCGACGCCGGGATCGTGAAGATCCAGGCCCAGACGATGTTACCGGCCAGGCCCCAGCGCACTGCCGCCGCGCGCCGCACCGAGCCGACGCCGACGATCGCGCCGGTGATCGTGTGCGTCGTCGAGACCGGGATGCCGAGCGCGGTGGCGAGGAAGAGCGTGATCGCGCCGCCGGTCTCGGCGCAGAAGCCGCCGACCGGCTTCAGCTTGGTGATCTTCTGGCCCATCGTCTTGACGATGCGCCAGCCGCCGAACATCGTGCCGAGGCCGATCGCGATGTAGCAGCACCAGATCACCCACACCGGCGGCATCGGCGAAGCCGCCGTCGCGTAGCCCGAGGCGATCAGCAGCATCCAGATGATGCCGATCGTCTTCTGCGCGTCGTTGCCGCCGTGGCCGAGGCTGTAGAGCCCGGCCGAGACGAGCTGCAGGCGGCGGAACAGGTTGTCGACCTTGAGCGGCGAGGCATGCCGGAAGATGTTGGCGACGAGGACCATCAGCAGCGCGCCGAGGAGGAAGCCGAGCACCGGCGAGACGAAGATGAAGATCACCGTCTTCCAGATGCCGACACCGATCAGGGCGCCGGTGCCGGCCTTGGCGATGACCGCGCCGACGATGCCGCCGATGAGCGCGTGCGACGAGCTCGACGGGATGCCCCACCACCAGGTGACGAGGTTCCAGGCGATCGCGCCGATGAGCGCGCCGAAGACGACGTGATGGTCGACGACGCCCGGCTGCGCGATCCCCTTGCCGACCGTCGCGGCGACGCTCAGGTGGAAGATGAAGATGGCGACGACGTTGAAGAACGCCGCGAAGACGATCGCCTGCTGCGGCTTCAGGACGCCGGTCGAGACGACCGTGGCGATCGAGTTGGCCGCGTCGTGGAAGCCGTTCATGAAGTCGAACGCGACGGCGAGCGCGACGAGCAGCGCCACGACGCCGAACGAAATCTCGGTCGGAGACATCGAGACCGACCGGCTCAGGAATTCTCGAGGACGACGCCCTCGATGAGATTGGCGACGTCCTCGCAGCGATCGGAGATCGATTCGAGCAGCTCGTAGATCGCGCGCAGCTTGATCAGCTCGCGCACGTCCTTCTCCTCGCGGAACAGGCGCGACATCGCCGAGCGCATGACGCGGTCGGCGTCGGACTCGAGCCGGTCGATCTCCTCGCAGGTCTTGAGCGCCGCCTGGGCGACGTCGGGCTGGCTGATCTTGGGCAGGAGCGAGACCGCGTGCTGGACGCGCTCGCAGCACTTCGCGCTCAGGTCGCCGAGGCGCAGGATGTCGTCGTTCATCGCCTGCACGTCGTAGAGCGACATCGTCTCGCTCGCGTCCTGGAGCAGGTCGAGGATGTCGTCCATGGCGTTGATCAGGCCGTGGATCTGCTCGCGGTCGATCGGCGTGATGAAGGTCTTGTGCAGGAGCCGGTTGACCTCGGCCGTGATTTTGTCGGCCTGACGCTCGGCGTTGCCGACCTCGCTCGCGTGCTTGTCGCGGAGCTCCGGGTCGGCGTAGTGCTGGATCAGCCGGATGAAGGCGCGCGCGCCTTCGGCGATGTAGGCGCCGTGCTGGTTGAAGAGCTCGAAGAAATTCCCTTCGCGCGGCAGCAGCTTGCCGAACAGCATCGTGTCTCCTCTTTCCCGGGTGAACCGACGAGTGTACGAGCGCTCACAAACCGGCCCGGCCCCCGTGCACGCGTTCCGCGACAATGCCGGCCACGCCCCGCCACCCGGGGCGAGGACGATCGATGGCAGACGACCAGGCAGGGAGCGCGAGCGCGGCGGCAGCCGATGCGGTGCTGACCGTGCGCGACCTCGAGTGCCGGCGCGGCGACCACGTCCTGTTCGCGCCGATCAGCCTCGTCGTCGCGGCCGGAACGATCGTCTGGGTGCGCGGCGCCAACGGTCAGGGCAAGACGACCCTGTTGCGGACGATCGCCGGCCTGTCGGCGCCGTCCGCGGGCGAGATCGCCTGGGCCGGCGCGCCCGAGCTCGTGCCGCGCCCGCTCTACCTGGCGCACGCCAATGCGCTCAAGGACGACCTGACGGTCGCCGAGTCGCTCCGTTTCCTCCTCCATCTCGCCGGCAGCCACGTCGACGGCCGCGATGTCGAGGCGGCGCTCGATCGCTTCGGCATGGCGAGCCGCAAGGACGCCTTCGTCCGCACCTTGTCGCAGGGCCAGCGCCGGCGCGTCGCCCTCGCCCGCCTGGTGGCGCAGCGCGAGCTCCAGCCGTGGCTGCTCGACGAGCCGTTCGACGCCCTCGACGCCGCCGGCGTCGAGCTGCTCGCCGGGCTCGTCGCCGAGCACGCCCGCCGCGGCGGCTGCGTCGTCCTCACCAGCCACCTGCCGCTGCCGATCGACGACCCGGCGCCAGCCATCGTCCAGCTGCGTGAGCCTGCCCTTGCATGAGCCGCCGGGCCGCCCCCAGGCGAATACCGCAGCGCGGCGCGCGCAGGGTTGCCGATGAGAGGGACCTTCGCCGTGCTGGTCGCGCGCGACCTGCGCCTGGCGGCGCGGCGCCGTGTCGACGTCGTCCTGCCGATCGCCTTCTTCACCGTCGCCGTGAGCCTGTTCCCGCTCGGCGTCGGCCCGGAGCCGCAGACGCTGCGCCAGATCGCGCCGGGCGTCGTCTGGGTCGCCGCCCTGCTCGCGGCGATGCTGTCGGTGACCCAGCTCTACGGTGCCGACCACACCGACGGCTCGCTCGAGCAGATGCTCCTCGTTCCGGGCGCGCGCATCCCGATCGCCGTCGCCAAGGCGGTCTCGCACTGGCTCCTGACGGGCCTGCCGCTGGTCGTCGCGGCGCCGGTGTTCGGCATCCTCTTCGACATGACGCCGGCCGCGATCGGCGCGCTGGTCGCCGGCCTCGTCCTGGGCACGCCGGTGCTGAGCCTGCTCGGCGGCCTGGGCGCGGCGCTCACCCTCGGCCTGCGCAGCGGCGCGGTGCTGCTGATCCTGATCATCGTTCCGCTCTGCATCCCGGCGATCATCTTCGGCGCCGGCGCGGTCGGCGCGGTCGACTCCGGCGTATCGCCGGCCGGCCACTATTCGCTGCTCGGCGCGCTCCTCATCTTCACCGCGGTGCTGGCGCCCGTCGCCACCGCGGCGGCGCTGCGGATCGCCACCGAATGAACGCGCGCGAGGCTCGATCGTGAAAACGACACGGCGCTTCTTCCGCTTCGCCTCGCCGGCCGCGTTCTATCCGCTCGCCGGCAAGCTGGTGCCATGGTTCAGTGCCATCGCCGCGGTCCTCGCGGCGATCGGCCTCTACCTCGGCCTCTTGCGCGCGCCGACCGACGCGACCCAGGGCGACGCCTACCGGATCATCTTCATCCACGTTCCGGCGGCATGGATGTCGATGCTGCTCTACGTCGCGATGGCGTTCTGGGCGGCGATCGGCTGGGCCTTCAATGCCCGGCTGGCGTCGATCGTCGCCCGGGCGATCGCGCCGACCGGGGCGATGTTCACCTTCCTCGCCCTCTGGACCGGCGCCCTCTGGGGCAAGCCGACCTGGGGCGCGTGGTGGGTCTGGGACGCGCGACTGACCTCCGAGCTGATCCTGCTCTTCCTCTACTGCGGCTACCTGGCGCTCGTCTCGGCGATCGACGACACCCGCCGCGCCGACCGCGCCGGGGCGCTCCTCGCCGTCGTCGGCAGCGTCAACGTGCCGATCATCTATTTCTCGGTGATCTGGTGGAATACCTTGCACCAGGGCGCCAGCATCAGCGTCACGGCGGCGCCGAAAATGGCCAGCGTCATGCTGCTGGCGATGCTGCTGATGACGCTCGCGTTCTGGGCCTATGCGTTCGCGGTCATCTTCGTCCGCGCCAGGGCCATTGCCCTGGAACGCGACAATCACGCGGCGTGGGCGAGCGATGCCGCGGGTCGTCCGGCCGCGCCTCAGGGAGCAACGACTTGAACTGGAACAACGCGAGCGACTTCTTCGCCATGGGCGGCTACGGCACCTACGTCTGGGGCGCCTACGCGGTCACGCTCGCCTGCATGGCGATCGAGCCGGTGCTGGTCGCGCTGCGTCATCGCCGCGCCCGCCGCGAGCTCGGGGCGGCGCGATGAAGCCGCGCCAGAAGCGGCTCGCGATCGCCGCCGGCATCGTCTGCGCCGTCGGCGTCGCCGCCGCCCTGGTGCTGAACGCGTTCCAGAGCAACCTCGTCTTCTTCTACTCGCCGTCGCAGATCGCGTCGCACGAAGCGCCGAGCGCGCGCACCTTCCGCCTCGGCGGCCTGGTCGAGAAGGGAACGCTGAAGCGCGACGGCATCAAGTCCAGCTTCGTCGTCACCGACACGGCGAAGTCGATCACGGTCCGGTACGAAGGCATCCTTCCCGACCTCTTCAAGGAGGGCAAGGGCGTCGTCGCCCAGGGCCAGCTCCAGGGCGACGTCTTCGTCGCCCGCGAGGTGCTCGCCAAGCACGACGAGAACTACATGCCGCCCGAGGCGGCCGAGGCGCTGAAGCGTGCCCAGCAGGGCAACCCGAAGCTCGCCGAATCGATGAGCGCCGAGCCGATCCGCAAATGAGATCGTCCGCTACCCCCGGAGCCCGCCGATGATTCCCGAGCTCGGCCACTTCGCGCTCTGGATCGCGCTCGGCGTCGCCGCCGTCCTCGGCGTCATGCCGATGCTGGGCGCGGCGCGCGCACGTGCCGACTGGATGACGCTGGCGCGGCCGTCGGCGCGGCTGCTGTTCGCGCTGGTCGCGTTCGCCTTCGTCTGCCTCGCGGTCAGCTTCGTCGACAACGACTTCTCGGTCCTCTACGTCGCCACCAACTCGAACCGCTCGCTGCCGCTGCACTACCGCATCGCCGCCGTCTGGGGCGGCCACGAGGGCTCGATCCTGCTCTGGCTCCTGATGCTCACCTTCTGGACGTTGGCGGTCGCGACCTTCAGCCGTCACCTGCCCGAGAAGGTGACGGCGCGCATCCTCGCCGTCATGGGGCTACTCTCGTTCGGCTTCCTGCTCTTCCTGCTGGCGACGTCGAATCCGTTCGACCGCCTCGTCCCGGCGGCCGCCGAAGGCCGCGACCTCAACCCGCTCCTCCAGGATCCGGGCATGGTGATCCATCCGCCCATGCTCTACATGGGCTATGTCGGCCTTTCGGTCGCGTTCTCGTTCGCCGTCGCCGCGCTCATCGGCGGCAACCTCGACGCGACCTGGGCCCGCTGGACGCGGCCGTGGACGACGGCGGCATGGATCTTCCTCACCATCGGCATCGCCCTCGGCAGCGCCTGGGCCTACTACGAGCTCGGCTGGGGCGGCTGGTGGTTCTGGGATCCGGTCGAGAACGCCTCGTTCATGCCCTGGCTCGTCGCCACGGCGCTGATCCACTCGCTCGCCGTCACCGAGAAAAGGAACAGCTTCAAGAACTGGACCGTCCTGCTCGCGATCCTCGCCTTCTCGCTCTCGCTCCTCGGCACCTTCCTCGTCCGCTCGGGCGTGCTCTCGTCGGTGCATGCGTTCGCAAGCGATCCGAGGCGCGGCCTCTTCATCCTCGTCTTCCTGGTCGTCGTCATCGGCTCGTCGCTCTCGCTCTACGCCTGGCGCGCGACGAGCGTCGGCCTGGGCGCGCGCTTCGCCCTGCTCTCGCGCGAGACGCTGCTGCTCTCGAACAACGTGCTCCTCGTCGTCGCCTGCGGCGCGGTGCTGCTCGGCACGCTCTATCCGCTTGCGCTCGACGCGATGAACCTCGGCAAGATCTCGGTCGGCCCGCCCTACTTCGACACCGTGTTCGTGCCGCTGCTGACGCCGCTCGTCTTCCTGATGGGCGTCGGGCCGCTGGCGCGCTGGAAGGAAGCGGCGCTGCCCGATCTCGCGTCGCGCCTCAAGTGGGCGGCGGGAAGCGCCGTCGTCGCGACGCTGGTCGTCGCCTGGATCAAGGGCGGCGTCGGCATCGTCGCCGCGACCGGCCTGCTGATGGCGTTCTGGATCGTCTCGTCGGTCGCGACCGACCTC
>DASYKC010000016.1:0-2026 GCA_035995885.1 Caldimonas sp. | reverse complement strand
TTCATCTTGACGTCGAGGCCGCGCTCGCCGAGCAGCGCGGCGACGGCGACGCGACGCCCGTTCGCCGCGCGCACTTGGCCGTCGCCGAGCTCGAGCTCGCTCGCGGGCAGCTGCAGCCGCGCGGCCGCCATCGCCAGCAGCGCCTCGCGCGCCGTCGCCGCCGCCTGGCGCAGCTCGACGCCGCCACGCATGACGCCGCTGCTTCCGGCCGTCGGCCCCTGGTTCGGCGTCAAGGCCGTGTCGCCCTCGATCAGCTCGATGCGATCGACGCCGACGCCGAGCTCCTCGCCGACCATCTGGCGCATGGCGATGCGGTGGCCGGTGCCGAGGTCGACCTTGCCCGAGCGGACGACGACCGTGCCGTCGCCGCGCAGGGCGAGGAAGGAATCGACGTCGTCGAGCGCGAGCGTCCGCGCCACGTTCGCCGCGGCGCTGGAAGATTGGCTTCGCGCCGGCCCGACGCCTGCCAACGAGAAGCCGACGACCAGGGCGCCGGCCTCGAGCAGCGCGCGCCGGGTCAGCGTTGCCGGCGCCGTCGAAGGGCGATCGTCGCTCGCCACGGTCAGGACTTCGCCGCGTCGCTCGCGCGCTGCACGGCGCGCAGGACGCGGTCGTGCGAGCCGCACCGGCACAGGTTGCCGGCGAGCGCCTGCTGCGCCTGCTCGCGTGTCGGCCGCGGCACGCGCCGCAGCAGCGCCACCGTCGTCATCACCATGCCGTTGGTGCAGTAGCCGCATTGCGCCGCCTGCTCGGCGATGAACGCGGCCTGCACGGGGTGCGGCCGGTCGGCCGAGCCGAGGCCCTCGGCGGTGACGACGCGCCGTCCGGCGGCATCGCTGACGCGAACGGTGCACGAACGCGCTGCGACATCGTCCAGCAAGACGGTGCAGGCGCCGCACTGGCCGAGGCCGCAGCCGAACTTGGCGGCGTGCAGGCCGAGGTCGTTGCGCAGCGCGTAGAGCAACGGCATCCCGGCATCCCACGCGTCCACCGCTCGGGTGGCGCCGTTGACGATCAGCGTGACGGTCGGCATGCAGTCCTCTCGCAAGCCGGGCAGCAGCCCGGCGGCCGCTCGATCGTAGCCCGGCACAGGCGGGCCTGACTTCGATGTAGCAGAGGCTGCCGCTCAGGCGTTGCCGTGGGCGACGTGCCGTGGCGCGATCGCTCCCTACAATCCCGCGGCGCGAGCGGCTTCGCCGCGAGCTTTGCCTGAAAGGTCCTCCGCCATGCCCACGCGCCTGTCCCGATCCGTCGCCGCCTGCGCCGTCGTCGCGTTCGCCGCGTCGCTCATCGCCGTGCCGGCGGCGGCCGCCGACAAGGTCAAGGTCGGCTTCGTCAGCACGCTGTCGGGACCGTCGTCGGCGCTCGGCGTCGACATCCGCGACGGCTTCCTGCTCGCCGTGAAGCTGAACGGCGGCAAGCTCGGCGGCCTGCCGGCGGAGGTGCTCGTCAGCGACGACCAGTTCAAGCCCGACGTCGCCAAGCAGCTGTTCGAGAAGAACATCAAGCGCGACAAGGTCGACTTCATGACCGGCGTCGTCTTCTCGAACATCATGCTCGCCGCCCTGCCCGAGGCGCTCGACGCCAGGACGATCTACATCAGCCCGAACGCGGCGCCGTCGTCGATGGCCGGCAAGGATTGCAACCCGCTCTTCTTCGCCGTGTCGTGGCCGAACGACGCGTACCACGAGGCGGCCGGCCAGTACGCCAACACGCGCGACCTGAAGAGCGTCTACCTCGTGGCACCGAACTACCAGGCCGGCAAGGACTCGCTCGCCGGCTTCAAGCGCACCTTCAAGGGCCAGGTCGTCGGCGAGAACTACACCAAACTCGGCCAGCTCGACTACGCCGCCGAGCTCGCCGAGATCCGCGCCGCCAGGCCGCAGGCGGTCTACATCTTCCTGCCCGGCGGCATGGGCATCAACTTCATCAAGCAGTACGTCGGCGCCGGCCTGGGCAAGGACACGACGCTGCTCCTGCCGGGCTTCTCGGCCGACCAGGACGTCATCAACCCGGTCGGCGCGGC
>DASYKC010000015.1:0-10192 GCA_035995885.1 Caldimonas sp. | reverse complement strand
GTCCCAGGCCGATGGCGTCGTAGAGCGGCGCGTACTCCTCCTCGACGCGCTTGCGATGGAAGAGGTTGTACTGCGGCTGCTCCGTCACCGGCTTGTGCAGGTGGTGCTTGTCGGCGATGTCCCAGGCAGCGCGGATTTCGGCCGCCGACCATTCGCTCGTGCCCCAGTACAGTGCCTTGCCGCGCGTGATCATGTCGCTCATCGCCCAGACCGTCTCTTCGACCGGCGTCAGCGGATCGGGGCGGTGGCAGTAGACCAGGTCGACGACGGCGCCGCACGCGAGCTGATGGCCGCCGCCTTCGACGCCGGGGTGAACTTCTTCGACAACGCCGAGGCCTATGCCGGCGGCAAGAGCGAGGTCGTGATGGGCGCGGCGATCAAGGCGCTCGGCTGGCCGCGCCTCCACTACATCGTCTCGACCAAGTTCTTCTGGGGCCTCGAGCGCGAGGGCAACGCCGTCAACCGCAAGGACACGCTCAACCGCAAGTACCTGACGCAGGCGATCGACGGCTCGCTCAAGCGCATGCAGCTCGACTTCATCGATCTCGTCTTCTGCCATCGCTCCGATCCGAACACGCCGATCGAGGAGACGGTCTGGGCGATGAGCGACATGATCACGCGCGGCAAGGCGCTCTACTGGGGCACCAGCGAGTGGAGCGCCGCCGACATCCGCACCGCCTGGGACATCGCCGACAAGCACCACCTGCACAAGCCGGTGACGGAGCAGCCGCAGTACAACCTCTTCCATCGCAAGCGCGTCGAGGAGGAGTACGCGCCGCTCTACGACGCCATCGGCCTGGGACTGACGACCTGGAGCCCGCTCGCCAGCGGCCTCCTGACCGGCAAGTACCGGAGCGGCATTCCGGCGGGCAGCCGCGGCGCCCTCGAAAGCATGTCGTGGCTCGCCAAGGGCCTCACCGACGAAGCGAAGAACGCCGCCGTCGACAAGCTCGAGGGCATCGCCGCCGAGATCGGCGCGAGCGTCGGCCAGATGGCGATCGCCTGGGCCCTGAAGAATCCCCGCGTCTCGACGGTGATCACCGGCGCGTCGAATGTCGGCCAGCTGCGCGCCAACCTGCTCGCCGTCGACGTCGTGCCGCGCCTGACGCCGGAGATCGTCGCCCGCATCGACGAGATCGCGCAACCTCTCGCGACGTAGTCGCGAGAGGTTGCGCCTTCGGCGCCAGGATTGCTCCCGCCCCAACCCCTCCCTCCAAGAGGGAGGGGCCGGCCCCGGCGGGGCCGCGCTGCGCTGGCCGCAGGTCAGGGGGTCGCGTTGAGCGCGGCGAGCTGCTCGGGGGTGCCGACGTTTTCCCAGCGGCCGCGGTAGACCTCGGCGCCGATGCGCCGCTCGCGCATGCCGGCGTAGAGCAGCGGCGCGAGCGCGGCGTGGGCGCCGGCCGCGATGCCGGCGAACATCTCGGCGCGCGCCAGGGCGATGTTGGCGTAGGTCCAGCGCTGGCCGTCGGGGCCGGTCGTGTCGGCGAGGCCGAGGCCGTCGGCGTCGAGGCCGAAGTCGCCGCGCGGATGAAAGCTCGGGTTGGCGACGAGCCAGAGGCGCGCGAGCCGACCGCTCTCGACGAAGCGCGCCGCGGCGTTCGCGCTGAAGCGGAAGTCGGGCGCCCAGATGTCGGCCGAGACGATCCAGAACGCGTCGCCGAGGAGCGGCAGCGCCTTGGCGATGCCGCCGGCGGTCTCGAGCGCGCCGCCGTGGTCGCGGCCTTCGCGCGAGTAGGCGATGGCGAGGCCGAAGCGCGCACCGTCGCCGAGGGTCGCGACGATCTGCTCCTCGAGCCAGTCGGTGTTGACGACGACCTCGCGAACGCCGCCCGCCGCGAGCGCCTCGAGGTGCCATTCGATCAGGCGCTTGCCGTGCACTTCGAGGAGCGGCTTCGGGCAGGCGTCGGAGAGCGGCCGCATGCGCTTGCCGCGGCCGGCGGCGAGGACGATCGCCTTCATCGCGCGCGTGTCGTCGCCGCGAGGGCGCCGCGCTCGATCGCGTGACGCTCGACCGATGCCGGCGCGAATGCGGCGATCAGCGTCGCGAGCAGCGCCTCGGCGCGCGCCGAGTTGTCGGCGCCGAGGTTGCACACGTAGACGTCGAGCGTCGCGGCCTCGATCTCGGGCCAGGTGTGGACGGCGAGGTGCGATTCGGCGAGGAGGACGACGCCGGTGATTCCCACCGGCGCGCCGCTGTCCTGCGGCGCGCCCGGCGCGAAGCGGTGGAAGAGCTCGCCGACGGGGGTGAGACCGGCCGCGGCGACGGCGTCGAGGCAGATCGAGCGCAGCACCGCCGGCGTCGTCATCACGGCCTGCGCCGCCGCGCAACCACGCAGGTCGGCGGTCAGGTGCAGGCCTCGCATCGGTCGGATTATCGCGGCCGGCTTCGCCCTCGCCCCGCCTCTAAAATGGAGAGCTTCCCTGCTCGAACGGACTCCCGCCAATGGCCGCGATCGTTTTCCCGGAAAGCCCGCCCGTGCAACAGCGAGCGGGCACGCGCGCCGGGGCCGGCGCGCCGGGCGGGCAGCGATCGGGCCTGATGGCCAACGCGATCCGCGCCCTCTCGATGGACGCGGTCCAGCAAGCGAACTCGGGCCATCCCGGCGCGCCGATGGGAATGGCCGAGATCGCGGTCGCGCTCTGGGGCCGGCACCTGCGCCACAACCCGGCCAACCCGCGCTGGCCCGGCCGCGACCGCTTCGTGCTCTCGAACGGGCACGGCTCGATGCTGCTCTATTCGCTGCTGCATCTCACCGGCTACGACCTCGCGCTCTCGGAGCTGCGCAACTTCCGCCAGCTGCACAGCCAGACGCCGGGCCATCCCGAATTCGCGCTCACCCCCGGCGTCGAGACGACCACCGGCCCGCTCGGCCAGGGCCTGACCAACGCGGTCGGCATGGCGCTCGCCGAGAAGCTCCTCGCCGCCGAGTTCAACCGTGACGACCACCGGGTCGTCGACCACCACACCTACGTCTTCTTCGGCGACGGCTGCCTGATGGAAGGGATCAGCCACGAGGCCTGCGCGCTCGCCGGCGCGTGGAAGCTCGACAAGCTGATCGCGATCTACGACGACAACGGCATCTCGATCGACGGCGCCGTCGCGCCCTGGTTCATCGACGACACGCCGAAGCGCTTCGAGGCTTACGGCTGGAACGTCATCGCGAACGTCGACGGTCACGACGTCGAGGCGGTCGACGCGGCGATCGCGGCCGCGCGCGCCAACACCGGCAAGCCGACGCTGATCTGCGCCAAGACGACGATCGGCAAGGGTGCGCCGACCCGAGCCGGCACCGCCAAGGCGCACGGCGAGGCGCTCGGCGTCGACGAGGTGAAGGCGACGCGCGCGGCGCTCGGCTGGCCGCACGCGCCGTTCGTCCTGCCCGACGAGGTGTACGCGGCGTGGGACGGCAGCGAAAGCGGCGAGGCCGCCGAAGCCGAGTGGCGCCAGCGCTTCGACGCCTACGCGCGCGCCTTCCCCGAGTTCGCCGCCGAGTACACGAGGCGCATGGCCGGCGAGCTGCCGGCGCGCTGGCGCGAGCTCGTCGAGGCGACGGCCGCGGCAGCGCACGCCAAGGCCGAGACCGTCGCCAGCCGCAAGGCGAGCCAGATCGTCCTCGAGGCGTTCACGAAGGAGCTGCCCGAGCTGCTCGGCGGCAGCGCCGACCTGACCGGCTCCAACTTCACCAACACCTCGCACACGCCGCCGCTTCGTTTCGCCGATGACGGCAGCGTCATCGAGGACACGCAGGGCCGGATCGGCCGCCACATCAACTACGGCGTGCGCGAGTTCGGCATGGCGGCGATCATGAACGGCATCGCCCTGCACGGCGGCTTCATCCCGTACGGCGGCACCTTCCTCACCTTCAGCGACTACAGCCGGAACGCGATCCGCATGGCGGCGCTGATGAAGCAGCGCGTCGTCCACGTCTTCACGCACGACTCGATCGGCCTCGGCGAGGACGGGCCGACGCACCAGTCGATCGAGCACGCGGCGTCGCTCCGACTGATCCCGAACCTCGACGTCTGGCGGCCGTGCGACACGCTCGAGACGCTCGCCGCATGGGTCGCCGCGATCGAGAGCCGCGAGCGGCCGACCGCGTTGCTGCTCTCGCGCCACAACCTGCCGTATGCGCCCAAGCCCGGCTTCGATCCGGCCGTGCCGCAAGCCGGCCTCGCCGCGATCGCCAAGGGCGCGTACGTGCTCGCCGAGCCGTCCGAGGTCGGCCTGCGCGGCCGGCCGCGCGCCGTCCTCATCGCCACCGGCTCGGAGGTCGGCCTCGCGCTCAACGCGCAGCAGGAGCTGGCGAAGGCGGAGAATGGCCGGATCGCGGTGCGGGTCGTCTCGATGCCGTCGACGACGGTCTTCGATCGCCAGGGCGACGCCTACAAGCGCGCGGTCCTGCCGGCCGGCGTGCCGCGCATCGCGGTCGAGATGGGCGTCAGCGACGGCTGGTGGAAGTACGGCTGCGCCGCGGTCGTCGGCATCGACCGCTACGGCGAGTCGGCGCCGGCGCCGGTGCTCTTCAAGCACTTCGGCTTCACGGTCGAGAACGTCGTCGCGACGGTGCGCGCCGTTCTGGAGCCGCGTTGAGATTTTCCGTTTGACATCCAGGAGCAGGCTTCAATGACCATCAAGATCGGCATCAACGGCTTCGGCCGCATCGGGCGCATGGTGTTTCGCGCCGCCGTGCAGAACTTCAGCGACATCGACGTCGTCGCCATCAACGACCTGCTCGAGCCCGAGTACCTCGCCTACATGCTGCAGTACGACTCGGTGCACGGCCGCTTCAAGGGCAGCGTCGCCGTCGACGGCAACACGCTCATCGTCAACGGCAAGAAGATCCGCCTGACGCAGGAGAAGGACCCGGCGAGCCTGAAGTGGGGCGACGTCGGCGCCGGCATCGTCGTCGAGTCGACCGGCCTCTTCCTCACCAAGGAAACCGGCCGGAAGCACCTCGACGCCGGCGCGAAGAAGGTGATCCTGTCGGCGCCGTCGAAGGACGACACGCCGATGTTCGTCTACGGCGTCAACGACAAGAGCTACAAGGGCGAGGCGATCATCTCGAACGCCTCGTGCACGACCAACTGCCTGGCCCCGGTTGCGAAGGTGCTGAACGACAAGTGGGGCATCAAGCGCGGCCTGATGACGACGGTGCACGCGGCGACGGCGTCCCAGAAGGTCGTCGACGGCCCGAGCAACAAGGACTGGCGCGGCGGCCGCGGCATTCTCGAGAACATCATCCCGTCGTCGACCGGCGCGGCCAAGGCGGTCGGCGTCGTCATCCCGGCGCTCAACAAGAAGCTCACCGGCATGTCGTTCCGCGTCCCGACCTCGGACGTGTCGGTGATCGACCTCACCGTCGAGCTCGTCAAGGAGGCGACCTACGCCGAGATCTGCGCCGAGATGAAGGCGCAGTCAGAAGGCGCGATGAAGGGCGTGCTCGGCTACACCGAGGACAAGGTCGTCTCGACCGATTTCCGCGGCGAGTCGATGACCTCGGTGTTCGACGCCGACGCCGGCATCGCCCTCGACGGCACCTTCGTCAAGGTCGTCGCCTGGTACGACAACGAATGGGGCTACTCGAACAAGATCCTGGAGATGGTTCGCGTGGTCGCGACATCGGCCGCCTGACGTCGGCGCGACGGCAAGAAAAAAGGGGCCCGCGGGCCCCTTTGTCTTTGAGCGGCTGGACGCCTCAACGCCAGCCGCGGTGGCCGCCGTGCCAGCCGCCGCGGAAGCCGCGGTGCCAGCTGCTGCCGACCCAGTAGCCGATGCCGAGGCCGATCGCTGCCGGCGCGACGTAGTAGGGCGCCGAGTAGTAGGGCGCCGAGTAGTAGGCCGGTGCAGGCGCGTAGTACGCGTCAGGCGGCGCGTCGTAGTAGGCCGGCGCGGCGTCGTAGTACGTCGGCGCCGGTTCGCTGTAGCTCGGCGCGGCCTGCGCGTACGCGGGCGGCACGGCGCGATAGGTCGCGGGCGGGGCGACGCGATCGAGCGGCGCGTTGCCGGCCGGACGAATGTCGATCGCGAGGCGCGGGCCGGGATCGCTCGGCAGGCGCGTCGTGTAGCGCTGGCCGTTGTACTCGTAGACGACGTCGTAGCCGACGATGCGATTTTCGTAGGCGCTGACGGTGCGGCAGCGGCGCACCGGCACGGCCTGCGCCGGGTTCGCGTTCGCCTCGACGTTGTTGCCGATCGTCGAGCCGGCGACGACGCCGAGGCCGGTCGCGGCGGCACGGCCGAAGCCGTGGCCGAACTGGTTGCCGATGACGCCGCCCGCGATCGCGCCGATCACCGCGCCGGCGCCCGAGGGCGGCTGCTGGACGATCTGCTCGCCCTGGACGCAATCCTGGCGCGGCGCGGCGACCGAGCCGCTGACCGGGGTCGCCGAGATCACGTTCGCATAGTCGGCGGCGCTGGCCGAAGCGGCGGCGCCGAGCAGCGCGGCCGAAGCGGCGGTGGCCAGGCTGGTCTTCAACATCGTGTTCATTCAATCACTCCCGAAAAGGGCCGTTGCTGATCGACTCGCGATCACGTCAAGAGTTCGTTGCCCATGCGCGGCAAATCAAGCGCCGGCGCCGTTCTTGACATTTCTTTGCATTGCGCAGGCTGCCAGCAATGGACGCGCTCGGCACGCTGGCTTCAATCGCTTCTTCTCGATCACAATCCGTCCTTTCGACAACGCAAGGTCCGCCGCGCGGGTTGACGGGGGACGGAGAAGACAAGTGCTGAATATCCGGAAGTGGCTCGGAACCCTGGCGGCCTGCGCAGCCCTGGCATTGGCGGCGTGCGGCGGCGGCGGCGGCTCGAATGGCGCAGCCAGCGTGCGCCTCATCAATGCGACCTTGACGCATTCCTCGATCAGCCTGCTCGCCAACGGCGCGGCGGCGATCGGCGCGACTCCTCTCGACAACGTCAGCGCCTACGTCGGCGTCGATGCCGGCAGCCCGACCCTGCAGGTGAACGACTCGACCAGCGGCAGCGCCCTCTCGACGCTCGCGCCGAGCGTCGCCAAGGACGCGCACTACGTCGTCATCGCCTACGAGACCGGCGGCATCGTCCGCACCACGGTCATCAACGAGGACACCGCGGCGCCTGCCGTCGCGACCGCGTCGCTGCGCGTCTTCGACGCCGCCACCGATGCCGGCGCGATCGACGTCTACGTCACCGATCCGGCGGTCGACATCACGACGCTGAGCTCGCCGAGCTTCACCTTCACGTCGTCGACCGCGCTGCAGGCGAGCGTCTTCCAGTCGATCGCGCCCGGCACCTACCGGGTCCGCGTCACCGGCAGCGGCAATCCGTCGGACCTGCGCCTCGACATCCCGTCGGTCGTGGTGACGAGCCAGGAAGTCGCCGCGGTCATCCTGACGCCGACGATCGGCGGCACGCTCGTCAACGGCGGCGCGCTCGCGCAGCAGGGCGCGTTCACGGCCGGCCGCAACACGAGCGCGCGCGTCCGTCTCGCCGCCGCCGTCACCAACGGCGCGATCGTCACCGCGAGCGCGGGCACGACGTCGATCGGCAGCAACGTCGTCGCGCCGTCGGTCGGCGGCTACGTCGTCGTGCCGGCGGGCGCGGCGCTCAACGTCAGCGTCAACGGCGCCTCGATCGGCGCGCCGGCGACGCCGCTCGCCGCCGGCAGCGATTCGACGCTTCTCGTCTACGGCGCCGCGGCCACGGCGACGGCGAACCTGATCGCCGACGACAACCACCTGCCGGCAACGAGCACCAACCTGAAGATTCGCCTCGTCAACGGCCTCACCGGCGCGGCGACGCCGCTGACGCTGAATGCCGCGTTCGCGGTGGTCGCCAGCAACGTCGCTCCGGGAACGGCGTCGCCCTACGGGGTCGTCGCCGCGAGCACGGCGCTCCAGCTCGACGTCTTCTCGCCGGCGAGCGCGACGCCGATCTACAGCACGACGACCAGCACCGTGCCGCTCAGCCTGCCCGGCAATTCGGTCTTCACGCTGTTCATGCTCGGCAGCGGCACGACCTCGCCGCCGGTGATTCCGGTCCTGCGCCGCGATCGCTGAGGGACGACGAGGGCGCAGGGAGGCAGCGAGGTTGCCGTGCGATTTTTCGCGTTCGGCGGGGCCGTTCCGGTAAGCCTTGGTAAGCAGTGGAGGACGCGGATCGAGCGCGTCCTAAACTGAGTTCATGGTCTGTCCGACGATGACGAGCCGGGTCGCGTCCGCCGCGGTGGCGGGCGTTCTCGCGACCGCCTTCACCGCCTGCGCAGCGACCTCCGTCGAGGCCCCGGCCGCTGCCCAAGCGTCGCAGCGCGTCGTCGTCAAGCTCGTTCGCGGCTCGGTGGATGGCGCCGCGATCGCCGCCGAGGCGACGCGCATTGCCGGCGTCCCGGTCAGCTACGCGGCGGCGGTCGGCACGAGCTGGCATGCGCTCGCGCTGCAGTGCGGCGGCGCTGCGTCGTGCGATGCCGCGATCGCGCGCTTGCGCGCCGCCGACTCGATCTATCAGGCCGTCGAGATCGACGGCCGCAAGACCCGCTCGGCGTCGTGAGCGACGACGCCCGCCCGATTCGAGGAGCACTCCCGATGCGAAGAGTCCTGATCTGCGCCGCCGTCGTCGCGGCAACCTGGGCTGCGCCGCTCGCGCTGCGAACACCGCTCGCGCAAACCGCCGCCGCGGCGCCGAACGCCACGGCGCGCGTGATCGTCAAGTTCCGCGCCGACTCGCCGCTGCTGCGCAAGCAGGCGCTCTCGGTCGCTGGCCAGACGACGATGCAGGCGGCGGCGCTCGGCCTGCGCATCGGCGTCGCCCTCGACGCCGGCCGCGCCCTCAGCGATCGATCGCACGTCGTCATCGGCCACGGCCTCGGCTCGAAGCAGTTGGCGGCACGGATCGCCGCCGAGGCCGACGTCGAATACGCCTTCGCCGACGAGCGCAAGCACATCGTCGAGGTGCCGAACGATCCGCTCTATCCGACCGGGCCGGCCGTCACGGCGACGAACGGCGGCCCGGCCGTCGGCCAGTGGTACCTGAAGCCGCCCGGCGCCGCCGGCGATGCGGCCAACACCGCGCCTGCGGCGATCAACGCGCAGCAGGCCTGGGACATCACCAAGGGCAGCGCGACGATCGTCGTCGCCGACCTCGACACCGGCCTTCGCTTCGACCACACCGACCTGCAGGGCGGCAACGTCCTGCCCGGCTACGACATGGTGAGCGCGGATTCAGCCGGCACGTTCACGACCGCCAACGACAACGACGGCCGCGACGGCGACGCCTCCGACCCGGGCGATTTCGTCACCGCGGGCGAGGCCGGCACGCTCGGCTGCGCGCAAACCAACAGCTCCTGGCACGGCACGCAGACGCTCGGCCTGATCGGCGCGGCGACCGGCAACGGCGTCGGCATGGCGAGCGTCACGCACGGCGGCGTCAAGGTCATGCCGGTGCGCGTCCTCGGCAAGTGCGGCGGCTTCGACTCCGACATCCAGGCCGGCATGCTGTGGGCAGCCGGGATTGCCGTGCCGGGCACGCCGGCCAACCCGACGCCGGCGCGCGTCCTCAACATGAGCCTGGGCGGCGTGGCGGCGTGCGGTTCGTATGCCAGCATCGTCTCTCAGGTCAATGCGGCGGGGGCCGTAGTCGTCGTTTCCGCTGGAAACGGCGGCACGAGCACCGTCAGCAGCCCTGCAAATTGCCCGGGTGCAATCGGCGTGGCCGGCCTGCGCCACGCCGGCGATATGGTCGGTTATTCCGATGCTGGCCCTCAGATCTCGATTGCCGCGCCGGCCGGCAACTGCGTCACGACGCAATCGGGCGTTGCCTGCCTCTATCCGATCCTGACGACCACCAACACCGGCGCGACGACGCCGGTGCCGGGCGTTCCCGGCGCCGCCTACACCGACAGCTTCAACCCCTCGATCGGCACCAGCTTCTCGGCGCCGCTCGTCTCGGGCACGGTCGCCCTCATGCTTTCGGCGCAGCCGACGCTGACGCCGGCGCAGGTGAAGGCGAAGCTACAAGCGAGCGCGCGCCCCTTCCCCACCACGGGCGGCGTGGCAGACGCTCCAGTTTGTCCAGCGCGGTCTCCCATTAGTAGCGGCTGCTATTGCACGACGTCGACCTGCGGCGCCGGCATGCTCGACGCGCGCGCGGCGGTGCAGGCGGTGAGCGGCGTGCAGGCGAGCATCTCGCTGACGACGACGACGCCGACCGCCGGCCAGGCGG
>DASYKC010000014.1:0-66021 GCA_035995885.1 Caldimonas sp. | reverse complement strand
GCCGGACCGCGCGTTCCGCGTCTTGTTTCTGGTAGTTCCACTCGACCTCGCCTTTGAGCGTGACCCACCCCTTCGAAACGGTGACGTTGACCTTCCCAATCGGGACGAACGCATCCCATTCGAGCGCGCGCACTGCTGCATGGGCGATGTCGGCGTCGGTGCGCTCCTCGATCGACGGGAGCCGCACCTCGAGGTCGTTGGCGACCGCCTTGACGCCGCGGACGCGGTGCGCGGCGTCTTCGGCCTCCCACCGTTTGAGATACGAGTCGACCCAGCCGGTCAGCGTGACGACGCCGTCCTTGACGATGACGCCGATCTCGGCAGGATTGACGCGCGGCTCCCATTTCAATTCGGCGATCACGTCCTTCTGGATGTCCTCGTCGGTGCGGTTCACGGTGGCGATGGTCATGGCGATTCCTTTGCGGTCGATCGCTGCAGGGTAGGACCGCGCGCCACCGCGGTCTTGCCAGGACCTGCGCACTTGTGGCGCAGGGTTGCGTGCGCTCGCCGCGCCGCATCGCGAGCCGACTGCAGGCCACCGGAGCGCCGACCTGCGCCAGATTGCGCAGCAAT
The DNA here is from genome assembly GCA_035995885.1 of Caldimonas sp. GTDB lineage: Bacteria > Pseudomonadota > Gammaproteobacteria > Burkholderiales > Burkholderiaceae_C > Schlegelella_A. Next base: position 65,448 of record DASYKC010000014.1, on the reverse strand, counting down.
CCGGAAGATGGCGCGGCCCGGTCGTCGCTACGCTGGAACGCTGGCCCGGTGCACGCGACGCCGGGCACGACGGCCACGACAGGAGTACCCATGCTCGAGGTTCATCCCACGGCGCGTGTCGAAGACGCGCCGGGCTTTCGCAGCATGTTCCGACCCGGCCACCTGACGGCCGGCGTCTCCTTCCCGATCGAGGCCCATGACCGCGAGGCGCCGACGATGCGCGACCAGGAACGGCTCGCGCTGCGCGCCCAATCGCTCGGCTTCGCCGCCTTGTGGTGTCGCGACGTGCCGCTGCGCGACCCGGGCTTCGGCGATCTCGGCCAAGTCTTCGATCCCTGGGTCTGGCTCGGCTGGATCGCCGCACACGCGCGCACGATCGCGCTCGCGACCGGCGCCATCGTGCTGCCGCTGCGCCATCCGCTGCACGTCGCCAAGGCGGCGGCATCGATCGACCGGTTGTCGGCGGGTCGGCTCGTGCTCGGCTGCGCCTGGGGCGACCGGCCGGCCGAGTTTCCCGCTTTCGGCGTCGACATCGAGCGCCGCGCGGCGCTGTTTCGCGCCGGCTTCGAGGTCGTGCGCCGCGTCCTCGAGCGCGAATTCCCGCTGCTCAAGGCGCCGACCGGCGTCATGAACGGCCGCATCGACGTCGTGCCGAAGCCGGTCGGCCGGCTGCCGATGTTCGTCGCCGGCAACAGCGGCCAGCCGATGGCGTGGATCGCCGAGCACGCCGACGGCTGGATCACCTGCCCGCGCCCGATCGACCGCCAGGGCGAGGCGGTGGCGCGCTGGCGCGGCCACGTGCTCGCGGTGGCAGGCGGCCGCTTCAAGCCGTTCGTGCAGTCGCTCCGTGTCGACCTCGACGACGACCCGAACGCGGCGGCGGCGCCGATCGCCCTCGGCTTTCGGGCCGGACGTCGCTTCCTGGTGCGCTTCCTCGAGGCCTTGCGCCTGGTCGGCGTCAATCACGTCGTCCTCGACCTCGAGCACGGCGCGCGACCGGCCGGCGACGTCCTCGACGAGATCGGCGTCGAGGTGCTGCCGCCGCTCGCCGCATCGCAGGGCGACAAGCCGATCGGCGGCGAGCTCGAGCCGAGCGACGCCGAAGTCGACGCGGCCGCGGCGGCGGCGTGAAGCGCAGAGGAGCGAAACATGGACACGATGGAAACGGTGTGCCGGCATCTCGACCAGATCGCCGTGACGACGACGCGAAAGCACTACTGCGAGGACTGCGCCAGGATCGGCGCCACCTGGCTGCACCTGCGCATGTGCCTGACCTGTGGCCACGTCGGCTGCTGCGACTCGTCGCCAAACCGCCACGCGTCGCGCCACTATCGGCACACGACGCATCCGCTGGTGCGGTCGATCGAGCCCGGCGAGCACTGGATCTGGTGCTACGCCGACCAGGTCATGCCGGGTCAGCTGCCCGTGTAGCGCGGGCGTTCGCCGGCCGCGCCGCGCCGCGCCGCTAGCGCCAGCTCTGGTCGACGCAGGCGCGCGGCGCCTCGCCGCGCTGCTGGGCCAGGCTCGGGTAGTCGGTGTAGCCCTTCTCGCCGCCGCCGTAGTACGTCGTCGGGTCGTCGGCGTTGAGCGGCGCGCCGGCGCGCAGCCGCTCCGGCAGGTCGGGGTTGGCGATGAACTTGCGGCCGAACGCGATCAGGTCGGCGCGCCCCTCGCGCAGCCATCGCTGGGCGCTCTCGGCGTCGAAGCCGCCGGCGACGACGAGGATGCCGTGCCAGGCCTCGCGCATGCGCTGCAGCATCTCCATCGCGAGCGGATCGGCCGGCGTCTTCTTCTCGAGCGACGCCGCCGCCGGGTTGACGAGGTGCAGGTAGGCGAGCTTGCGCGTGTCGAGCTCGCGCGCGGCGTGGCTGTAGGTCGTCAGCGGATCGTCGTCGCGGATGTCGTTGGCCTGGCCCATCGGCGAGAGGCGGACGCCGACCGCGTCGGCGCCCCAGACGGCGGTCACCGCATCGACGACCTCGAGCAGCAGGCGGACGCGGTTCTCGACGCGGCCGCCGTACTCGTCGCTGCGCCTGTTCGTGCCGGTGCAGAGGAACTGGTCGAGCAGGTAGCCGTTGGCGCCGTGCACCTCGACGCCGTCGAAGCCGGCCTTGACGGCGTTGCGGGCAGCGCGTTCGTACTGGCGCACGAGGTACGGCATCTCCTCGAGTTGAAGCGCGCGCGGCGTGACGAAGGGCGCCAGCTCGCCCGCGCCGCGCTCGTTCTCGATGAACGCCATGCCCTCGGGCTTGACCGGCGACGGCGCGACCGGCGGCATGCAGTCGGGCTGCAGCGAAGGATGCGAGATCCGGCCGACGTGCCACAGCTGCAGCAAGATGCGGCCGCCGGCCTCGTGGACCGCGTCGGTGACGAGGCGCCAGCCGGCGACCTGCTCGCGGCTGTGGATTCCCGGCGTCCAGGCGTAGCCCTGGCCCTGCATCGAGACCTGCGTCGCCTCCGAGACGATCAGCGCCGCCGATGCGCGCTGCGCGTAGTAGCACGCCATCAGCGGCGTCGGCACGTTGCCCGGCTGGCCGGCGCGCGAGCGCGTCAGCGGCGCCATGACGATGCGGTGCGGCAGCTCGAAGCGGCCGACCCGGATCGGCTCGAACAGCGGTTGCGGCGCGGCGTCCTGCGCCTTGGCGGACGGACGGGTCGCGGGCGGTGATTCGAAGGCGGCCATGGCGGCTCCTTGCGTTCCGATGGTCGGATCAGGACATGGCAATGGAAACCTTGCCGCGCACGTGGTGGCCGAGGACGAGCTCGAGCGCCTCGGGCGCGTGCTCGAACGCGAACAGCTTCTGCACCTCGAGGCGCAGCGTCCCGGCGTCGACCATCGCGGCGAGCAGCTGGAGGCGCAGCGAATCGGCCTTGACGACGTAGTCGCTGATGACGGTGACGCCGTGCGGGATCTCGGTCACCGCGCCGGGCAGATCGACCATGCGGCCGCCGCGCCGCAGCGTTCGCGCCGCCTGGTTCGCGGCGTCGCCCGAGACGCCGCTCAGGACGCAGTCGACCCCGTGCGGGAAGAGCTTGCGGACCTCGGTCTCGACGTTCTGGCTGCGGTAGTCGACGACCCACCTGGCGCCGAGCGAGCGAACGAACTCGACGTTGGCGGTGCTCGCCGTGCCGATCACCTGCGCCCGCAGCGACGCGCCGATCTGGACCGCGAGGTGGCCGACGCCGCCCGCCGCGGCGGTGACGAGGAGCGAATCGCCGGGCGCCACCTTGAGGACGTCGTTCAGCGTCTCGTGCGCCGTGAGGCCGGCGATCGGCATCGCGCCGGCGTGCGCCGGCTTGAGCGAGTGCGGCGCGTGCGCCGCGGCGGACGCCGGGACGAGCATGTACTCGGCCCAGGCGCCGTTGTCGTAGAGCGGGTAGCTGTAGGCGTAGACGAGGTCGCCTCTGGCGAAGCCGCTGACGTCGCTGCCGAGCGCGGCGACGGCGCCCGCGCCGGCGAGGCCGAGAACGAGCGGGAAGGGGCGTTCCATCGGCCACTCGCCCGAGCGAACGAGCGCGTCCCAGTCGCCGACCTCGGCGCCGCGCATGCGGATGAGCACGTCGCCTCCTCTCGGTCGCGGCCGCGGCAGCTCCATCAGCTTGAGCTGCTCGGGGCCGCCGTAGGCCTCGATGGCCCAGGCGCGCATCGTCTCGCGGGAGCGCGGCGCATTCATCGCCGCGACTCTAGGTCGCCTGCGGCCGCGGCGATGCCACGCGGCTGCTCGGAGCGATCCGAAACCTGCGCCTTTCGCGGCCGGCGCGGCGGTAGCGGCGCGACGCTCTGGCGCACTCCTTGCACTGAACCCGGCTCGCTCGTCTTTCGCCGCCGGCATCGTGCGCATCCTGCTCGTCTCCGATCTTCACTACACGCTGCCGCAGCTCGACTGGGTGGTCCGTTCGGCGCCGTCGTTCGATCTCGTCGTCCTCGCCGGCGACCAGCTCGACATCAGCTCGACCGTGTCGCTCGACGCCCAGTCGGTCGTCGTCCTGCGCTACCTGGCGCTGCTGCAGGCCGCCGGCCGGGTCGTCATCGGCTCGGGCAACCACGACCTCACCGGCGCCGACGCGCACGGCGAGCAGGCGGCGCTGTGGCTGGCCGAGGCGCGCGCCGCCGGCGTGCCGACCGACGGCGATTCGCTCGCGCTCGACGCCGACACCCTCGTCACGATCTGTCCATGGTGGGACGGGCCGCTCGGCCGCGCCGCCCTCGACGGCCAGCTCGCCGCCGATGCCCGGCGCCGGCCGAGGCGCTGGCTCTGGGTCTACCACTGGCCGCCGCTCGGCTCGCCGACCTGCTGGACCGGCAAGCGCGATTACGGCGACGCCGACCTGAAGGGCTGGATCGCCGAGCACCGGCCCGACATCGTCCTCAGCGGCCACGTGCACCAGGCGCCGTTCAGGCGCGACGGCGCGTGGGCCGACCGCATCGGCCCGACCTGGGTCTTCAACGCCGGGCGCCAGATCGGCCCGGTGCCGTGCCACGTCGCCCTCGATCTCGAGGCGGGCACGGCATCGTGGCGATCGCTCCTCGGCAGCGAGAGCCTGAGCCTGGCGGCGCCGCATGCGCCCGAGCGAACCTCGTTCTGAGGCGTGCGGCGAGCGCCGCTCAGCGCTGCTCAGCGCTGCCGAGCGCTAGTACTCGGGCTCGGGATCGCGCGCCGATCCCGGCCGCGCGGTGGGCACCTGGCGGTCGGCCAGCTGCGCGAGCACGTCGGAAACCATCGCCAGGCCGGGAGCGTCGCCGTACTGGTGCTTCAGGTCGGCGAGGTAGGTGGTGACGAAGTTCAGGCGCTCGGCGAGGCCGATGGCGACGAGCCGGCCGATGCGCGGATCGCTCGCCAGCAGGGCGCGGCCGTCGGCGGCGTGGCGCAGCACGCTGGGCGCGGTCGCGGTGACGGTCGCGCTGTTGACGGTGTCGAGCAGTACCGCGATCTCGCCGACCATCGAGCCGGGCCGCGTGATCGTGTTGACCAGCACCGAGCCCTTGCGCACCTGCAGCGCGCCCGAGACGAGAACCCAGAGGCTGCCGGCCGAGCCGCCCTCCTTGACGACGACGTCGCCCGGCGCGAACTCGCGCTCCGGAAGCGACGCCGAAAGCGCGAGCATGTCCGACATCGCGGCATCGTACGCGAGGTCCTGCCCGGCTCAAAGCGCAAGAACGGATCGCTCGCTCGCAGGAACCGGGAAGACTCGCGCCGGTGCGGTCGCGAGCATTGAACACGGGCGCAGAGCGAGCGACTCGGCGCACCCCCCACCCCCGCCATCCGGGCCCCTGCCGGCCCGCAAGGAGCATGTCATGGCACAAGGCAATCTGGTACCGACGGGCGTCGGCGCCCCGGGCTTCGACCCGTTCTCCATCCTGCGTCGCGAAGTCGAGCAGCTGTTCGACGGCGTGTCGCGCGGCGGCGCGCTTCAGGATGCGCCCGCGGCCACGGTCGTGGCGCCGCGAATCAACGTCAGCGAGAACGATCGCGAGATCACGATCACCGCCGAGCTGCCGGGCATGCGCCCCGAAGACGTCTCCGTGGTCATCGCCGACGACATGCTGACGATCCGCGCCGAGCACGAGGAAGAGCGCGAGTCGGATCGCCGCAACTACCACCTGATCGAGCGCCGGGTCGGCGTCTTCCAGCGCTCGCTGCGCCTGCCGTTCCGCATCGATCCCGAGCAGGTCGATGCGCGCGTCGACAACGGCGTGCTGACGATCAAGATCGCCAAGACCGACGCGACGCAGCGCAGCCACCGCATCGCCGTCGGCAGCGGCGACAACGCCGGCACGCGCGGCGACGGCGATGGCGCGGGCAGCAGCGCCGCCCTGAGCGGCAGCTCCGGCACGGCCGCCGGCTCGGGCGCGGGCAGCAGCGCCGCCACGGGCAGCGGCACCGGCAGCGGCAAGAGCAGCGAAGGCACGGCCGGGAAGAAGGACTCCGGCAGCGCGTCCGAAGGCAGCTCGTCCCATCACTGAGCGGCGAGCGCAGCCGCGGCGCGCCGCCTGGCCGGCGCGCCGCGCCGTCAGGTCGGCAGGGTGAAGCAGAAGCTCTCGCCGCCTTCGTCGTTCGGCGCGCACCAGAGGCGCCCTTCGTGCGCTTCGATGATCGAGCGGCTGATCGCTAGGCCCATCCCCATGCCGTTGTCCTTGGTCGTGTAGAAGGCCTCGAAGACGCGGTCGCGATCCTGCGCCGGCAAGCCGAGGCCGGCGTCGCGAACGCTCACCCGCATCGTGTCGGGGCCGTCGCGGTCGAGGCGGATCACCAGGCGGCGCCGCTCCACGGGCGTCGTCGCCATCGCCTCGATCGCGTTGATGACGAGGTGGAGAACGACCTGCTGCAGCTGCACCCGGTCGCCGATCACCGGCGCCGGCCAGGCGCCGACCTCCACGTGCAGCGCGACGCCGCGCGTGCGGGCTTCGTTCTCGACGATGGCGGCGACGTCGCGCAGGACTTCCTGCAGGTCGATCGACGCGCGCTGGGTGTCGCTGCGGCGCACGAAGGCGCGGATGCGGGCGATCACCTGGGCGGCGCGGCGTCCGTCGGCGACGATGCGATCGACCGCGGCCAGCGCCTCGCCGAGGTTGGGCGGCATCGCCGCGAGCCAGTGCCGGCTCGCGTTGCCGTTGGCGACGACCGCGGCGAGCGGCTGGTTCATCTCGTGCGCGATCGACGTCGCCAGCTCGCCCATCGCCGCCACTCGTCCCATGTGGACGAGCTGGTCGCGCGTGCGCCGCAGCGCTTCGTTGGCGTGCATCAGGTCGCTGACGTCCAGGACCAGCGCGACGAAGCAGTCGATCGAGCCGTCGCGCGCGCGCAGGCAGTTGGTGGCCATGGTGGTGAAGACGACGCGGCCGTCCTTGCGGATGAAGCGCTTGTCGATGACGTAGCCGTCCTGCGCCCCGGACAGCACTTGCGCGAACTGGGCGATGTCGGCGGCCAGGTCCTCGGGGTGGGTGAGGTCGGGCCAGTGCTTCGAGAGAAGCTCCGCGCGCGAATAGCCGAGGATCCGGCACATCTCGTCGTTGACCTCGAGGCAGCCCTTGCTCGGCGACGTCAGCGCCATGCCGACCAGGCCGAGATCGAAACAGCGGCGGAAGCGCGCCTCGCTCGCCCCCAGCGCCTGCTCGCCGCGATGGCGCTCGAGGAGATGGGCGGCGTGGCGTGCATACAGGTCGGTGATGCGAAGCACGCTGGCGGAGAAGCGGTGCGGCTCGCGAAACTGCGTCGAGATGACGCCGAGGGTCTCGCCCGTGTAGCTGACGAGCGGCGTCGACTGAACGGTCCTGAATCCCGCCGAGGCCGCGATCGCCCGGTGCGGTGCGAAGTCGGCGTCGGTGGTCACGTCGTCGATGACGACGCGTATGCCGCGCGTCAGCGCCCGGCTGGACGCGGAGCTCTCGTCGTCGACGCCGTCGAAATAGGGCAGCAAGCCCGTCGGCAGGCGGTGCCGGGCGACGATCACCAGATCGCCGCTGGCCGGGTCGATCATCTGGATCAGGCCGAAGTCGGCGCCATGCAGCGCGACCATGGCGCCGAGCACCTCGTCGAGGAGCGGCTGCAAGCCGTCGACCGCGGCCATCTGCGTCGAGAACTCGTGGAGGCGGCGCAGCGACTCGGCTTCGCCGGAACGCTCGGCGAGCGCGCGCTGGAGATCGGCGGCCTCGCGGCGCAGACGCGCGATCTCGTCGCGACTGTCTTCGCTGGGGCGCGGCGTACGGAAATCGTCGGCATCGGCGCGAACGGAACCCATTGCATGCCCCTGCGAGATGCAGGTGCGAATCTAGCGCAAGGCGCGCCCTGTCGCGCCCCGATTTTGCCGGCGCGCCGCGCCGGCGGAGGACGCGGCGGGGCTTACGACGTGTACTCGAACGAGGGCAGCGCCTTGAGCTGATCCTTGCTCGCGTTCGGCAGGATCGCCTTCGGCAGGAACTGCTTGAACTGGCGCACCGGGACGACGACCAGGTGCTTGGCCAGACCGAGGAAGCCGCCGACGTTGAGCACCGCGATCGTCAGCGTGCCGTCGGTCGAGACGACGAGGTCGTCGACCTTGCCGATCTTCTCGTCCCTGTCGTTGTAGACGTCGACGTGCAGGATCTTCGAGGCGCGGTAGCCGGTCGCGACCAGCTCGGTCTCGGCGACGGTGACGCCCAGCACCATCCGGCCGGCGATCGGGCGTGCCGCGCCCGAGGCGCTGGCGCCCGTGGCCGGCGCCGACGCCTGGCCGAAGGCGACGTCGACGACGCCGAGGCTGAGCAGTGCGCCGACGATGCCGCGGCGATCGAGGTTCTTGTTCATGACGGGCTCCTTGCGGTTTGTTGGACTCAGAGACTCGGGCGCTCGTGCGCCGCGCGCCGCGCCCGCACTCCCAGCGCGAGGAGGAGGACGCCGGTGACGATGGCGTAGAAGCTGATCAACCAGACCAGCGCGATCGCGCCGGCGCCGGGAAAGAAGAAGACCAGCAGGCCGAAGATGATCGAGACGATGCCGCTCAGGACCAGCATCCACGTCCCCTTGACGGCCTCGCGCAGGCGGATCGCGATGGCGATGTCGAGGACGCCCGTGAAGATCGCGTTGGCGCCGATCAGCAGCACGAGGACGAGCGCGGTCAGGGCCGGGAAGACGACCGCGTAGATCCCGGCCGCGATGCCGACGATGCCGAGCAGCAGCGTCAGCCACCACTTGTTGTCGATGCCGCGGCTGCGCCACGCGGCAACGATCGAGACGATGCCGCTCAGGAGCGCGTAGGCCGCGAACAGTCCGACCAGCAGCACCAGCGTTAGCCCGGGCAGCGTGACCGCGAGCACGCCGAACGCGATGGCGATGACGCCGCGCAGGATCAGCATCCACGCCGACTGGTCGATCCGGGGACCGGCCGCGCCGGCGTTCAACGCATGAGTCATCGTGGCCATGGGATTCCTTTCGTCAGATGCCGTGCTCGCATCGTCGTCAGGCGAACACTAGGTCGCACCGTCGGGCCCGTCTTGCAGAGAGCTGCGTACCCTTGCGCAGGTCTGCGCTCTCGGCTCAGGCTTCCTGCGCGCTGCGCGAGCTGATGCGAAACACGTGCGGCGTGTAGCCCGTGTAGCGATGGAACACGCCGGTGAAGTGGCCCTGGGTCCTGAAGCCGGCCTGCGCGGCGACCTCGATCAGCGGCTCGTCGCTCTTGCGCAGCAGCTCCTTCGCGGTCTCGACTCGCTGCAGCACGACATAGAGATGCGGCGTCTGGCCCACGCTCTGCTTGAACATGCGCGCGAAGTGGAACGGGCTCATGTGCACCGCGGCGGCGAGCGCGTCGACGTGGATCGTCTCGGCGATGTGCTCGCGGACGAACGACTGCACGGCCTTGACCTTGTGCTGGGCGAGGCCGGTGGCGGCGGGCGTCGGCGCGGCCGTCGTGTAGTGGCGCGCGAGGTGGACGGCGAGCACTTCGGCCATCGCGTTGAGATAGGCCTCGGCGGGCGCGCGGCCCCGATCCATCTCGTCCTGCAACTCGCGCGCGAGGCCGCGCACGAACGGATCGAGCGAGGCATAGCGGGCCATCAACGGCTGCGGCATCGCGCCGTTCAGCGCGGCCCGGGCCTGCGCCTCGTAGAAGTCGGGAGCGATGCGGACCACCAGCGTGTCGGCCGGCCGGCGGCAGTGCACCGCGCAGCGAGCGTCGTGCGGGATCACCGCGATCATCGGCGCGCAGAGGTAGGCCTTGCGCTCGGTGCCGTCATCGGTGCGGTAGACGGCGGTGACCGCACCGCCTTCGCCGGGAACCAGTATCTCGACGCCATCGAGCTGGTGTTCGTCTTCTTCGTCGTGCTCGGCTGCATGCAGGAAGCCGACGCTGATGGCCACGGAGGCGGCACAGGGTGCGGGATTCATTCGAAGCTCCATCGTGATTGCGCAGTACGCGGTCGACTCACGATAGGCGGGGCGGCTGCGCCGCACCATTCGACTTTGGTCTAACCGCGCGGGATGGGCTCGCTCAGCGTCGGCAGGACGCGCTCGACCATGCGAACGACCTCGGGAAGCGAGCTCGCGCGCAACTTCTCCATCGCGCGATGACGGTGCACCTTGACGGTGACCTCGGTGATGCCGAGCTCGGCCGCGGCCTGCTTGTTGAGCAGGCCCTTGACGACGAGCATGATCACTTCGAACTCGCGTCGCGACAGCGCCGCGATGCGGCTGCGGATGCCGTCGATCTCGGCGCGACGCTCGCGCTGGTGGGCATCGCGCGCGACCGCGATCTCGATCGCGGCGAGCAGATCGTTCTCGAGGAAAGGCTTCGACAGGAACTCGATCGCGCCGGCCTTCATCGCCTTGACGCTCATCGGCACGTCGCCGTGGCCGGTGATGAAGATGATCGGCAGCGGATCGCCGCGCTGGCCGAGGACGTGCTGCAGCTCGAGGCCGCTCAGGTCCGGCAGGCCGATGTCGAGCACGACGCAGGCGGGGGCATCGGCGGGCGGCCGGGCCAGGAATTCGGATGCCGACGCGAAGGTCTGGACCCTGCGCCCGACCGAACGAAGCAGGCTGCTCAGCGCGTCGCGAACGGAGTCGTCGTCATCGACGACGAAGACGATCGCCGGCGAGTCGCCGCCGCGAAGGCGCGAGGCCGATCGCCGCTCTGCATCAGTTTGCGCAGCAATCGGCAAGACATGCTCTTGGGTCCGCTCTACGCTGACTCGGGCAGGCTGCGAATGCGGCGTCGACATATCACAGGAACCAGCATGCGGCGTGCCAATCTTCCGGCCAGGATCGAAGCGGCACCCGGATTCTTGCGCATGTTCCGACCCGGTCGCTTGACCGTCGGCGTCTTCCTTCCCGTCGCCACCGGTGCGCCCGACGGTGCGGCGATGCGCGAGCAGGAGCGGTTGGTGCGGCGCGCCGAGGCCCTCGATTTCGCGGCGATCTGGTGCCGTGACATGGCCGGCGGCGAGCCGACCTTCGCCACGCTCGGCCGGGTCTTCGACCCCTGGGTCCACCTCGGCTGGCTGGCCGGGCAGACGCAGACGATCGCCCTGGCGAGCGGCGCGCCGCTTCGGCACGCCTTACATGTAGCAAATACCGCTGCGTCGATCGACCGGCTCTCGCGCGGACGCCTCGTCCTCGGCCTGGCGGCGGGCGACAAGCCGGCCGAGCTGCCGGCGTTCGGCATCGACATGGAGCGCCGCGCGACCTGGTTCCGCGAGCGCTTCGAGATCGTCCGCCGCGCTCTCGACAACGATGGCCCGATGCTCGGCTCATCGTCGGCTCCGCTCGCCGAGAGCATCGACGTGGCGCGCAAGCGGGTCGGCCGCCTGCCGATGCTCGTCACCGGCAACGGCGTCCAGCCGCTGCGCTGGATCGCCGATCGGGCCGACGGCTGGATCACCTGTCCGCGCGACATCGACCGTCAGGCCGTGACCGTGGCGCGCTGGCGCAGCGAGGTGTACGCCGCCGCGCCGGGCCGCTTCAAGCCCTTCGCGCAGTCGCTCTGCGTCGACCTCGCCGACAGGGCGTCGCTGGCGCCGACGCCGATCCATCTCGGCTTTCGCGCCGGCCGGCACTTTTTGCTGCGCTTCCTCGATGCGCTGCGCCGGGTCGGCGTCAACCACGTGATCCTCAACCTCGCGGTCGGCGCGCGCGCCACCGACGACGTCCTGGAAGAGATCGGCGCCGAGGTGCTGCCGGCGCTGGCGCTTGCACCGCGCGACGCGCGCCGCGACGAGGGCGAGGCCGGCGCCGCCGAAGCCACCGAAGCCGCCGAGGACGCGCTTCCCGTGCAGCGCTGAAGGCCGGCGACGCCGGCCGCGGGCCTGGAGACACTCGAATGAAACGCATCGTCCTCTTCCTCGCCACCAATCTCGCCGTCGTCCTGGTCCTGTCGCTGACGCTGCGCCTGCTCGGCGTCGACCGCTTCCTGAGCGAGCGCGGCCTCGACCTCGGCGCGCTGCTCGTCTTCTCGCTGGTCGTCGGCTTCGGCGGCTCGCTCGTCTCGCTGCTGATCTCGCGCCCGGTCGCCAAGTGGTCGACCGGCGCCCGCGTCATCGATCCGCCGCAGACGCCCGACGAGGCCTGGCTGGTGGCGACCGTGCATCGCCTGGCGCAGCAGGCCGGCATCGACAAGCCCGAGGTCGCGCTGTACCCGGGCGCGCCCAATGCGTTCGCGACCGGTCGCAGCCGCGACGCATCGCTGGTCGCCGTCTCGAGCGGATTGCTCGCGGCCATGAAGCGCCAGGAGATCGAGGCCGTTCTCGGCCACGAGGTGTCGCACGTCGCCAACGGCGACATGGTGACGCTGGCGCTGATCCAGGGCGTCGTCAACACCTTCGTCGTCTTCCTCGCGCGCGTCGTCGGCTCCCTCGTCGACGGCATGCTCGCGCGTGACGACGATCGCGCCGGCGCCGCCGGCCCGGGCTACTTCGTCACCGTCTTCGTCTGCGAGATCGTGTTCGGCATCGGCGCATCGATCATCGTCGCCGGGTTCTCGCGCCGGCGCGAGTTCCGCGCCGACGCCGGCTCGGCCCGCCTGCTCGGCTCGCCGGCGCCGATGATCAGCGCGCTGGTCCGGCTCGGCGCGATGGCCCCGGGCGCGCTGCCGCCGTCGCTGCGCGCCTTCGGCATCGAGGACCGGCCGGCGCGGATCAGCCTGTTCGCGAGCCATCCGCCGCTGGCCGAGCGGATCGCGGCGCTCGAGGCGATGGCAGCAGCGCCGGCGATGGCGGCGGGGAGGCGCTCGTGACCGAGGCCGAGGCCGGTTCGGCGCCGGCACCGCCGCCGGCCGGCAAGGGCAGCGAGGATCCGATCGACGCCCTCGTCGACGAAGCGCTCGTCGAAAGCTTTCCGGCCAGCGACCCGCCCGCCTGGACGCTCGGCACCGACTTGCATGTGCCCGCCCCGTCGCCGCCGTCGCCGGCCAAGCCGGCGCCGCTGGTGCGCGTCTACGGCCGCCTCGGCAATCCGCAGGCATACGCGATCCGCGACTTCCTGCACCGCAGCGACATCCCGTTCGAGTGGATCCATCTCGACAACAACGCCGACGCCCGCCGCAACGCCGGCGTCGACCATCTGCGCGACGCGCGCCTGCCGGTGTGCGAGTTCTCCGACGGCACGCGCATGGAAGCGCCGTCGATTCGCCAGATCACCGAGAAGCTCGGCTGGTTCAGGAACCCGTCGCGCGCCGAATACGACCTGGCGATCTACGGCGCCGGGCCGGCGGGGCTGAGCGCCGCCGTGTATGCCGCGGCCGACGGCCTGTCGACGGTGCTGGTCGAGCGCTGGGCCCCCGGCGGCCAGGCCGCCAGCAGCTCGAAGATCGAGAACTACCTCGGCTTTCCCGATGGCATCAGCGGCCGCGAGCTCGCCGAGCGCGCGCGCGACCAGGCGTGCAAGTTCGGCGTCGAGATCCTGATCGCGCGCGAGGGCGTCGGCGCGCGGATCGTGACCGGCCGCGGCGTCGGCATCCTCGAGGACGGGACCCAGCTCGTCGCGCGCGCGTCGATCTGCGCCACCGGCGTCGCCTATCGCTGCCTCGGCCTGCCCGGCGAGGACCGGCTGCTCGGCGCGGGCCTCTATTACGGCGCCGGCGCCAGCGAAGCGCCGCTGACGCGCGGCGAGAACGTCGTCGTTGTCGGCGGTGCCAACTCGGCCGGCCAGGCGGCGCTTCACTTCGCGCCCTTCGCCTGCCGCGTCACGATCGTCGTTCGCGGCCCGTCGCTGAAGGAGACGCTCTCGCGCTACCTGCTCGATCGCATCATCCACACGGCCAACATCGACGTGCTGACGCAGACCGAGGTGGTCGGCCTGCACGGCGACAGGACCCTCGACGAGATCACGCTGCGCGACAACGTCAGCGGGCGCGAGCGGCGCATGGCGACGCGCTGGCTCTTCGTCTGCATCGGCGGCGAGCCGCAGACCCACTGGGCCGAGACGATCGGCATCGTCCTCGACGAAGGCGGCTACATCGTCACCGGCCCCGACCTCGCCGGCCCGACGCAGCGGCCGGTGCGCTGGCCGCTCGATCGCGATCCGTATTTTCTCGAGAGCAGCCTTCCGGGCGTGTTCGCCAGCGGCGACGTTCGCCACAACGCGGTCCGGCGCGTCGCCTCGGCGGCGGGCGAGGGCGCGATGGCGGTCGCGTTCGTGCATCGCTTCCTCGAAGGCAACTGAGTGCCGCGGGCGCCGCCCCGCCGAGACTCGACACGATCCGCAGGGCAAGGGAAGACGTTGCCGGGCACCGCTTCATATCCTCTTCGGCATCGATCCGCGACCTTGCCCCGAGCCCCGGGGCCTCCGAGGAAACCGCCATGAAGACCTGCTCTCTCGTTGCCGCCGTAACGCTCGCCGCCTGCGCGCAGACGCAGTCCGACCAAGACGCGTCGACGTCCGGCATGTCGTCCGGCGCGGCGACGCCGTCGGCGATGACGCCGAGCTACAGCCCGACGCCGACGACGACGGCGCCCGCCGGCACGGTGCCGGCCTTCGCGGACGCGCCGCAGCGGGTGATCGTCCTCACCGGCGACGCCGAGAGCCCGCCGGTCGCGACCGCGGCGAGCGGCCGGGCGCTGATCCTCGTCGACGACGACGGCATGATGAGCGGCGTCGTCGAGGCGCCCGGCATGGCCGGGTCGACGGCGGCGATCGAGGACGACGCAGCCGATGCCGACGGCACGCTGGTCGTGCTGCTGGTGCCGACGGCCGACGGCCGCTGGCAAGTCCCCGCCGGGACCCGGCTGACGGCCAAGCAACGTGCTCACCACGCCTCCGGCAAGCTCTACGCCAACGTGCGCAGCAAGGCGCATCCGAAGGGCGAAGTGCGGGCCCAGCTGCAGGGCAGCTCGCGCACCAGCACGTCGGCCAACGCGGCCTCGTCGCCGCGCAGATAGGCGGGCCACCGCCACGCTGAACAAGGAGCCCATCATGAACAACGCGCAACGTCTTCTCGTGTCGGCGGCGGTCGCGATCGCGGCGCTGCCTCCGGCCGTTCGCGGCGGCGAGCTTGGCGTGACCAGCCTGGCCGAGGCCAAGGCGATGTACCAGCACGACGTCGAGGCGTGCAACTCGCATGCCGTTCCAGAGGATCGCCGCACCTGCCTGCTCGAGGCCAAGCGCGCCTACGAACAGGGGAGGCGCGAAGCGCTGCAGAAGCAGCGCCGGGGTCGTCGCGGCGACGGCGGATCGTGACGCAGTGAGCCGTCGGCGCGCACCGCGCCGCGTCAGGCCCGGAACCGCGGCGCGGCCGGGTGCCTGCGCTCCCATTCGGCCTGGTGCAGAAGGCAGTACTTGGCCGTCGGCTTGACGAGCAGGCGCGCCAGCGGAATCGGCTCGCCGCACTCGATGCAGAGGCCGTAGGTGCCGGCGCGCATGCGCTCGCGCGCGGCATCGATGTCGACCAGCTCTTCCTGGTCGCGCTGCAGCTGGACGTGATCGAGGCCGGTGAGGACGGCGTCGTCGCCGACGTCGGCGTCGTCCCTGGGCTCGCGCGGCGGCCCTTGTCCCTGCACCTCGGTCTCGTCCGCCTTGACGGCGCGCACTTCCTCGCCCAGCTCGGCCTCGCGCCGGGCCAGCAGCTCGCGGATCTGCGCCAACTGCGCTTCGCTCAAGGGGCTCATCCGAGGACGACGTTGGGGTCGGTGTGCATGACGGCGACGATCAAAGGGCCGGAGATGTCGACACTTGGCGAGCGGCGTTCCCGCCGCGCGCCGGCGCTTCCTCGACCGCCGCGTCGGCGCAGGCCGTGCCGGCCGCGCGCAGGTCGGCGCGATCCGTCCGATTCGTGCGCCGCGGAACGACGAAGCCGCGCAAGCCACGGCGACGATTCGCAGGAACCGGCCAGACGGACGGCGGGTCGCTTCCTATCGTGGGGGCGTCGTGTCGATGCAGCGCCACGGCCGTCGCCGCGGCGATGTTCGCCGCCCGCCACCCCTGGAGGCCTTCGCCATGAGCTCGATCCAGTCGATCCTCGTCCACATGGATGCCTCGCCGCGCAGCGCGATGCGGCTCGCGATCGCGCGCGAGCTCGCGCGCCGGCAAGGTGCCGAGATGGTGTGCGCGCTGCTCGCGCTCGAGCCGCCGCTCATGCCGGCGGTCGAGACCGTGCCGCCGACGCTGATCACGCAGATCGAGTCGGACCGCCGTACCGCGGCGCGCGCGCTCTTCGACGACGTCCTCGCCGAAGGCAGCCCGCCGATGGCCTGGGACGAGGTCGTGGGCGACACGCCGGTGCACGGCTTCGTCGAAGCGGCGCTGTACTTCGACCTGATGGTCCTCGGCCAGCAGAAGCGCGACGATCTCCTCGCCGTCGACGTGCCGCCGGGCTTCGTCTCGGACGTGCTGCTCGACTCGGGCAAGCCGGCGCTGATCGTTCCCTACGCAGGCGAGTTCGAGACCGTCGCGACCGATGTGCTCATCGCCTGGAAGCCGACGCGCGAATGCGCCCGCGCCGTCGCCTGCGCGATCCCGCTGCTGCAGCAGGCGAAGAAGGTGCAGGTGCTGTCGTGGAGCGGCGCCGAGCCGGCGCCGGCCGAGCTCACGTACGGCATCCGCCGCTACCTGGGCTGGCACGGCATCGACGCCGAGGTGCGGCGCTACGCCGAAGTCCCCGACGACCTCGGCGAGCTGCTCCTGTCGCGCGTCGCCGACGAAGGCGCCGACCTGCTCGTCATGGGCTGCTACGGCCACAGCCGACTGCGCGAGCTCGTGCTGGGCGGCGTCACCCGCGTGATCCTCGAGTCGATGACCTGCCCGGTGCTGATGGCGCACTGAAAGCCGCCGGCGCAAGTCACGAGCTCGGCGGGAACACCGCGTCGACCATGCGGCCGTCGGTCAGGGTGCACTGGCCCTGGCCGCCGCCGCTCATCCCCGCCGCCGGCTTGTCGAGCTGGAAGCGGCAGCGCATGTAGCTGCCGTCGGGCCCCTGCAGGTTGGCGATGACGCGACCGCTGTAGACGGTGATGAAGTCGGGCCCCGGCGGCCCCCAGGCCCAGTCGGTCCAGCCCGGATGCCAGCCGACCCAGAACGGCCGCAGGTCGTCGATGCGCGCCGTGCTCGTCACCTGCGTGAAGGGACCGCTGAAGCTGCGGCCGTCGGGCAGTCGGGCGGTCATCGTCCCGGTGGTTCCGCCGTCCTTGCTTTGCCAGCTGAACGTGACCGGCGCGCTGCCGGGCGCGACCGTGCCGCTGCCCGTGCCGGCGACCGTGCACGCCGCGACCGCGAATGCAACGAGCCAGGCGGCGATGAGGCGGGCGCGGCGCGAAGCCGCGAAGAGGTCGTTCATGGTCCGGATCCTTTCCTGAGGGGGCCGGCGGCCGCCGGCCGGCGCTGCCCGTTCGGGCCCGGGCGCATCTGCCTAATCGCTTCCTTCGGCTCGAGCGCGGACAGGTCCTTGGCGAGCCAGTCGAGCTCGGCGCGGTGCAGGTCGATGTGCTTGTCGATCTCGGCATGGAGCCGCTCGAGAAAGCGCGGCGCGGCGGCGATCCGCAGCGCCTCGAAGCGGGCCTCGTCGTAGGCGCGCTCGAGGTAGTCGGCGATGTGGCTCGCGAAGCGCTTCGCCTCGGCATCGCTCAGCGGCGCGACGGCGACGGCGAGCGGATCGGTGAGCACGTCGACCGGCCGCGGCTCGGCGCCGGCCTCGGGCAGCTCGAGGATGCGGGCGCGATCGGCGTCGACGACGACGAACCAGATCGGAAATTCCATGGCAGCCGGGCCCTTCGCGCCTTGATGCGGTGTCGCCAACGTCGACGCCGATCGAATCGGGCGCCGTCGGTCCATGGTGTTCCCGGACGATCGGGCCATCTTTCCGATTCCTGCGTCCCGACCGGTCGATCCTGCGCAAACGACAGCGTCGCCGCGAGGCCGTGCTGGCCGCGCCGGCGATCGACGCGGGCTCGTCATCCCGGAAGAGGACGACGGATCGCGCGACCTGTGCCACATTCCGACGGCAGGCTTGTCACGGCCCGTCGCACCCTCGCTTCGGCCGTTCTTCACCGCCACATCGGGAGCATCGCTTGAACGATCGAGACCACCACGCGACTTCGCCGCGAGCCAACCGACGCAGCACGACGCTCTCGTCCGGCGTCGCCCTCGCTCTCGCCCTCGCGGCCGCTTCGGCCGGCGCGGCGCAGCTCGAGACCCTGGTCGTCGACGTCGCCGGGCAGTCGGGCTATCCGACGTATCGAGCGCCGCAGCTCATCGTCGATTTCTTCGGCGGCAACGGCGTCGGTTTGCCGTCGAACGGGCTGCCCGTCGGTGGTCTGCCGGGGGTCGAGCGCGGCAAGACGGCGGCGACCGGGCCATTGCTCGACGCCGCATCGGCGAGCGGTGCCGGCGTCGGCACATTCGGTCCCTGGTCGGCGAACGGATCGTCGTCGGCCAACGCGATCTACGGCAAGGTCGGCGCCGCGGGCTCGGGCAGCATGGTCAGCTTCGGCGACGCGAACACCGTCGCCGGCTTCGAGGCGGCGGCGCTCTTCAGCGACAGCATGACGGTGCCGGACGCGGTGCGAAACGGCCAGCACGGCTCGGCCGTCCTCCATTTCACGATCGACGGCTCGCTCGCGGTGAGCGGCCCGGGCGCGGCCGCGATCTTCGCCAACTACCGCAAGGACAGCGGGCCGGTGTTCACGCTGATGACGGCGTCGATCCAGGCCGGCACCGCGACGTTCGCACCGCAGACCGGCAGCGGCCGGGCCGGCTACACCGTCACGCCGACGTCGATCAGCGGCGCCGGCGTCTTCGACACGGTCGCGCTCGACGTCGTCTTCGGCACGCCGTTCGAGCTGACCTTCGGCGTGTTCGCATACGCGATCCCTCGCCTCGGCTCGGCGGACAGCAGCTTCGCTTCGACGGCGCTCCTCACCGGCATCGACATCTTCGACGCTGCCGGCCGGCCGATCGACGACTTCTCGATCGTCTCCGGCTCGGGAACGTTCTACGGTGCCAACGGCGTTCAGATCGCTGCGGTGCCGGAGCCGACGACGGCCGCGCTGCTGGCGACGGGACTGGCCGGCATGCTCGCCGCGTGGCGCCGGCGCCGGGGCACGACCGGCGCGACATAGAGCGAGCGGGCGAGACCGCCGCGACACCATCGGGCGAGCTGGCGGAGGGCGAGCGACCCCGTGACTCCGGGGTAGGCAGGGGCGAGACAGCGGCGTTCAATCGGACGCCGACTCGCAGCGACGGGTCGGCGCCACCGACCCGATCGCGGCGCCCACGTGAAGACCCTCGTCCTGTTCGCATTGCTCGCCATCGGCGCGCCGGCGCTCGCTGCGCGCGCGACCGCAAGCGCGACCATCGTCGTTCCCGCCGTCGTGTCGGCGGCGCCGTCGGGTGCGTCGCCGTCGGTCTCGATCGCGACCGTCAGCGACGGAACCTTCGCCTACGTGACGGTCGCCTTCAACTGAGCGTCGCCGCCGCGCGCGGCAGGCATCGGCGTGGCTAGAAGCGGATCGCCATCTGCGTCTTGCAGCCGCGCGCGAAGTTCTCGCAGCCCCAGAACGCGCGTCCGCTCTGCCGCGCCGTGCGCTCGACGAGCTTGATGCCGCAGCTCGCGCAGGTCGGCCGCCACCACTCGCCTTCGAAGGCGACGCGCAGCAGCGCTTCCTGCTGCTGCGGATGCCGCGTCGCGATCAGGCGGAGAAGGCCGTCGATGTCGTGCAGGCCGATGCCGTTGCCGTCGGCGAACTCGCGCGCATCGGCGCTGAAGTCGGAGGTCGTGACGAACTGGCCGCGGGCGATGCCGTGCTGCGCCATCACGCCGCGCAGCTCGCGCACTTCGCGCACGCCAACCTTCTGGCGCATCCACTGCTTGCACTGGACGATGCTGACCGGCGCGTCGCCGTCGGCGTGGTTGACCGAATAGAGCCAGATGTCGACGCCGCCGTCGGCGCCGTGCGTCTGCGAGCGCGTCTCGAATCCCGCCTGCGCGAAGAGCGCCTCGACGACGGCCTCGAAGCGGCGCCATTCGATCAGCTCGAAGACCTCGCGCGACCAGCGGTCCGGCGCCGCTTGCGCCGGCGCGTGGCGCGGCTGGTTCGCTGCCGCCGCGGCGGCGATCGCCGCCGGCACTTCGGCGATCCGGCCGGCGCGCGCGAGGCGGGCGGCGATCGCGCGCGGCAGGCGATCTCGGTCGGCGTCGCCGCCGGGTGCCCGCGCGTGCGGGCCGTTGCGCCAGGGCATGGCGTTGTCTCCAGTCGAAGGGAGCCGCATCGTAGGAAGCTGCATGCGGCCGTGCGCGTCGCCGCACGCACGCGACGTGAAGATCCGCACGGCAGGCCGCTGTGCAGTTGGATACACGCAACGCGGCGTTTCGGTCAACGCCGCCGGACGCTCGGTCAAGCGGCGAATGCCGTGGCGGCAAACGCGGACGCGCGGGCAAGCAACGACGACGCCCAGCCAGGCGCGCGCGGGTGGCCCACCGAAGAATCGAGCTCCGTCGCGACCCCGTCGCACGGCGCTTCCCTCACTCATTGCGAATCCGCGGAGCCCTCATGAACTCATTGACCTACTCCACCCTCGACCGGAACGTCCGCCAGCTCGCCTCTGCCGACGTCGACGCGCTCGCCGCGCAGATCAGCGGCGGGCTCCTGCGCGCCGGCGACGCCGGCTACGAAGACGCGCGCAAGGTCTGGAACGCCACCGTCGACCGCCGCCCGGCGGCGATCGCGCGCTGCCTGACCGACGCCGACGTGCAGGCGGCGGTGCGCTTCGCCGCCGCGCACCGCATGCTCGTCAGCGTCCGTGGCGGCGGCCATCACATCGCCGGCAACGCCGTCGCCGACGGCGGCCTGATGATCGATCTCTCGGCCCTGCGCGCGGTCGACGTCGACGTCGCCGGGCGCACCGCGCGCGTCGGCGCCGGCGCACTGCTGAAGGACTTCGACGCCGCGGCGCAGGCGCACGGCCTGGCGACGCCGCTCGGCATCAACTCGACCACCGGCGTCGCCGGGCTCACGCTCGGCGGCGGTTTCGGTTGGCTGACGCGCCGCCACGGCCTGACGATCGACAACCTCCTGAGCGCGCGCGTCGTCATGGCCGACGGATCGCTGCGCACGGCGTCGCCGCGCGAAGAGACCGACCTGTTCTGGGCGCTGCGCGGCGGCGGCGGCAACTTCGGCGTCGTCACCTCGTTCGAGTTCGCGCTCCATCCGGTCGGCCCCGAGGTCTATGCCGGCTTCGTCGTCTATCCGATCGCGCAGGCGCGCCAGGTGCTGCGCGCGTGGCGCGACTTCAGCGCTTCCGCGCCCGACGAGCTGAGCGTGTGGACGGTCCTGCGCAAGGCGCCGCCGCTGCCGTTCCTGCCGGTCGCGGCGCACGGCACCGAGGTCGTGATCTTCCCGATCGTCTACGCCGGCGACATCGAGGCGGGCCATCGCGCCGTCGCGCCGATCGAGCGCTTCGGCGAGCCGATCGCGGTCGCGCTCGCGCCGACGACGTACGCCGGATTCCAGGGCGCGTTCGATCCGCTGCTCGCGCCGGGCGGCCGCAACTACTGGAAGTCGAACAACTTCAGCCGCCTGAGCGATGCCGCGATCGACGAGGTGATCGCCGCCGCCGCCGGCCTGCCCGGCGGCGAATGCGAGATCTTCGTCGCCCAGCTCGGCGGCGCGATGGCGCGCGTCGCCCCCGACGCGACCGCCTTCGTCGGCCGCGACGCGAGCTTCATCATGAACGTGCACGGCCGCTGGTCCGACCCGGGCGACGACGAGCGCGTGCGCGCCTGGGCGCGCGCCGCCTTCAGCGCCGCGGCGCCGCACGCGACCGGCAGCGGCTACGTCAACTTCCTGACCGAGGACGAAGGCGAGCGCGTCGCGACCGCCTACGGCAGGAACTACCCGCGCCTGCAGGCGCTCAAGCGCCGCTTCGATCCGGACAACCTCTTTCGCATGAACCTCAACATCGCGCCGGCGCCGGCGCCATCGACGCAGTCCTCGCCATGAGCGGCATCGACGATCGCGGCTGTCTCGTCTCGGGCGCCGCGCCGGGCGCGCTCGCCGCGTTCGAGCGCGCGCTCGCCGCCTGGCAGGGCTGGCGCGAAGGCGCCGAGGCGCCGCTCGCGCTCGCGCTGCGCGAGGCGCCCGGCTTCGTCATGGCGCACGTGCTGCAGGCGTACCTGCTCGTCTGCAGCCGCGACCCGCGCCGCGTCGCGATGGCGCGGCCGGTGCTCGAGCGCGCCGCGTCGTTGCCGGCGAACGCGCGCGAGCGCCTGCACCTGGCCGCGATCGCCGCCGTCCTCGACGACGACGACCTCGACGCCGCCCGCGCCGTCCTCGGCGCGCTGCTGCGCGTCGAGCCGCGCGACGCGCTCGCGCTGCAGGCGGTGCACTCGCTCGACTACGTGAGCGGCGACGTCGTCTGCATGCAGGCGCGCGTCGCCGCCGTGCTGCCGGCGTGGTCGAACGAGCTGCCCGGCTATCACGCCGTCCTCGCCATGCACGCCTTCGGCCTCGAGGAGAGCGGCCGCTACGACGATGCCGAGGCGAGCGCCCGCGCCGCACTCGCGCTCGATCCCGCGGACGCGCGCGCGCACCACGTCATGGCCCACGTCTTCGAGATGACCGGCCGTGCCGAGGCCGGCGAGCGCTGGCTCGACGCGCACGTCGACGCCTGGGCCACCGACACCGTCGTCGCGATGCATTGCTGGTGGCACATGGGCCTGTTCCAGCTCGCGCTCGGCCGGCCGGCGCGCGCCCTCGATCTCTACGACCGGCGCATCCGCGCCGGCCGCTCCGACGCGGTCGCCGACCTCATCGACGCGTCGGCGCTGCTCTGGCGCATCGACCTCGGCGGCAGCGACACCGGCGCGCGCTGGGTCGAGCTCGCCGACGCCTGGGCGCCGCACCTCGACGACGGCTACTGCAGCTTCAACGACCTGCACGCGATGCTCGCCTTCGTCGGCGCGCGCCACTGGCGCCGCGTCGACCGCCTCGAGCGCGCGCTGGCGCTCCGGCATGCGCTGCCGACCCGGCACGGCGCGACGACGCGCCTGCTCGGCCTGAGCGCCTGCCGCGCGCTGGCTGCGTTCGGCCGCCGCGACGACCTGCGCGCGATCACGCTGCTCGCCAGCCTGCCGGCGCAGGCGCACCGCCTCGGCGGCAGCCACGCCCAGCGCGACGTCCTGCAGCTGACGATGCAGCGCGCCGTCGCCCGTCTCGGCGCGTCGGGTCGGCAGGCGATGCGGGCGCGCCGGGCGGCGTGTGCCCATGTCTGACGCTGCGCCCGTGTCTGGCGGCGAAGCGATGGCGCGCAGCGGCGCCGCCGGTGTGCGCGTCGGCGCGGCGCGGAGACATCGCTGCGGCGGCGCGCCGCGCCGGTCGGCGTCGCTCGGCGTCGTCATCGCTGTCGCCGCTCTCGCGACGCTGTCGGCGCTCACGGTCGTCCGCGCCGGCGCGCCGCCCGGATCGAACGACCGTCGCGTCGCCGGCGGCGCAGCGGGAGCCGCCTGTAGACTGCGCCCGGTCCTGCAGCCACCGGCACCCACGGTCGGCGCGGGATCGACCGATTTCCCTTGCTTCTCACGACAAGGACAGGCACGTGATTCGAGGCGGGCGCAATTCGAATGCGGCCGGCGCGCGCCGGGCGCCTGAGCGATGGTCGGCGGCCGGGCTGCGCCTCGCCGGGGAGAAGAGCGAAGCGGCGCTGCAGCGCGCCGTCGTCGCCGAGGCGGCGCGCCTGCTGCGCGCGCGCGCCGTTCTTCTCGTCCTCGCGAGCGATGAAGGGCCGGTGCTGGCGGGGGCGCGCGTGCCGCGCGGCGACGACGCCGGCGCCTTGCTCGCGCTCGTCGCGCCGTGGCTCGACGAAGCACGGCGCAGCCGCGCGGCGCGGCTTCGCCATGGGCCCGAGGGCGCCGACGAGCGCGGCCAGCGCTCCTGCCTGGTCGCGCCGCTGACCGCGGACGACGAGGTCCTCGGCGGCCTCTACGCCGACATCGACGGCGCGACCGGCCGCTTCGATGCCGACGATCGCGAGCGGCTCGCCCTGCTCGCCGGCCACGCCGCAGCGGCGCTCGCCGGGCTGCGCCGCCGCGACGCCCTGGCGCTCGAGAACGCCCGCCTCGTCGCCGAGACGCAGCGCCTGCTCAAGGAAACTGCGCAGCGCAACGCCGAGCTCGCGGTCATCAACAGCATCCAGGAGGCGGTGGGCGCGGCACTCGACTTCCAGGGCATCGTCGATGCTGTCGGCGACAAGCTGGGCGAGGTCTTCGCCACCGGCGACGTCGGCATCCGCTGGTGGGACGAAGCGGCCGACCGGTTGCACTATCTCTACATCGCCGAGCACGGCGTCCGTCTCCACGCCGCGCCACGCTCGCCGACCGTCGGCACGCCGTGGGGGCCGTTCCTGCGCAAGCCGCGGCCGGCCGTGTACAACAACTTCGCCGAGCAGGATGCCGCCGGCATCACGGCGGTACCGGGCACCGATCGCGCCCTCAGCCTGCTCGCCGTGCCGATGGTCGTCGGCGAGCGCGTGCTCGGCGCGGTCAACCTCGAGAACCACGAGCGCGAGTACGCCTTCGGCGAGTCGGAAGTGCGCCTGCTGCAGACGATCGCGTCGAGCATGGCGGTCGCGCTCCTGAACGCGAAGAGCTACGAGGCGGAGCGCCAGCGCGCCGCCGAGCTGGCGATCATCAACGCGGTGCAGCAGGCGCTCGCCGGCGAGCTCGACATCCAGGGCGTGTACGACGCCGTCGGCGACAAGCTGCGCGAGGTCTTCCCGCGGGCGATGGAAGGCATCCGCATCGTCGACCGCGCGTCGGGCCGGTTCCTGTTCCCTTACGCCGTGTACAGCGGCGAGCGCGTCCATCCCGAGCCGATGCCGATCACCGACCGCGGCTTCGGCGCCGAGGTCATCCGCAGCCGTCGCACGCTGCTCGCCAACGACGGCATCCGCGAGATGGCAGCGCGCCTGGGCAGCGTCGGCAACATCTTCGGCGACCGCGCGCCGAAGTCGCTCCTGCTGGTGCCGCTGATCGTCGCCGGCGAGGTCTTCGGCATGCTCTGCCTCAACGACATGGAGCGCGAGCACGCGTTCAGCGCCGACGACGTCCGCCTGCTCGAGACGCTCGCGGCGAGCATGAGCGCGGCGCTCGAGAACGCGCGCCTGTTCGCGGAGACGCAGCGCCTGCTGAAGGAGACCGAGCAGCGCAACGCCGAGCTGGCGGTGATCAACGGCATCCAGCAGGGCCTCGTCGCGCAGCTCGACCTGCGCGCCATCGTCGACCTGGTCGGCGACCGGCTGCGCGCGCTGTTCGCGACCGGCGACCTCGCGATCGCCTGGTTCGACGAGCAGACCTTCGTCGCGACGCCGGCCTACGTGTACGAGCACGGCGTGCGCCTGACCGACGTCGCGCCGTTCAACGTCGGCCGCAATCCGGTCAACCTTCGCGCCTTGGGCGAGCGCGTCGCCGTCGCGGTGCACACGCGCGCCGAGATGACGAGCGGCCCGGTCCCCGGCACCGAGCAGCCGCTGTCGTACATGCGGGCACCGCTGGTCAGCGCCGGCCGGGTCGTCGGCCTCGTCAACGTCGACAGCTTCGAGCGCGAGCATGCCTTCGACGACGACGCCCTGCGCCTGCTGACGACCGTGTGCACGGCGATGGGAATGGCGTTGCAGAGCGCGCAGCTGTTCGACGAGACCCAGCGCCTGCTGAAGGAGACCGAGCAGCGCAACGCCGAGCTGGCGGTCATCAACAGCGTCCAGGCGGCGCTCGCCGCCGAGCTCAGCATCCAGGGCATCTACGACGCCGTCGGCGACAAGATCCAGGAGATCTTCCACGGCCGCGACGTCGGCATCCGCATCCTCGACGGCGCGACCCAGACGGTGCACTTTCCCTACACGCTCGAGCGCGGCGCGCGGGTGGCGCTGCCCGACCTCCATCTCCGCGACGACAGTCGCGGCTTCGGCCCGCACGTGTTCCGCAGCGGCGAGACCCTGCTCATCAACGAAGGCGTTGCCGCGGCGATGGAGCGCTTCGGCAGCTACGTCATGGCCGGATCGCAGGCGGTCGAGAAATCGATCCTGCTCGTGCCCTTGGTCAGCGGCGCGGTCGTTCGCGGCCTGATCGCGCTCTCGGACATGGAACGCGAGCACGGGTTCGGCGAGGCCGACGTGCGCCTCCTCCAGACGCTCGCCGGCAGCATGGCGGTCGCCCTCGAGAACGCGCGCCTGTTCGACGAGACGCAGCGCCTGCTCAAGGAAACCGAGCAGCGCAACGCCGAGCTCGCGGTCATCAACACCATCCAGCAGGGCGTCAGCGTCGAGCTGAACTTCCAGGCCATCGTCGACGTCGTCGGCGACAAGCTGCGCGAGGTGTTCGATACCGGCGACATCGCCATCACCTGGCGCGATCCGACGGTGGCGATGCGGCACATGCTCTATTCCTACGAGCACGGCGTCCGCCTCGTTCACCCGCCGGTGCCGGACACGCTCGAGCGGCCGGTCGACAAGACGCTGCTGTCGCGCCAGCCGGTGGTCTCGAGGAACCCGGCGATGGCCCGCGCCTTCGGCCTGCATCACTTCGAAGGCACCGACTCGAGCCTGTCGTCGGTGTTCGTGCCGATGTTCTCGGGCGACCGCTTCCTCGGCACGATCATCCTCGAGAACTACGAGCGCGAGGACGCCTTCAGCGACGCCGACGTGCGCCTGCTCTCGACGGTCGCGGCGAGCACCGGCGTCGCCCTCGAGAACGCACGCCTCTTCGACGAGACGCAGCGCCTGCTGAAGGAGACCGAGCAGCGCAACGCCGAGCTCGCGGTGATCAACAGCATCCAGAAGGGCATGGCCGCCGAGCTGAGCTTCCAGGGCATCGTCGACCTCGTCGGCGACAAGCTGCGCGAGGTGCTCGAGACCGGCAACATCGGCATTCGCTGGTTCGATCCGGAGACCGGCTTGATCCGCTTCCTGTACGAGTACGAGCACGGCGAGCGGCTGTACGTCGAGCCGATGGCGCGGGTTGCGGGCGGGCCGGGCGAGGTGATGGAGCGGACGCGCCGCCCGGTCGTGCTGAACACGCCCGCGGAGCGCGTCGCCGCCGGCATCCTCGATCTTCCCGACACCGATCCGTCGCTGTCGGTGATCTTCGTTCCGATCCTCGGCCCCGACCGGCTGCTCGGGACGATCGTCCTCGAGGATCACCAGCGCGAGCATGCCTACGGCGATGGCGAGGTGCGGCTGCTCGGCACCGTCGCCGCCGGCATGGGCGTGGCGCTCGAGAACGCGCGCCTGTTCGACGAGACGCAGCGCCTGCTGAAGAAGACCGAGCGCGGCGAGCGCGAGGCCTCGGCGCTGTCCGAGGTCGGCCGCGACCTGTCGTCGTCGCTCGACCTCGCGATCGTCATGGACCGCATCGCCCACCACGCCAAGGACCTGCTGCAGGCGACCGACAGCGCCATCTTCCTGCCCGATCCGGCCACCGGCACGCATCGCGCGACGGTCGCGATCGGCGACGATGCCGCGGCGATCAAGTCGGCCGCGGTCGAGGTCGGCGTCGGCATCATCGGCACGCTGCTGCAGAGCGGCGAGCCCGAGCTGATCAACGACATCGACGCCGACTCGCGCGGGATCCAGGTCGCCGGCACGCCGCGCAGCACCGACGAGCGGCTGATGGTCGTTCCGCTTCTCGCCGGCGCGCAGGTGCTCGGGGCGATGGCCGTGTGGCGCAACGGCGGCCGGCCGTTCGAGCCGCGCGAGCTCGAGTTCCTGGTCGGCCTCGCGCGCCAGGCGACGCTGGCGCTGCGCAATGCGCAGCTCTTCAACGAGACCCGCGAGGCGCTGGCGCGCCAGACCGCGTCCGCCGAGGTCCTGCGCGTCCTCGGCAGCTCGATGACCGAGACCCAGCCAGTGTTCGACGCCATCGTCCGCAACGGCGGCGAGCTGCTGAGCGGCAGCCGCGTCGTCCTCTGGCTCGCCGAAGCCGGCCAGCTGCGCGCGCGCGCGAGCAACGGCGGCTTGCCGAGCGAGCCGATCCCGATCGGCGACGACAGCCCGATCGGCGCCTGCGTCGCCGCGGCCCGCCTGATCCACCTGCCCGACCTCGCCGTCGCCGCCGAACGCTATCCGCGGCTGCGCCAGCTCGGGCTCGGCAGCGGCTTTCACTCCGGGATCTATGCGCCCCTGCTTCGCAACGGCGTCGCGATCGGCGGCCTGGCCGTGCTGCGGCGGGAGGCGGGCGCGTTCGCGGACAAGGACGTCGACCTGCTCGGCACCTTCGCCGACCAGGCGGTGATCGCGATCGAGAACGTGCGCCTGTTCCACGAGACCCAGGAGGCGCTCGATCAGCAGACGGCGACGGCCGAGATCCTGCGCGTCATCAGCGGCTCCGTCACCGACACGCAGCCCGTGTTCGATGCGATCGTGCAGAGCTGCCGGCGCCTGTTCGGCGGCAAGGCGGTGGCCCTGGCGATGCCGAACGGCAACATGATCGAGTCGGTCGCCTACGCGGCCGACGACCCCGGCCCGACCGGCGTCGGCTTCCTCAAGCCCTGGCCGCTCGACCGCGGCAGCGGCGCCGGCACGAGCATCCTCGAGTCGCGCGTCATCGCCGTCGCCGACACCGCCGAAGGGGTGAAGCAGTTCCCGCGCATGCACGACCTCGCGATCGCGCTCGGCTACCGCTCGTGCCTGTTCGTGCCGCTCCTGCGCGAGGGCAGGGCGATCGGCTCGATCACCATCCTGCGCGAGACCACCGGCGCGTTCCAGCCGCAGGAGATCGTGCTGGCGCAGACCTTCGCCGACCAGGCGGTGATCGCGATCGAGAACGCGCGGCTGTTCAACGAGACGCAGGTGGCGCTCGAGCGGCAGACCGCGACCTCGGAGGTGCTGAAGGTGATCAGCAGCTCGCCGACCGACGTCCAGCCGGTGCTCGAGGCGCTCGCCCAGCGCGCCGGCATGCTCTGCCACGCCGAGGGCAGCCGGGTCTGGCTGACGGTCGGCGACAAGCTGCGCGCGATGACCCAGTACGGCAGCGCCTACTTGCCCGAGTCGGTGGGCGAGGAGCTGCCGATCCGGCGTAGCTCGGTCGTCGGTCGCGCCGTCGCCGAAAGCCGATCGGTCCACGTCGAGGACATCGTGCCGCTGATCGAGAGCGAGTACCCCGACGTGCGCGAGCTCCAGGCCAGGAACGGCTTTCGCAGCGTCCTCGCCGTGCCGATGGTCCAGGACGGGCGCTCGATCGGCGTGATCGCGCTGCTGCGCTTCCAGGTGCGCCCGTTCGCGCCGGCCGAGATCGGCCTGGTGCAGACCTTCGCCGACCAGGCCGTGATCGCGATCCAGAACGCGCGCCTGTTCCGGCAGGCCCAGGAGGCGCGCGCCGCCGCCGAGGCGGCGAACGAGGCGAAGAGCTCGTTCCTGGCGACGATGAGCCACGAGATCCGGACACCGATGAACGCGGTGATCGGCATGAGCGGGCTGCTCCTCGATACGCCGCTCAGCGACGAGCAGCGCGACTTTACCGCCACGATCCGCGACTCCGGCGACGCGCTGCTGACGATCATCAACGACATCCTCGACTTCTCGAAGATCGAGGCCGGCCGGATGGACATCGAGTCGCATCCGTTCGACCTGCGCGACTGCGTCGAGTCGGCGCTCGACCTGGTCAGCACGCGCGCGACCGAGAAGCGCCTCGACATCGCCTATGTCTTCGAGGGCGACGTGCCGCCTGCCGTCGGCGCCGACCTGACGCGGCTGCGCCAGATCCTTCTCAACCTGCTCGCCAACGCCGTCAAGTTCACCGAGAGCGGCGAGGTCGTCGTCACCGTGCGCAGCGAGCCGCGCGCCGGCGCCAAGGCGATGCTGACCTTCGCCGTCAGCGACACCGGCATCGGCCTCAGCGCCGAAGGCATGGGCCGCCTCTTCGAGTCGTTCTCGCAGGCCGACTCGAGCACGACGCGCAAGTACGGCGGCACCGGCCTCGGCCTGGCGATCAGCCGGCGTCTGGCCGAGCTGATGGGCGGCCGAATGTGGGCCGAGAGCGAGGGGCTCGGCAAGGGATCGACGTTCTTCTTCACCATCGAGGCCGACATCGCCGATCTGCCGGCGAGCCGCCGGCGCGAGTTCGTCGGCGTCCAGCCCGAGCTGCAGGACAAGCGCGTGCTCGTCGTCGACGACAACGCCACCAACCGGCGCATCCTCGCGCTGCAGACCGGCAAGTGGGGGATGCGCTCGCTCGACACCGAGTCGCCGCGCGAAGCGCTGCGCTGGCTCGGCGCCGGCGAGCGCTTCGATCTCGCGATCGTCGACATGCACATGCCCGAGATGGACGGGCTGGCGCTGGCGCGCCGCATTCGTGCCGAGCATCCGGCGCTGCCGCTCGTCCTCTTCAGCTCGCTCGGCCGGCGCGAGGCGGGCGACACCGACGCGCTGTTCGACGCCTACCTCGCCAAGCCGATCCGCCAGTCGCACCTGTTCGACACGCTGGTGAGCCTGCTCGCGCACGAGACTGCGGCCAAGCCCGCGGCCGAGGTCGTCGCGCCGCAGATCGATCCCGGCATGGCGGCACGCCACCCGCTGCGCATCCTGCTCGCCGAGGACAACGTCGTGAACCAGAAGCTGGCGATGCGGCTGCTGCAGCAGATGGGCTATCGCGCCGATCTCGCCGCCAACGGCATCGAGGCGGTCGAGTCGGTCGAGCGGCAGGCCTACGATGTCGTGCTCATGGACGTCCAGATGCCCGAGCTCGACGGTCTCGACGCGACCCGGCAGATCTGCGCGCGCCTGCCGGCCCGGCAGCGCCCGCGAATCGTCGCCATGACCGCCAACGCGATGCAGGGCGACCGCGCGATGTGCCTGGAGGCCGGCATGGACGACTACCTGACCAAGCCGATTCGCGTCGATCAGCTGGTCAAGGCGCTGAACGGCGTTCCGGCGCGCGCGGGCCGATGACATGACGACGCCGACGATCGACCGCGCCACCTTCGCCGAGCTCGAGGCGAGCGCCGGCGCCGAGTTCGCGCGCGAGCTGATCGATACCTTCCTCGAGGAAGCGCCGACCATGCTCGCCGAGCTGCGCGCCTCGCTCGCCGCCGGCCGCGCCGAGAGCTTTCGCCGCGCTGCCCACTCGCTGAAGTCGAACGCGAGCACGTTCGGCGCGCTCGGCCTCGCCGCGATGGCGCGCGAGCTCGAGCTGACCGGCATCGACGCGGCGCGCGCCTCGGCCGCGCTGGCGCCGCTCGAGGCGCGCTACGCCGAGGTCGCCGCCGAGCTGAAGGCGCTGCGCGATGCCTGACACGGTCCACGCCCCGGCGCGCCTCCTCGTCGCCGACGACAACAAGGTCAATCGCCTGCTGCTGACGCGCAGCCTCGAGCTGCAGGGGCACACGGTCGCCTCGGCGGCGAACGGCCGGGTCGCGCTCGAGATGCTGCGCGCCGGCGGCTTCGACCTGCTCCTGCTCGACATGGAGATGCCCGAGATGGACGGCTTCGAGGTGCTCGAGCAGCTCGCCGCCGACCGCGCCCTGCGCGACCTGCCGGTGATCGTCACCTCGTCGCTCGAGGGCCTCGGCAACGTCGTCCGCTGCATCGAGCTCGGCGCCGAGGACTACCTGCCCAGCCGGTCAACGCCGTGCTGCTCAAGGCGCGCATCGGCGCCAGCCTCGAGAAGAAGCGCCTGCGCGACCAGCAGAAGGCGCTCGTGCGGCGCTTCGCGACCTCGGAGGTCGCGCAGGACCTGCAGCAGTCGGGCTTCGCCCTCGCCGGCCGGCGCATCCGCGGCTCGGTCATGTTCTGCGACATCCGCGACTTCACGGCGCTGGTCGAATCGCAGCCGCCCGAAGAGACGATCGAGCTGCTCAACACCTTCTACACGCTGATGTTCGACGCCATCACCGGCAACGGCGGCGTCGTCAACCAGATGATCGGCGACGGCCTGATGGCGATCTTCGGCGCGCCCCTGCCGCTCGCCGACCACGCCGCCGCGGCGGTGCGCGCCGCGCTCGAGATGGTCGAGCTGATCGAGCTGCTCGGCCACGAGCGCACGGAAGCGGGCAGGGCGCCGATCCGCGTCGGCATCGGCGTCGCCACCGGCGAGATGGTCGCCGGCTACACCGGCACGCAGCAGCGCGCGACCTACACCTGCATCGGCGACACCGTCAACCTGGCGGCGCGCCTGGAGGCGCACACCAAGGTCGCGCTGCGCGCGATCCTGGTCGACGCCGAGACCTGCGCCGAGCTCGGCGAACGGCACGCGACCGAGCGCCTCGGCGCCGTCGCCTTTCGCGGCAAGGCGCTGCCGGTCGAGGTGTTCGCGGTCGCTACTTCGCGGCCGGCGGCGGCGTGAGGTTGATGAACGGGATCGGCGCGCTGCCGTAGACGTTGACCGGCAGGATGCCGTTCCAGGCCTTGGCCTGGGTCATGGCGACCTCGATCCGGCGCAGCTCGAGGACATCCTTGTTCTGCGCCAGGGCGGCGTTCTGGATCTTGAGCGCGTCGGCCTGCGCGGTCGCGACCTTCAGGTTCGCGTAGGCCTCGCCGTCGGCCTTGGCGCGCAGCGCGCTCGCCTCGGCCTCGGCGATCGCCACCTTCTGCTTCTGCTCGGCCTCGACCGTCTTCAGCTTGTTCTCGGCGCCGAGGCGCAGCTGCTCCTGCGTCACCTTCTCGTTGATCGCGTGCATGTACGAATCGGAGAAGGCGAAGTTGCGCATGTCGATGTTGATCACCTGCGCGCCGTACAGCGACAGCTTCTCGCGCAGCGCCGCGTAGATGTCGTTCGAGACCTTCGAGCGCTGGGCGATCAGGTCGGGCGCGGTGTAGCGCGCCGTCACCGCCTTGAAGATCTCCTGCGTCGCGGTCTGCACGTACGACGAGAGGTTGCCGTCGTGCGAGTACTTCTCGAACACCTCGGCGACGCGATCGGTGGCGATGCTGTAGCGCACCGTCAGGCTCACCTTCACCGGCTGGGTGTCGCTGGTGCTGCCTTCGGCGTTCTCGATGTTGGCCGTCTCGGCGCGGATGCTGAAGTTGGAAAGCTTCTGCCACGGCGGCAGGATGGCCAGGCCCTCGCCCTCGATGCCGACGATCTTGCCGAACTGGGTGACGACGCCGCGGCTGCCGGTCGGCACCGAATAGAAGGGCCAGATCAGGAACAGCACGACGACCAGCGCGATCGCGCCGAGCGCCCAGCGCAGCGGGTTGACGCCGAAGCGCGCGTCGCCGCCGCCGGCGATGAGGTTGCGCAGCGGCTCGTTCACGAGCCGGCCCGGAGCGCGCTCAGGACGCCGCCCGGACGAGTCGGAGCGGGAACTTCGCCTGGCCGACGTTGCCGCGCACCTTGCCGTTGGCGAAGCTCACCAGCCAGGCGTTGAGGTTGTCGTCGCTGCCCTCGCGGGTGGCCCAGAACGGCGCCGAAGGCGTCTGCGGGAACGCCTGCGGGTCGATGCGCGGCTTCTTCTTCGCCATGTCGACGAGCGCGATCAGCTCGTCCTTGCTCGGAATGCGCCAGGCCTTGCCGTCGGCCTTGGCGTCGCTCGCCGCCTGCTGCTTGGCCGCCGCGTAGCTGTACTTGAGCAGCTTGCCGCTGCACGCCTTGCCGTCCCAGCGCAGGCCGTCGGCGCAGCGGCGCCAGGTCAGGCGGGTCGTCGAGTCGGTGACTTCCTGGCCGTCGGCGGAGATCGCGAAACGCCCCTGGGCGGAGGCGGCGCAGGCCGCGAACGCGAGCAGCGCGAGCGCCGCGATGCGAGGGCCGGAGGCGGCCGCACGTGACAGTGTCATGAAATCTCCCTTGTCGGCGCCGATGACCGGTCGCCGGCCGCAAAGCTGGGCGATTATAGAAATGAAGTCCGTGCCCGGGCCGCGCCACCGGACGTACGTCGGATTGCGGATGGACGTCGCGCCACGACCGGCCGATGCTCGGCGTCGCGACACGCCGGGAGAACGCGATGGCCATCGACGAAGCGAAGCTGAACGAGTTCATGGGCAAGTTCGTGGGCGACCTCGGCGCCGTGATGCATGCGGCGACGATCGTCGTCGGCGACCAGCTCGGCCTCTACAAGGCGCTGGCCGGCGAGCCGCAGAGCGCCGACGCGCTCGCCCGGCGCACCGAGACCGATCCGCGCTACCTGCGCGAGTGGCTGTCGTGCCAGGCGGCGAGCGGCTACGTCCAGTACGACGCGGCGAGCGACACCTTCAGCCTGAGCGAAGAGCAGGCGTTCGCCCTCGCGGTCGAGGGCAGCCCGGCGTTCATCCCGGGCGCGTTCCAGGTCGCGGTCGCGCAGTTCAAGGCGATCCCGAAGATGATGCAGGCGTTTCGCACCGGCCTCGGCCTCGGCTGGCACGAGCACGACGTCGCCCTCTTCCACGGCACCGAGCGCTTCTTCCGGCCGGGCTACGCCGCGCACCTCGTCTCGAGCTGGATCCCGGCGCTGAACGGCATGGAAAAGCGCCTCGAGGCGGGCGCGAAGGTCGCCGACGTCGGCTGCGGCCACGGCGCCTCGACGCTGATCATGGCCGAGGCGTTTCCGGCGTCGACCTTCGTCGGCTTCGACTACCACGAGCCGTCGATCGTGCACGCGCGCGCCGCGGCGAAGAAGGCCGGCGTCGCCGAGCGCGTCAGCTTCGAGGTCGCGAGCGCGAAGAGCTATCCCGGCGACGCCTACGACCTGGTGACGATGTTCGATTGCCTGCACGACATGGGCGATCCGGCCGGCGCTGCCGCGCACGTGCGCCAGAGCCTGCGCAAGGACGGCGCCTGGATGATCGTCGAGCCGTTCGCCAACGACCGCCTCGAGGACAACCTCACTCCGGTCGGCCGCATCTTCTATGCCGCCTCGACCTTCATCTGCACGCCGGCGTCGCGCTCGCAGGAGGTCGGCCGCTGCCTCGGCGCGCAGGCCGGCGAGAAGCGCTTGCGCGGCGTCGTCGGCGAAGGCGGCTTCACGGGCTTTCGTCGCGCCGCCGAGACGCCGTTCAACCTGATCTTCGAAGCCACGCCCTGAGCCTTCGCGTCGCCGCGTTCGCGGCGACTATCCTTGCGCGCGGAGGAGCACGCGCGCATGGACACGGACGTTCTGGTGATCGGCGCCGGGCCCGCCGGGCTGGCGGCGGCGGCGACGCTGCAGGCGAAGGGGCGCCGGCCGCTCGTGATCGAGAAGGCGGCGCAGGTCGGCGCGTCGTGGCGCGACCACTACGAGCGGCTGCACCTGCACACGGTGAAGACCTTGTCGACGCTTCCCGGCATGAAGTTTCCGGACGAGCAGCCGCGCTACGTGCCGCGCCAGGGCGTCGTCGACTACCTCGCCGCGTACGCGGCGCGCGCCGGCATCGCACCGCGCTTCGGCGAGGAAGCGACGGCCATCGCCCGCGACGAGCGCGGCGGCTGGCGCACGACGACGCGATCGGGGAACGCCTTTCGTTCGAACGCCGTCGTCGTCTCGACCGGCGCCAACAACCACCCGTTCGCGCCGAAGATCGAGGGCGAGGAAGCGTTCGGCGCAGCCGGCGCGATCGTTCACAGCCGCGACTACCGCAACGCCGCGCCGTTCGCCGGCCGGCGCGTTCTCGTCGTCGGCATGGGCAACACCGGCGCCGAGATCGCGCTCGACCTCGCCGAGCACGGCGTCGCCGCTGCGCTCTCGGTGCGCTCGCCGGTCAACATCGTCTACCGCGACTTTCTCGGCCGGCCGACGCAGCAGACCTCGATCCTCCTCTCGCACCTGCCGAACGCGATCGGCGATGCGCTCGCCCGATTCCTCTGCGATGTCACCGTCGGCGACATCGGCCGCTACGGCCTGCAGCGCTCGCCGGTCTCGCCGCTGCGCCAGCTGCGCGAGCACGGCCGCACGCCGGTGATCGACGTCGGCACCCTGGCGCGGATCAAGTCGGGCGAGATCGCCGTCTATCCGGGGCTGCGCCGCCTCGTCGCCGGCGGCGCCGAGTTCGTCGACGGCCGCAGCGACAGCTTCGACGCGATCGTCCTCGCCACCGGCTACCGCGCCGGCGTCGCTGCGCTCTTCACCGATGCCGCGGTGCCGGTCGACGACAGCGGCCTGCCGACCGCGCTCGTCGGCACGGGCGATCTCGCCGGCGTCTATTTCATCGGCTTCGACCTGCGCCAGGCCGGCGGCCTGCTGCGAACGATCGCCCAGCAGGCGAGCGCCGTCGCCGAGCGGATCGCGGCGACGCCGAAGCCGGCGCGCGCGCCGCCGGCACCGTCGCCGTAGTGGTTCGCGCCATGTCCGGCGCGCGCCGCGCCGACTAGCATCGCGGCCACCGGGCCGGCCCATCGTCCGTGTCGACGCCGCGATCGGAGACGACGCCGAGGCGCCGGCGCGCATCGTGCTTGCCTCGCCGTGACGAGAAGAACAGGGACCGCCGTGAACCCGAACGAGATCGCCATCTACGCCGTCGAGACGAAGGCGATCATCCAGATCCTGTGGGGCCTGCTGCTGATCATGTCGATCACGCTGGTCGCGGTCTCGATCATGTACGTGCTGCTGCGTCTGAAGATGCGCTCGAACCGCCGGCGCGAGGGGCAGCTGGCGCGCAACATCGCCGCCAAGTCGGAAGAGATCACCCGCCTCGAGGCGAAGATCGCCGAATACGGCGAGCTCGAGGAGGGCGTCGAGGAGCTGAAGTCGGAGGTCCGGCGCGCCGACGCGATCCGCACCAAGAGCGAGAAGCGCCTGCAGCAGCAGAACACCGAGCTCGACGCGCTCAAGACGGTCGCCGCCGAACGCATGGCCGAGCTCGAGAAGCTGCGCAAGATCGTCGAGCACGTCGACGGCCTCTGAGGCTCGGGGTTCCCTGGTTGCTGCACGCCGGCGTCGCCGCGTGACGCTCGTGTGACGCGGTCGCCCTTACAACCGGGCCCGCACTTCCAGGAAATCGACATGACCACCCCCTGCGCACCGTGGGACCCGAGCCTTGGCGCGGAGCGGGGCCTGCGTCGACTCGCGATGTCCGCCCTGGTTCTTCTCCTCGCTGCGTGCAGCGGCAGCGATGACGCGGCGACCGCCGGCACGCACACCGTTTCGGTGACGGTCACCGGCCTGCGTCATTCGTACAACGGCGCGACGCTGCGCAACAACGGCGGCGACGACCTCAAGGTCTTCGGCGACGGCTCGGTCCGCTTCGCCACTGCTCTGGCGCCCGGTGCCGCCTACACCGTCACGGTCTCCGCGCAGCCGACCGGGCCCGACCAGACCTGCACCGTGACGCGCGGCAGCGGCACGATCGCCGACAGCGACGTCACCAACGTCGCGATCGATTGCCCCTATGCAGCCGCCTACGCTGTCGGCGGGACGGTCTCGGGACTGACCGGCACGGGCCTCGACCTCCAGTACAGCGCCGACAACGTCAGCCTGCCCTCGATCGACCCGGTGAACGCCAACGGCGCGTTCGTCTTCGACGCCGGCCGGACCAGCGCCGTCACCGGCACCGTCTATGGCGTCACCATCTCGAGGCAGCCCACCAACCCGGCGCAGACCTGCGTCGTCGTCAACGCCAGCGGCACCGTCGCCAATGCCGACGTCGGCGGCGTCGACGTGGTCTGCGGGACGCACACCGTGTCGCTGACGCTCGAGGGCCTCCGGCAGCACTCGGCGCACGGGATCAAGCTGCAGAACAACGGCGGCGACGACCTGACCCGATTCATCGACGGGACGTACACCTTCGCCTCGCCGCTGGCGTTCGGCAGCGCCTTCAGCGTGACGATCGCGGCCCAGCCGCAGACGCCGGACCAGACCTGCACGGTCAGCAACGGCAGCGGCACGATCGGCAACAGCGACGTCACGAACGTCGTCGTGACCTGCCCGTATCCGCAGGCGTATGCGGTCGGCGGAACCATCACCGGCATGACCGGCACCGGCCTCGACCTCACCTACTTCTCGCCCAACCTCGGCGTCCAGCTCGGCACGGCGGCGATCACCACCAGCAACTTCGTGTACGCGGCCAGCGACACCAGCGCCGTGAACGGAACGCCGTACTCGATCAGCGTGCGCGTCCAGCCGACCAACCAGACCTGCTTCTTCACGGGCCCGGGCGCGATCGCCGGGACGTCGTTCGTCAGCGGCACCGTCGGCAACGGCGACGTGACCGACCTCAACCTGACCTGCGGCCCGGTGGGATCGGTCCTGCCCTGCGCGGCGCAGACCGGCGTCGGAACGACCCACGGCAGCGTCAGCGTCGCCGAGACCTGGACCGAGGCCGGCAGCCCGCACATCATCCCGTTCGACATCAACGTCGCGGCAGCGGTGACGATCCAGGAATGCGCCGTGGTGCGCATCGTCAAGGGCGGCACGGTCACCGTCACGCCGAGCGGCAGCCTGGTCGCCTTCGGTACGTCCGGGCGGCCCGTCACCTTCGAGGCGAAGGTCGCCGGCCAGGCTTGGTCGTCGATCCGCAACCTCGGCGGCACCCTGTCGCTGAACCACGCGCTGCTGACCGGCGGCGGCGACCCGCTCAACGTCAACCCGGCGTTCGCCGGCGCGCTGCACATGCAAAGCCCGGGCCCCACGGGAACCTTCCACGTCGACGACGTCGAGATCGCCGGCTCGCTCAGCCAGGGCGTCTACATCAACGGCCCGGTCGGCTTCGACGCCAGCTCGAAGAACCTGCGCGTGCACGGCTCGGCGGGCTATCCGGTGCACGTCTATGCGCGCGTCATCGGCTCGGTACCGAGTGGCACGTATACCGGCAACGGCCACGACGCGATCGCGATCGCCGGCTCGGGCGGGCCGGTTCTCGACGCGCAGACGATGCACGACCGCGGCGTGCCGTATCACGTCGGCAGCGGGCCGGACGGCGGTCGCCTGGACATCAACTCGCAGCTCGCCGGCCAGGTCGCGGTGCTGACGATCGAGGCCGGCGTGACGATGCAGTTCCCGCCCGGCGGCACCTTGAAGGTCGATCCGGGCATCGGCACCGCGGTCGCGCAAGGCGCGCTGATTGCGATCGGCGGCCCGACCGAAGCGGGGAAGATCGTCTTCACGTCGGATCGCGGCCTCGCGTCGGCGGCCGGCGACTGGCTCGGCGTCAGCTTCGGCGGCGCCATCGATCCGCGCAGCACGATGCAGAACACGCGCGTCGAGTTTGCCGGTGGCGCGTCGGTCTCGGGCAGCAATTCCTGTCCCTACCCTGGCGTCGCCATCAACGACGCGGCGATCCGCATCTTCGGCCCGCCCGCGACCCCGTTTATCACCAACACCGAGATCCGGTCGAGCGCGCGCTTCGGCATCGATCGCGGCTGGCGCGCCGACCTGCAGCCCGACTTCCTGGCGAGCAACACCTTCACCGCCGTCGGCTCGTGCAAGGAGACGATGCCGCGCACCTTCAACGGCGTCTGCCCGGCGGTCGTGCCCTGTCCGTGACGCCGCGCCGGCCGCGCCGGGCAAAATAGGATCGATGAAGGCACCCGCGCGGCTCGTCCCGCTGATCGAAGAAGGCCTGATCGACGGCGTCGTGCGCCAGCTGATGAGCGGCAAGGAAGCGATGGTCTATGTCGTCCGCTCGGGCGACGAGACGCGCTGCGCCAAGGTCTACAAGGAAGCGACGCAGCGCAGCTTTCGCCAGGCGGTCGACTACACCGAGAACCGCAAGGTCAAGAACACGCGCCAGGCGCGCGCCATGGCCAAGGGAACGCGCTTCGGCCGCGAGGCGCAGGAGGCGGCGTGGCAGAGCGCCGAGGTCGATGCCCTCCATCGCCTCGCGGCCGCCGGCGTCCGCGTCCCCAGGCCGTACAACTTCCACGACGGCGTGCTGCTGATGGAGCTCGTCACCGACGCCGAAGGCGCCGCTGCGCCGCGGCTCAACGACGTCGAGCTCAGCGCCGAGCAGGCGCGCACGCATCACGCCGCGTTGATGCGCGAGGTCGTCCGCATGCTGTGCGCCGGCGTCGTCCACGGCGACCTGTCGGAATTCAATATCCTGCTCGGTGCCGACGGGCCGGTGATCATCGACCTGCCGCAGGCGGTCGACGCCGCCGGCAACAACCACGCCAGGCGCATGCTGCTGCGCGACGTCGCCAACCTGCGCGACTTCTTCGGCCGCTTCGCGCCCGAGCTGCTGGCGACGCGGTTCGGCGAGGAAATCTGGGCCCTGTTCGAGCGCGGCGTGCTGCAGCCGGCGACGCCGCTGAGCGGACGCTTCGACGCATCGACCCGCCCGGTCGACGTCGCTGCGGTCCTGCGCGAAGTCGACGATTCGCTCGCCGACGAAGCCGAGCGACTGCGCCGGATCGCCCTCGCGCGCTAGGTCGGCGCGGCGCCGCTCAGTTGGGCCGCAGCAGGAGCTTCTGCACGCGCCAGGTCAGCAGCTCGGCGACATAGAGAACGTTCTCCGACGGGCACGCGATCTCGTGCACCCAGGCGAACTGCTTGAGCTGGCGGCCCGGGCCGCCGATCGTGCCGAGCACCTTGCCGTCGAGGCTCAGCTTGTAGATGCGGCCCGGGTACGCGTCGGCGCTGTAGAGGACCTGGTTCGGCCCGGGCGTGATGCAGATCGCCCACGGCGCGCCGGGCGAGAACGTTCCCGAGGTCGCGTTGGGATCGAGCGCGTTGCCGATCACCGGCTTCGTGCTCTTGTCGAACGGCACGTCGATGACCAGCGCGCGCAGGAACTTGCCGTTGCCGTCGAACACCTGGATGCGGCGATTGAAGCGATCGGCGACGTAGACGTTGCCCTGCGCGTCGGCGGCGATGCTGTGCGGCGTGTTGAACTCGCCCGGCTTGTCGCCGCGCGTTCCCCACGACGTCAGCCAGTTGCCGTCCTTGTCGACCTTGGCGACGCGCGAGTTGATGTAGCCGTCGCTGATGAAGATGTTGCCGGCCGGATCCCAGGTGACGTCGGTGACCTGGCGAAAACGACCGTCCTCCGCCGGCAGCGGCGGCTTCGGGTGCTTGAGCGGGGCCGTGTCCTCGTCGGAGGCTTCCTGCTTGCGGCCGAGGACGAGCAGCACCTTGCCCTCGGGGCTGAACTTGACGACCAGGTCCGAGCCCTTGTCGGTGCACCAGATGTTGTCGTCGCGATCGACCCGCACGGTGTGCGCGAACGACCAGGCGTAGAGGTTCTTGCCGATCTCGCGAACGAAGCGGCCGTCGGCGTCGAACTCGAGCAGCTGCGCCGCCGAGGCACCGTAGGCCGGCCCGCTGGTGCTGCCGCGCGAGAAGACGAAGACGTGGCCCTTCGAGTTGACGGCGACGCCCGACGCCTCGCCGAGAAAGAGGTCCTTCGGCATCCTGATCGCGTCGGCAACCGAGTCGAAGGCGATCTGCGGCACGGCGGTCTGGGCACCCGCCGCGGCCGCGGCGAACAGGCTGAACAGGATCGATAGACGCTTCACGGTGTGCTCCGGTTCGAAAGGCGGACGCCGCCTCAGGGCCGACGACGTTCGCGCACCTGCCGGCCGAGGCTAAGTCGAAAGCGACGTCGTGCGACTAGCACTTCCCCGATTGCCGAAGCGCGGCCGACGGCAACGGAATTGCATCGAGAATCGCGTCGAACCGCAGCGTCGGAGCGCGCGTCGGCCGAGCTCGCCTGTTGCGTTCGGAAACATGTGAAGCATCTGCACGCAGGAGCGTGAAAAATCGTCGCTTGCGTTGCCGAGCCCCCGGCCTGGCGCCGGATCAGCGGGCCGATAGTGCCGCTTCTTGACGGACCAGCGCCATTTCCGGGACGGGCACGTCATCTGCGTAGGGGAAGGGGGCCGGTATTCGTATCAATTCGTCGCCGGCGCCGTTCAATCCGACGAAAGCAGAGCAACCGTGTTTGCCATCTCGAAGGCAGGTCGACATGAGGCTCCCGTGCTAGGCCGATTCGTTCCGTCGGTCTCCTCCGGCACGTGGCTGAAGCGCGACGAGTCGATCATGGGCACGGCCATCGGCGTCGAGCTGTGGTGCGACCAGCGCGCCGCCGGCGAGGCGGCGATCACCGCGGTCATGGACGAGATGCACCGCATCGACCGGACGATGAGCCCGCACAAGGAAGACTCCGAGCTGTCGCGCATCAACCGCGGCGCCGGTGCCGGGCCGGTGCCGGTCAGCGCCGAGATGGCCCGCCTGATCGTCCGCGCCGCCGAGTTCTCGGCGTTGTCGGGCGGCGCCTTCGACATCACCTATGCCGCCGTCGGCCAGCTCTACGACTACCGCAACCGGGTCCGCCCCGGCGACGCCGAGCTCGCCCGCGCCCAGGCCGCGGTCGGCTGGCGCCACCTCGTCCTCGACAGCCCGGCGGCCACGGTGCGCTTCGCAAAACCGGGAATGCGCATCGACCTCGGCGGCTTCGCCAAGGGCCATGCGGTCGACAACGCCGCGGCGATCCTGCGTCGGCGCGGCATCGCCCATGCGATGGTCAGCGCCGGTGGCGACAGCCGCGTCATCGGCGACCGGCGCGGCCGGCCCTGGTCGATCGGCATCCGCGACCCGCGCCGGCCCGGCCAGCTCGCCGCGATGCTGCCGCTCGAAGACGTCTCGATCTCGACCTCGGGCGACTACGAGCGCTACTTCGACGCCGACGGCACGCGCTTTCACCATCTCATCGATCCGGCGACGGGCAAATCGCCGCGCGGCATACAAAGCGTGACGATTCTTGCCGATGACGGGTTGACCTGCGAGGCGCTTTCAAAGATCGTCTTCGTACTCGGCGTCGAGCGCGGGATGGCTCTCGTCGAATCGCAATCGGGTGTCGATGCGGTCGTCGTGGACGCCGCCGGCGCGCTTCACTTCTCTTCAGGATTACTGGCACCTCCGCCTCCATCAAGCGCGTCGACGACGCAATGACATTGCACCCCGAGACCACCAGGAGACTTTCATGAACAAGGTCGTGACCGGATCGTTATGGGCCAGCACCTTAGTGTTGGCAGGCGCGCTTGCAGGCTGCGGTAATGGCAGCAGCAGCGGCGACTCGACCACCGTCACGGTGGCGGGAGATGTGCCTATCGCCTATGCGCAGCGTGCCAATACGATGAACATCAATCCCACCAACGGCGGCCCGAGCGCGCCCGGTGGCGACCTGATGATCCGCGACAAGTCCTCGGCCAGCGCGACCGAGCACAACGTCACCGCCCAGTTCACGCAAGGCCGCGGCGACGTCCAGAGCCCCGAGGTCTCGTACGACGGCAAAAAGATCATCTTCGCGATGAACTGCCCGTCCGACAACACGTCGAAGATCGGCGCCGTGGCGGCCTGCACCGGCGCCTGGAACATCTGGGAATACGACATGACGACGGGCGGCCTGACCGGCGGCACGTTCCGCCGCCTCACCGCCACCGGCGCCGACGACGTCGAGCCGACCTACCTGCCGGCGGGCCGCGGCTACGTCTTCACGTCGAACCGCCAGACCAAGTCGAGCGTCAACCAGTTCAACGGCCACACCTACAAGGCGCTCGACGAGTACGAGCGCGAGACCGTCTTCAACCTGCACACGATGGACGCCGACGGCGGCAACGTCACGCAGGTCTCGTTCAACCAGAGCCACGACCGCAGCCCGACGGTGCGCCAGAACGGCGACATCATGTTCTCGCGCTGGGATCACGTCGGCGGCCGCAACCACTTCAAGGTCTTCCGCGCCAAGCCGGACGGCACCGACCTGTTCGTCCTCTACGGCGCGCACAGCGAAGGCAACAGCTTCCTGCACCCGCGCGACATGGACCCGAAGGGCCAGTACGCCGGCTTCATCGCCTCCGACCTGATGCCGCTCTCGGGCACGCACGAAGGTGGCGGCCTGATGTTCATCGACGCGGCCAACTTCTCGGAGCAGAACACCCCCGCCAACCCCGGCGTGACCGGCGTCGGCCAGACGCAGGCGACGGCGCAGCTGCTGAGCCTCGGCCGCGGCATCTCGCAATACGGCCGCGTCTCGACGCCGTACCCGCTCTGGGACGGCACCGACCGCGTCCTGGTCTCGTACACGCCGTGCGAAGTGAGCCGGTCCGGTGTCGTCGTCTCCTGCGCGACGCTGAGCGCTGCCGAAATGGCGCGCCTGGGCGAAGAGCGCCTGGTCGAAGACATCGTCAAGGACGAGCTTCAGGACAACGTCAAGCCGTCGTACGCGATCTACATGTTCGACCCGAAGCAGCAGACCTTCCTGATCGTCGCGGCGCCGCCGCCCGGGTTCATGAACACCCACCCGGTCGCCATCCAGGCGCGCACCGAGCCGAACGCGACGCTGCCGACCAACGTCGACGCGACGCTCGCGGCGCAGAACCTCGGCCTGCTCGAAGTGCGCAGCGTCTACGACACCGACGGCCTCGGTCGCATGGGCAGCGGCGTCCTCGTCGCTTCCGACGCGCCGGCCGGCTGCACGACGCAGATCGCGATGACCGCGCCGACCGATCCGCTCGACACGCGCTCGCAGGTCGCCGACCTGGTGAAGATGAAGGATCCCGCCAACGCGGCCTACGGCTGCTCGCCGGCGCGCTTCATCCGCGCCGTGCGCGCCGTCGCCCCGGGCGCCGGCATGAGCGGCATGCGCGAAGCGCTCGGCGAGACCGAGTTCGAGATGCAGCAGATCCTCGGCTACGCGCCGATCGAGCCCGACGGCTCGTTCAAGCTGACCGTCCCGGCCGACACGCCGATCGGCCTCGCGGTCGTCAACGAGCAGGGCCAGGCGTTCCAGACGCACACCAACTGGATCCAGGTCCGGCCGGGCGAGCGTCGCACCTGCGACGGCTGCCACAGCCCGCGTCGCGGCGGCGCCATCAACTCCGGCGCGGTCGTCAACTCGGTGCCGACGTCGATCAAGACGACGCTCGCCGTGGCGCACCAGTCCGGCGAGACGATGGCCGGCACGCGCACGCGCCTCGACCCGAATGCGCTCAAGCTCGTCAACGACCTGATGTACAGCGACTACTGGGCCGACACGACCAAGGCCGGCGTCACCGCGCGGCCGACGATCGCGCTCAAGTACACGGGCAACGCGGTCGTCGCC
Source organism: Caldimonas sp. (assembly GCA_035995885.1). Classification (GTDB taxonomy): domain Bacteria; phylum Pseudomonadota; class Gammaproteobacteria; order Burkholderiales; family Burkholderiaceae_C; genus Schlegelella_A. The sequence goes on along the minus strand of DASYKC010000014.1, from coordinate 20,647 downwards.
GACGACCTCGTCACGGCCGTGCCGACCAACGGCCTCATCAACTATCCGACCCACGTCGCCCCGCTTTGGACGCGCAACCGCGCTGCCAACACCTGCACCGGCTGCCACAACGATCCCGACAAGCTCGACCTGCAAGCGTCGATCTCGGGCACCGGCCGGACCGAGTCGTACCAGGAGCTCATGCTCGGCGACCCGCAGCTCGACCCGGTCACCGGCCTGCCGCTGACGCGGATCGAAGAAGGCGTGCTCGTCATCGTTCGCGGCCCGGCGCTCGTCGACACCGCGGCGAGCGAGGGCGAGGCGCTCGGCCTTGCGCGCAAGAGCCGACTCATGGAGATCATGACCGGCCAGAGCCTGCTGTCGGGCGCCGAAGCGCGTGCCGCGCATCCGAACCCGCCCGCGGGCGCGCCGGATCACTCGAAGATGCTCAACGCCGCGGAGAAGCGTCTGCTCGCCGAATGGATGGACCTCGGCGGCAAGTACTACAACGATCCGTTCGATCCGGGTGCGAACGTCAGGACCATCACCGGCCTGAGCATGGCGAGTTTCGAGAAGGATGTCCTGCCGATCCTCACCACGACGTGCGCAGCGGCTTGCCACCAAGCCATCGGCAGTAGCATGTCCAAGACGCCTATCGGAACTTCGTTCCGCAATAACAGATTCGTCCTCACGGGCGACGCAAAGGGCGACTACGGAGTGACCTTGTCGATGATCTCGAACGCCTGCAACGCCGCTTCGAACTACTTGCTGAGCAGGCCGTCGACGGTGCCGCATCCGCAAGGGATGGTGCAGCCGCAGACGACCGCCGTGTTGCCGATCGGCAGCGCGAACTACAACACCATTGCCAGCTGGATCGCCACGGGCTGTTGACACTGATGACCGAACTGCGAAGGACCGTTCTTTCGATCGCGTTGCTGGGAACCCTGGCTGCTTGCGGAGGCTCATCGAATCCACTCGGCAATCCGCCCGTGGTGAGCAATCCCGAAAGCACTCAGGGAAACCAGCACCTCTCCTTCGCGTATTTCGAAAAGTGCATCAACCCGATCTTTCTCGCCCAGCTCCAGATCCAGGGTAGCCCGAACACCAACACCTGCGCCGGCGGTGGCTGTCACGACACGGTGACGGGCACCGGCGGCGCTTTTCGTTTGGTGCCCGCCGCGCAGCCGCTCGACGTGAGCGATCCCGCCAACACGCCCGACGTCATCCGCGCCAGCGACATCTACAAGAATTTCTATTCGGCGCAGGGGATGGTCGTCGTCGGCAACACGACGCAGAGCCGCCTCGTCGTCAAGCCGCTGGTGCTCAACGTCTTCCACGGCGGCGGCCAGGTCTTCCCGAGCGAGAGCGATCCCAACATCAAGCTGATCAAGTACTGGATCACGCATCCTGCGCCGCTCGGCCAGGACGAGTTCAGCACCGCGACGTTCACCATGTTCACGCCGGCCGATCCGAAGACCGGCACGTGCAACACCCAGTGAGCGCCACCACACCGGTGGGTCCGCGAACAGAACGCGGCGAGGCGATGATTTTTCTGCTTCGGACCGCGCTCGGCGCGGCTTGCGCCTGCGGCGTCCTCTTCGCGGCCTCGGCGGCTGCGGCCGACGCCGTCGCGCCGGATGCGCCGGCTTCGGCTGCGGCGAGCGCGCCGCTGCCGGCCACGCCGACGACGCCAGCGACGACGGCTGCGACAGCGCCCGCCGCGCCGGCCAGCGCCGCCTCGGCCGCCGCCACCGCGGCCGCGCCGACCGCCGCCGCATCGGCGCCCGTCGCCGCCGCGTTGCGTCCGGCGCCAGCGCCGCGCTCGCGCAAGTCGGAGCTGGTGCAGATCAGTGACCCCTACATCGAGCTGCGCAGCGGTCCGGGCCGCGGCTATCCGATCTTCTTCGTCGCGCCGCGCAGCGATTGGATCGAGATCGAGCTGCGTCACACCGACTGGTTCCGCGTCCGCACAGAGGACAACAAGGTCGGCTGGGTCAGCCGGCAGCAGCTCGAGTCGACGCTCACCGCGGCCGGGGGCAGCAAGACCTTTCGTGATGTTCTTCTCGATGACTACCTGAGCCGAAAGGTTCAGCTCGGCGCGGCCTGGGGACACTTCAAGTCCGAGCCGATGTTGAAGCTATGGACCAGCTATCGCCTCTCCGACACGTTGAGCCTCGAGGGCACGATCGGCCAGGTGCAGGGCGTGTTCTCGGGCACCGACCTCTGGCACATCGACCTGCTGGTCGAGCCGTGGTCCGACCATCGCGTCTCGCCGTTCTTCGGCGTCGGCGTCGGCAAGTTCAAGAATTTCCCCAACCTTAGCCTGATCGGCGCAACCGACACCAACGCCAAGCTCGCGGTCGCGCGCGTCGGCCTGCGCTACTACCTGAGCGAGCGCTTCGTGATGAGCGGCGACTACTCGCTCTACACGGCCTTCATCAACGACCAGCACTCGACCGAGTACCGCGCCTGGACGCTCGGCCTCTCGTTCTTCTTCTGACATCTTCGTTCTGAACCCGCGGCAACGACCGTCGGTCAAACCGGCACACACGATGAACAACAAGACCTTCCGCAAGGCATCCCTGATGGCCGCTCTCGGCGCCGCGAGCGTCGCCGCGCTCGCCCAGAGCACGCCGCCCGCCAACACCGACCAGGTCGTCGTGCCGCAGGTCGATCGGCGCGACATCGAGAAGCCCAAGTTCCCGTCGAACGACTTCGAGGTCGGCCTCTTCACCGGCACCTACGCGACGCAGAACTTCGGCTCGAGCTGGGTCTACGGCGCGCGCATCGGCTATCACATCACCGAGGACTTCTTCGTCGAGGGCGTCTACGGCCAGACCAAGGTCAGCGACGAGCTGTTCCGCCAGATCCTGCCGGGCGGCATCTTTCCGCAGGACCGCGCCAAGCTCTCCTACTACAACTTCTCGGCCGGCTACAACCTCTTCCCGGGCGAGATCTTCATCGGCGGCAGGCGCGCGCGGCCGTCGCAGTTCTACGTCGTCGCCGGCGTCGGCAGCACCAAGTTCGACCTGCAGAGAAAGCCGACCTTCAACGCCGGCTTCGGCTACCGCGTCTATCTCGCCGACTGGGTCGCGCTCCAGCTCGACCTGCGCGATCACGTCTTTTCGCTCGACCTGCTCGGCAAGCGCCAGAACACGCAGAACGTCGAGCTCACCGGCGGCCTGACCGTCTTCTTCTGACCCTCGCCGCCATGAACTCCGCATCGCCCGTTCGCCGTCCTGCCCGTTCCGCCCGCGCGTTACGGATCGCCGCCTGCGCCGCATTCGCGGTCGTCGCCGGAACGGCGTCGTCGGCGATCGCGCCGGCGACCGCCGCGCCCGACTTCACGCTCCACGCGATGGGCGGCGGCGCCAACCTGCGCCTGAAGGAGCAGCGCGGCCGCGTCGTCATGGTCAACTTCTGGGCGACCTGGTGCGGCCCGTGCCGCCAGGAGATGCCGCAGCTGAACCGCCTCTACGAGAAGTACAAGGGCTCGGGCTTCGTCCTCCTCGGCGTCAACGTCGACGACGACGTCGGCAAGGCGGCCGAGGTCGCGAGCAAGCTCGGCGTCACGTTCCCGGTCCTGCTCGACACCGAGAAGACGGTGAGCAAGCTCTACGACCTGAGCACGATGCCTTCGACGGTGATCATCGATCGCGACGGCAAGGTCCGCTACGTCCATCGCGGCTACCTCGCCGGCTACGAGGACAACTACGAGAAGCAGATCCGGGAGCTGCTGAAATGACGGCGGCGCGCGCGCTCGCCGTCGTCGCCGTGCTCGCTGCCGCGCTGCTCGGCGGCTGCGCCGTGCCGAAGGTGCCGACGATCCAGCCGTGGGTCAAGCCCTACGAGCGCGAGCGGCTCGCCGATCCGATCATGAAGCTGTCGCGCGATGCGCTGCCCGACAAGCACTTCGAGCACGTCCGCGACGTGCGCGAGGGCGCGCGCGGCGCGACCGGATTCCAGGGAGGCGGCTGTGGCTGCAACTAAGGCGGCGATCGGCCTCTGGCGACGTCTGCTGACGCTGCTCGGCGGCCTGCTGGGCGGGCTGCTCGCCGTTCCGGTCGCCCGTGCCGTCGACCTGCCCGAGGACAAGGCCGAGGCGCTGGTCCACGTCTACACCGGCGGCGGCGTGACGGCGAGCGGGCCGGCGTTCCTGATCCGAAAAAGCATCTTCGACAAGGTGTCGCTGACCGGGACGTACTACCTCGATGCCGTCAGCAATGCATCGATCGACGTCGTCACGACGGCGAGCCCGTACCGCGAGACGCGGCACGAGTTCGGCCTCAGCGCCGACTACGTGTACCGCGACGCACAGATCACGGTCGGGGCGATGACCAGCCACGAGCCCGACTACACCGCCAACACCGGCAGCATCGACGTGACGCAGGAGGTCTTCGGCGGCATGACGACGGTCGCGCTCGGCTTCACTCGTGCCGGCGACACGGTGCTCAAGCGCTACTCGCCCGAGTTTTCGGACACCGCGCGGCACTGGCAGTACCGCGTCGGCGCGACCCAGATCCTGACGACGCGCTGGCTCATGAGCGCGAACTTCGAGGCGCTCTCCGACGAAGGCTTCCTCGGCAGCCCGTACCGGGTCGCACGCGTCTTCGGCGCGACCGTGCCCGAGCGCAACCCGCGCACGCGCTCGGGGCGGGCGATCAAGCTCCGCCTCGTCGGCGACCTCGGTTCGCGCGACGCGATGCACGTCGAGTACCGCTACTTCCGCGACACCTGGGACATCAAGGCGCACACGGCCGAGATCGGCTACAGCCGCTACTTCGGCCAGAACTGGCTCGCCGACACGTTCTTTCGCTACTACACCCAGACGCACGCGCTCTTCTACAGCGACAACGCGAACAGCGAGACGCAGTACGTCTCGCGCAACCGCCAGCTGAGCACGTTCAACGACATGGGCGTCGGCGCCAAGCTCTCCTACAACCTGCGCAAGGTGCCGGGCCGCTACGACCTCAAGCTGAACGGCTCGTACGAATACACCCGCTTCAAGTTCAAGGACTTCACCGACCTGCGCGACGGCAGCCTCTACGGCTACGCCTCGAACGTGATCCAGGTGTATCTGTCGGCCACCTACTGAGACAGCCATGCTCAAACGAAGCTGCAAACTGATCGCCGTCGCCGTCCTGGCCGCGGCCTTGCCGATCGCCTGGGGCGCCGACGCTCCCGCTGCCGCATCCGGGCGTGCGGCGAGCGCACCGGCGGTACCGGCGGTGACGATCGCGCCGATCGCGATGCCTGCGGCCGCGCCGGCGACGACGACGACCGCGCCCGCCGCGGCCGCGTCGTCCGCGGCGCCTGCCGCCGCCGCGTCCGGCGTCGCCGGCCCAGCGGCCGCAGCGAGCGTGCCGGCGATGGTGAGCGCGGCGCTGACGCCGGGCGCGCCGGCGAGCGCGCCGGTCGCGGGAACGCTCGACGGCCGCATCCAGGACGTCAAGAGCGACGTCATCAAGCTCAACCGCGACCTGCTCGTCCTCGAGGAGGAGCTGCTCTTTCCGGCCAACACGCAGGTCGCGCTCTTCGTCTCGATGGACGTCGGCAAGATGTTCCAGCTCGACTCGGTCCAGGTGAAGCTCGACGACAAGGTCATCGCCAACTACCTGTACACGGCGCTCGAGGTCGAGGCGCTGCATCGCGGCGGCGTCCAGCGCGTCTACCTCGGCAACCTCAAGAACGGCCAGCACGAGCTGATCGCCTTCTTCACCGGCAAGGGGCCGCACGAGCGCGACTACCGGCGCGGCGCCAACGTCAAGTTCGAGAAGACGGGCGAAGCCAAGTACATCGAGCTTCGCATCCAGGACTCGGCCGGCAAGCTTCAGCCCGAATTCGACGTCAAGCTCTGGCAGTGATTCCCCATGCTTGCTGGTTTCTCTCTTCGCCTCGCGTTTCGCATCGGCTGTGCAGCCGCTGCGGCGGCGGCGTTGGCGCTGCCGCCGGCGGCTGCGCTCGCGGCCTGGCCGTTCGGCTCGAGCGCGCCGCCTGAGCCGACGCACGAGATCAAGGCGCCGCACTACGGCGACGCCCTCTATTACTTCTTCCAGGACCGCTACTTCACGTCGATCACGACGATGATGGCGTCGCAACGGCTCGAGCGCCTCGTCCACCACGACGACGAGGCCGAGATCCTGCGCGGCGGCATGCTCGCGTCCTACGGCCAGACGAAGGAAGCGGGCGAGATCTTCGCCACCATGATCGCCCGCGGCGCCTCGCCGGCCGTGCGCGACCGCGCCTGGTTCTACCTCGCCAAGATCCGCTACCAGCGCGGCTACCTGAGCGAGGCCGAGGAGGCGCTCGCCAAGGTCGAGAGAAAGCTGCCGGCGCAGCTCGAGGAAGAGCGCGGCCTGCTGCTCGCGCAGCTGCTGATGCTTCGCTCCGACTACGCCGGCGCCGCCGGCGCGCTCAACGGCCTGCCGCTGAAGGGAACCGGCTCGCGCTACGTTCGCTACAACCTCGGCATCGCGCTGCTGAGATCGGGCGAATCGAAGCGCGGCACGCAGTTGCTCGACGATCTCGGCAAGGAGTCGGCGCCGACCGAGGAGTACCGGAGCCTGCGCGACCGCGCCAACGTCGCCCTCGGCTTCTCGGCGCTTTCCGAGAGCCGGCCGAAGGAAGCGCGGACCTATCTCGAGCGCGTTCGCCTGCAGAGCCTGCAGTCGAGCAAGGCGCTGCTCGGCTACGGCTGGGCCGCCGATGCGCTCAAGGACCCGCAGCTCGCGCTCGTGCCGTGGCAGGAGCTCGCCCAGCGCGACTTCGGCGAGACGGCGGTGCTCGAGGCGCAGATCGCGATTCCCTACGCCTACGCCGAGCTCGGCGCCTACGGCCAGTCGCTGCAGCGCTACGAGAGCGCGATCGCCGCCTACGAGCGCGAGAGCGCCGACCTCAACGACTCGATCAAGGCGGTCCGCGCCGGCAAGATGGTCGACAGCCTGGTCGAGCAGAACCCGGGCGAGGAGATGGGCTGGTTCTGGAAGATCCGCGACCTGCCCGACATGCCGCGCGCACGCCATCTCGCCCAGGTGCTGGCCCAGCACGAGTTCCAGGAAGCGCTCAAGAACTACCGCGACCTGCGCTTCCTCGCCCGCAACCTCGAGGACTGGCGCGACAAGCTGGCCGTCTTCGACGACATGCTCGCGACCCGGCGCAAGGCCTTCGCCGATCGCCTGCCCGTCATTCGCGAACGGCAGCAGCAGATCGACATCGAGGCGCTCGTCAAGCGTCGCGAGGCGATCGACGCCGAGGTCGCTGCCGGCGAAGCCGCCGGCGACGGCGTCGCCTTCGCCGACGCCAAGCAGCAGGACCTGCTCGAGCGCATGAAGGAAATGCGCCGCATCGTCGACGCGCCCAACGCCGACGAGGAAGCGTTCAAGCAGCGCGACCGGGTTCGCCTGGTCGCCGGCGTCCTCGCCTGGCAGATCTCGCAGGACTCGGTCGGCCGCCTCTGGGATGCCAAGGTCGAGCTCGAGCGCATCGAGGGCCAGCTCGCCAAGGCCAAGCGCCACGCCGATGCGCTCTCGACCGCGCAGCGCGAGGAGCCGCTCCGCTTCGACCGCTTCGCCCGTCGCATCGCCGCGATGGGGCCGGTGCTGCAGGTGATGATCCCGCGCGTCGCCGGCCTCAGCCGCGAGCAGCGCGAGGAGGCGCAGGACATCGCCGTCGCCGAGCTCACCGGCCAGCAGCAGCGCATCGCCGCCTACACGATGCAGGCGCGCTTCGCGCTCGCCCAACTCTACGACCGCGCTTATGGCAAACAGGATGCCGACAAGGCTGCCTCGGCCAAGCCCTGAGCGGCTTGCGCTGCGGCCGGCCGCGCTCGCGGTCGCGGCGGCGTGCGCGCTCTCGGCGTGCGGCATGTTCCGCGGCGGCGGCACGCCCGACAACGAGCCGACGCTGAGGACGCTCGCCAGCCGCAAGGTCACCGTCGACAAGGAAGACGTCGTCGCCGTCAACGAGACCAAGGCGATCGAGGCCTATCGCAAGTTCCTCGACATCGCGCCGCAGGCACCGCAGCGCTCGGAAGCGATGCGCCGCATCGGCGACCTCGAGATGGACAGCGCCGACACCCAGAGTCTCAACCGCACGGAAGGCTTCGCCCATGGCGGGACACCGGTCGCAGGGGCGGCGCCCGACTACAAGGCGGCCGTCGCGCGTTACCAGGACTACCTGAAGAACTTTCCGGCCGACCCCAACAACGACCGCGTCCTCTACCAGATGGCGCGCGCCTACGAGCAGAGCGGCGACCTCGAAGCGGCGCAGAAGACGCTCGACCGGATGGTCAAGGACTACCCGGCGACGCGCTTCGCCGCAGAAGCGAATTTCAGGCGCGGCGAGCTGCTGTTCACGGGCAAGGACTACGCCGGCGCCGAGAAGGCGTTCGCGGTCGTGCTCGCCTCGCCCGACGCCAGCCCGTACCAGGACCGCTCGCTCTACATGCTCGGCTGGTCGCAGTACAAGCAGGGCCGGCTCGAAGACGGGCTGAAGTCGTTCCTCGGCGTGCTCGACCTGAAGGTCGCCGGCAAGGAGGGCGAGACCGGGCTCGACGCCATCGCCGGCCTGAGCCGCGCCGACCGCGAGCTCATCGAGGACACCTTCCGCGTCGCCAGCATCAGCTTGGCGAACCTGCAGGGCGCCGAGTCGATCCCGGCGTTCATGACGACGCCGGCGCGAAAGACCTACGAGTTCCGCGTCTACGAGCAGCTCGGCGAGCTCTACATCAAGCAGGAGCGCAGCAAGGACGCGGCCGACACCTTCAACGTGTTCGCGCGCAAGAACCCGCTCCATGCGGCGGCGCCGGTGATGCAGGCGCGCGTGATCGAGATCTACGAGAAGAGCGGCTTCATCAACCAGGCGATCGAGGCGCGCAAGGAATACATCGCGCGCTACGGCCGGACGAGCGACTTCCGCCGCGTCAACCCCGATGGCTGGGACAAGGCGCAGCCGCTCGTGAAGACGCGCCTCGCCGAGCTCGCGCGCCACTACCACGCGACCGCGCAGAAGACCAAGTCGAGCGCCGATTCGCAGGAGGCGGTGCGCTGGTACCGCGAATACCTGACCTCGTTCCCGAGCGACCCGGCGGTGGCGGAGAGCAATTTCCTGCTCGCCCAGCTGCTGTTCGAGGACAACCGGTTCGCCGAGGCGAGCACCGAATACGAGAAGGTCGCCTACACCTATCCGAAGTACGAGAAGGCCGCCGACGCCGGCTACGGCGCGCTGGTCGGCTACGCAGCGCTGCTGAAGAAGGCGCCGGCCGCCGAGCAGCCGGCGCTGCAGAAGAAGACCATCGACAGCGCCCTTCGCTTCGCCCAGGCGTTCCCGAACGACGCCCGCAACGGCTCGATCCTGACCGACGCGGCCGAGAAGCTGTATGCGTTGAAGGAATTCGACCCCGCGATCCTCCTCGCGCAGCGCGCCGTCGACATGAAGCCGCCGCCGAGCGACGCGCAGCGCCGCGTCGCCTGGACGGTGATCGCCTACGCGTCGTTCGACAAGAACGCGTTCGCCGGCGCCGAGAAGGCCTTCGCCGAAGCGCTGAAGCTGACGCCCGAGAAGGACCCGGGCCGCGCCGACCTCGTCGAGCGCCAGGCGGCGGCGATCTACAAGCAGGCCGAAGTCGCGCGCGCCAGCGGCAAGCAGCAGGAAGCGGCGGCGAGCTTCGCGCGCGTCGGCACGGTCGCGCCGGGCTCGGCGGTTCGCGCCAACGCCCAGTACGACTCGGCCGCGGCGCTGCTCGCGATCAAGGACTGGGACGGCGCCATCAAGACCCTCGAGGACTTCCGCCAGCGCTTCCCGAACCACGCCCTCCAGCCCGAGGTGAACAAGAAGCTCGCCGTCGCCTATCTCGAGAAGGGCCAGTGGTCGAACGCCGCGGCCGAGTACGAGCGGCTGGCGACGCGCGAGAAGGACGCGAAAGTCGCCCGCGACACGCTCTGGCAAGCCGCCGAGCTCTACGACAAGGCCAACGCCAAGCCGCAGGCGGCGCGCGCCTATGAGCGCTTCCTCGCCCTGAACCCGCCTTCGCTCGAGTCGGCGGTCGAGGTCCGCTGGCGCCTGGCCCAGATCGCCCGCGACGGCGGCAACCCGACGCGCGAGACCGCGCTGATGCGCGAGATCTTCGCCGCCGACCAGGCCGGCGTCGGCGCGCGCACCGACCGCACGCGCTACCTCGGCGCGACCGCGGCGCTGGCGATGGCCGAGCCGGTCGCCGACTCCTATCGCAGCGTCCAGCTGGTCGAGCCGCTGCAGCGCCAGCTGAAGCTGAAGAAGGAGAAGATGGAGCAGGCGCTGAAGGCCTACTCGGTCGCCGCCGAATACGGCGTCGCCGACGTCACGACCGCGGCGACGTTCCGCATCGCCTCCGTCTACCGCGACTTCGGCAAGGCGCTGATGGCGTCGGAGCGGCCGAAGAAGCTCTCCAAGGCCGAGCTCGAGCAGTACAACGTCCTGCTCGAGGAGCAGGCCTTCCCGTTCGAGGAGAAGGCGACCGAGCTGCACGAGGTCAATGCCCATCGCGCCGCGAGCGGCGTCTACGACAAGTGGGTCAAGAGCAGCTTCGACGCCCTGCGCGAGCTCCGCCCGGTGCGCTACGGCAAGGTCGAGGTCAGCGAAGGAGTCGTCGATGCGATCCGCTAGCGTCTCCTCGCGGCTCGCCGCGCTGGCGCTCCTGCTCGGCGCGGCCGGCTGCTCGACCGTCGGCAGCAGCATCGATGCCGTCCGCGATGCCGTGACGCCGGGCACTCGACCGGCAGGTGCCGCGGCGACGGCGGCGCCCGCGGCGCCGGTCCGGCCCGCGCCGCCGGTCTACGACTCGCCCGTCAATCCGGCGACGCAGCGTGCCTTCGACGACGCCAGCCGGGCGCTGCGCAGCGGCCGCGTCGACGAAGCCGAGCGCGCCTACAAGGCGCTGGCGCAGGCCAACCCCGAGCTCGGCGGCCCGCGCGCCAACCTCGGTGTCATTTATCGGCAGTCGGGCAAGGTCAACGAGTCGGTCGTCGAGCTCGAGCAGGCGACGAAGCTCAGCCCGCGCCAGCCGATCTACCTGAACCAGCTCGGCATCGCCTATCGCCAGCAGGGCCAGTTCGCCAAGTCGCGCGACGCCTACCAGCGCGCGCTCGGCCTCGATCCGGGCTATGCGGCCGCCGCGCTCAACCTCGGCATCTTGTATGACTTGTATCTGGGTGACACGGCGCGCGCGCTCGAGCTGTATGGCCGCTATCTTGCTCTCATGCCCAACGGCGACGCGACGGTAACCAAATGGGTCGCCGATCTCAAGAACCGCAAGCCCGGGCCGATCACGGTCAGTCGTCAGGAGAAGCCATGAATCTCATCCGCATCGTCGTGACCGGCCTCGTCGCCGGCGCCGCCGCATGGGCGACCCTGCCGGCGTCGGCGCAGACGAAGAAGGCGCCGGCGAAGGAGGTCATCGAGCCGGCCGTCATCGCCAAGCCCGACCAGGCCGACCTCGACCGCAGCCAGATCATCGGCAACCGCGAGCTGCCCAAGGTCACCTACATCGTGCCGTGGAAAAAGCCCGGCGCCGGCGACCTCACCGGCCGGCCGCTCGTCAGCGTCCTCGACGAGGCGCTCGCGCCGGTCGACCGCGAAGTCTTCCGGCGCCAGATCCGCTACGACGCGCAGGCCGTCGCCCAGGTGCCGGCCGGCGCCGCACCCGCCGCGCCGGCAGCGCCCACCAAGTAATCGGTCTTCGCCTTCAAACGCATCTCGAACTTCATCGGAGTCAGCCATGGATCCCCTCTCAACCGTCATCAAGTTCTTCCAGGACTGCGGCCTCTTCATCTACCCGAGCGCGCTCATCATGGCGCTCGGCGTGACGATCGCGATCGAGCGCTTCATCTTCCTCAGCAAGGCGCGCAACCAGAACCGCAAGGTCTGGGCGCAGGTCCTGCCGCTGCTGCAGAAGGGCCAGCTGCGCGACGTGCAGAGCGTCGCCAACCAGTCCGACGCGGCGGTCGGCAAGATCGTCAGCTACGGCCTGACGCGGATGCAGAGCCCGGGCCGGCGCGAGGACTTCGACGCCGCCATGGAAGAGGGAATGATGGAGATCGTGCCGCGCCTCGAGAAGCGCACGCACTACATCGCCACCTTCGCCAACGTCATCACGCTGGTCGGCCTGCTCGGCACCATCATCGGCCTGATCAAGGGCTTCACGGCGGTGGCGCAGGTCAACCCGGCCGAGAAGGCCGAGATGCTCTCGGCGTCGATCTCGATCGCGATGAACAACACCGCGTTCGCGCTGATGGTCGCGATCCCGTTCCTGCTGATCCATTCGTTCCTGCAGGCCAAGACGAGCGAGATCGTCGACGGCCTCGAGGCCGCGAAGATGAGCTTCCTGAACCTGGTCCAGCGCCTGAAGCTGGAGCACGCGGCGAGCAAGGGCTGAGCCTGCACCGGCCCCCGAATCCGACCGGAGAAGCGACATGCCCGCCCGCCGCCTGAAGAAGACGCAGGCCCACCTCGAGATCACCGCGTTCATCAATCTGATCGTGGTGCTGGTGCCGTTCCTGCTGTCGGTGGCGGTGTTCACGCACTTGTCGGTGATCGACCTCAGCCTGCCGGCGCAGTCGAACGAGCAGGTCCAGAAGCTCGATCCCGACAAGCCGCTCAAGCTCGAGGTGATCATCCGCGCCAAGTACGTCGAGGTGAACGACAAGCACGGCGGCCGGATCATCGACCCGCCGATCCCGAACCTGGCGAGCGGCCCCGACACCAAGACGCTCTCGGCCGCGATCCAGGCGATCAAGCTCAAGTTCCCGCAGCACGACGACGCCTCGATCCTGGCCGAGACCGAGGTTCCGTACGACGCGCTGGTGCAGGTGATGGACGCCGTCCGCGCCGGCCACCAGGTGCAGGGCGCGCGCGTCGTCAGCACCGACTACTTCCCCAACATCTCGGTCGGCGACGCGCCGGTCATCCGGCAGTAGCGCGGCCATGAAGCCCTTATCCCCGCTGCAGAAGCGCGCCGAGCGGCGCAACCGCAACCAGTCGATGGTCGACATGAACCTGGTGTCGCTGATCGACGTCTTCACGATCCTGATCTTCTTCCTGCTCTCGAACAGCGGCGGCGTCGAGACGCTCGCCAGCCCGCGCGCCGTCAAGCTGCCCGAGTCGATGTCGCAGAAGGCGCCGAAGGAAACCCTGCTCGTCGTCGTCACCGGCAGCGAGATCCTGGTCGGCGGCAAGGTCGTCGCGATGGTCAAGGACGCGCTCGCGGTCGAGGGCGACATGATCCAGCCGCTCAAGGCCGAGCTCGACGTCGAGGCGTCGCGCGAGGTGATCCGCAAGGAGAACGAGGCCGACAGCAAGCGCGTCACGATCATGGCCGACAAGGACATCCCGTACCGCCTGCTGCGCAAGGTGATGTTCACCGCGGCGCGCGCCGGCTACAGCGACGTCTCGTTCGCCGTGCGCCAGAGGTTCGAGCCGTGAGGGCGGCACGCATGTCCGAGGCCGGCCGAGTGACGATGAACAGCAGCCGCGACGATTCGCGCAGCCACGGCAAGCCCAAGAGGAAGCGCGGCCGGGTCTCGTTCCGCTCGCGCGTCATGCCGTGGTCGGCGTCGTCCGACGACGACGCGCGCTTTCGCCGCATCGCCGAGCGAGTCCTCATCAGCTGCGCGATCTTCTTCTTCCTGATGCCGTGGCTGCCGGTGCGAAAGCCCGATCCGACGCTGGCACCCGTGGTCTCGGCGCCGATGGCCAGGCTGATGCTCGAGCAGGCCAAGCCCGAGCCCGAAAAGCCCAAGACGAAGGCGAAGGCCGATCTGCCCAAGCCGCCGCCGGAAAAGGCGGTCGCGCTCAACAACAACAAGCCTGATCCGGTCCGGCCGCCGGCGCGCCGCCCCGACGCGCCCGCCAAGGTCGCGCTCAACAAGGAAGCGCCGGTGCCCGAGGCGCGCGTGCCGCAGCCGAACAAGCCGCCGGGCGAGATCGACGCGGCGCGGCGCAAGGTCGCCGGCATCGGTCTCCTGGCGATGAACAACGACCTGCAGGAACTGCACGGCGCGCCGATCGCGGTCCAGCTCGCCCCGGTCAAGCAGGGTCCGGGCGTCGGCACCAGCGTCGGCGTCGGCGTCGGTGCCGGCACCGAGGCCGGCGTGCCGGTGCGGGCGATGATCACCTCGAACGCGACCAACGGCAGCGGCGGCATCAACACCGCCGGCTACAGCAAGAACACCGGCGGCGGCGGCCTCGCCGGCCAGTCGCTGACGATGGTCGAAGGCGTGATCGGCGGCGGCGGCGGCGGCGGTGCCGGCGGCGGCGGTTCGCGCGGCCGCGGCGACGGCACGGGCAGCGGCGTCGGCGGCGCCGGCGGTAATGGCGGCGGCGGCGGCGGCAACCTCACCAAGGGCGGCAGCGGCAAGGCCTCGCGCGCGATCGAGGACGTCCGCCTCGTCTTCGAGCGCAACAAGGGATCGATCTACGCCATCTACAACCGCGCCCTGCGCGACGAGCCGGGCCTGCAGGGCAAGGTCGTCCTCAAGCTGACGATCGCGCCCTCGGGCGGCATCACCGACCTGCGCATCGTCTCGAGCGAGCTGAAGATGCCCGAGATCGAGGCCAAGCTGCTGGCGCGGATCAAGACCTTCGACTTCGGCGCGAAGGACGTCAACGAGATGGTCGTCAACTACCCGCTCGACTTCCTGCCCTCCTAGCGGCTAGGGCCGTCGCGACGGCCCTAGCCGTCGAGCGTGATCCAGGTCGGCGCGTGGTCGCTCGGCTTCTCGCGCGCGCGCAGGAACTTGTCGACGCCCGCCGAGCGCAGCCGCGCCGCGGCCGGGGCGTTGAGCAGCAGGTGGTCGATGCGCAGCCCCGCGTCGCGGTCGAAGCGCTTGCGGAAATAGTCCCAGTAGGTGTAGATCGGCTGGCCCGGATGCAGGTGATGGATCGAGTCGGTCCAGCCCTGGCCGAGCAGGCCGCGGTAGGCGCTGCGCGTCTCCGGCTGGAGCAGCGCGTCGTTCAGGTACGAGCGCGGCGAATAGATGTCGCCGACCTCGTCGGTCGCGACGACGTTGTAGTCGCCGGCGAGGACGACCGGCCGCTCGCTCGCGATCAGGCTCGCCGCGTGCGCCGCGAGGCGCTCGAACCAGGCCAGCTTGTAGGCGAACTTCGGCCCGGGCTGCGGATTGCCGTTCGGCAGGTAGATCGAGGCGACGACCAGGCCGTGCGTTTCGGCCTCGATGTAGCGGCTGTGGGTGTCGTCGGGGTCGCCGGGCAGGCCGCGCCGACGCTCGACCAGGTCGTCGCCGCGGGCCAGGATGGCGACGCCGTTGAAGCCCTTCTGGCCGTGCCAGACGGCGCGATAGCCGGCCGCCTGCAGCTCGAGCGCCGGGAAGGTCTCGTCCGAGGTCTTGAGCTCCTGCAGGCAGGCGACGTCGGGCTCGGTTTCGGCGAGCCACTCGAGCAGGCGCGGCAGGCGCGCCGTGATGCCGTTGACGTTGAAGGTGGCGATTTTCATGACGACAGGCGCGGCAGGCCTCCAGGGTAGGGCAACTCCGACGTGCGGACGGGCCGGCGTCGGCCAAGCGCTTCAGCCAAGCGCTCTGGCGCCGGGGCGCGACCGCATTCGACACTGCCGGTCGTCCGCGCATCGGTCGGTGCGCGATCGTTGATCCATGACATGTCGAGGAATGTAATGAAAACTTCGCCCAAGATTGTTCTCGCCCTGCTCGCCCTCGCGTCCTGCGCGGCCGGCGCGCAGACCGTCTACTCCGGCCAGGCCGACCAGGAACGCCGCGAGCGCAATCGCGAGGAGGCCATGGCCAACTATCGCGCCAACCCGGACACCTCGTCGACGACGACGACGCGCGAGCGCCGCAACAGCGCTCGCGAGGAAGCGCGCGAAGCGAAGGACAAGGCGCGCCATGGCGCCCACAAGGTCGCCGATTCGACGCGCCGGGTCGCGCACAAGACCGCCAGCGAGGCGCGCCGCATGGGTCACAAGACGGCCGTCAAGGCGCGCGACATCACCGCCCGGACCAACGCCAAGTTCGGCACCTCACCCAAGGGCAGCGCCAATCCCGAGGGCATCAACCCGGTCGGCACGAGCGGCCTGTCGCCGACCGCGCCGTCGGCCGGAACGACCAAGCAATGAGCGCGTGACGCCGACGTCGCTCGCTCCTGGCGGTCACGCCGGTCGCGCGATGAGACCGATCGCCGTCGCGATCGAGGTCGGGTCGCGCGGGCGGACGAGGCGCGTCACTTCACGGCCGTCGGCGAGGAAGACGAGCGTCGGCCAGAGCTTGACGCCGAACGAGCGGCCGAGCGGCAAGCCGCTGCCGTCCTCGACCTTGACATGGCGCACCGCCGGATGCGCGGCCAACGCCGCGGCGATCAGCGGCTGGGCGGCGCGGCAATGGCCGCACCACGAGGTGCCGAATTCGAGCAGCGTCGGGCCGGCGAGGGCGTCGACGGCCTCGCGCGTCGGCTCTTGCGCTGAAGGGAACAGAGGCGGAGTCATGGCAGGGTCGCGGCAATCGGCGCGCCGATGCGACTGTAGACAATGAAGACGATCGCCGCCGAAGCGCCGGCCAGAACCGGCTGGTTCGACGCAACATCGTCGCCGTGTCGCGCCGGCGTGTACGAGCGCCGCGCGCCGGCGGGTCCGTACGCGTGCTGGGACGGCGTGCGCTGGCGCGCCGACGCGAAGAGCGCCGCCGCGGCGGCCCGCCAGGAGGGCGCGAGCCCGATCCGGGACGCGGCGTGGCGCGGCCTCGCCGCGGCATCGCCGGCGCCGTGCGCGACCTGCGGCGGCCGGACCGTGCTCGACCACGGCGTCGATGCCGACAACGGCGCCGACCTGATCGAGGAATGTCCCGACTGCTGAGCCGGGCGCCGCATCGATGAACGAGGAGCCGTCATGGCAAGGATGATCTGGAAAGGCGCCATCAGCTTCGGCCTGGTGCACGTGCCGGTCGCGCTCTACCCGGCGTCGCAGGAGATCGGCATCGACTTCGACTGGCTCGACAAGCGGTCGATGGATCCGGTCGGCTACAAGCGCGTCAACAAGCGGACCGGCAAGGAGATCGATCGCGACGACATCGTCAAGGGCATCAAGCAGGCCGACGGCGACTACGTCGTCCTCAGCGACGACGAGATCAAGGAAGCCTATCCGGTCTCGACGCAGACGATCGAGATCGAGACCTTCGTCCGCGCCGACGAGATCCCGTTCACCTACCTCGAGAAGCCGTACTACCTCGCGCCGCTGCCGAAGGGCGAGAAGGT
Organism: Caldimonas sp.; assembly: GCA_035995885.1. Lineage (GTDB taxonomy): Bacteria > Pseudomonadota > Gammaproteobacteria > Burkholderiales > Burkholderiaceae_C > Schlegelella_A. The sequence goes on along the minus strand of DASYKC010000014.1, from coordinate 3,418 downwards.
CTACGCGCTGCTGCGCGACGCGATGAAGGCGGCCGGTGTCATCGGCATCGCCCGCGTCGTCATGCACACCAAGGAGCGCCTCGCCGCGCTCATTCCCGACGGCGACGTGCTGATGCTCAACACGATCCGCTGGGCCGAGGAGCTGCGGCCGCGCGACGAGATCGCGGTTCCCGCCAAGGGTGCAGCCAAGCCCAAGGAAGGCGAGATGAAGATGGCGGTCCAGCTGATCCGCGACATGACCGGCGCCTGGAAGCCGAGCGACTACGCCGACAAGTTCACCTCGGCGATCCATGCGCTGGCGGCGCAGCGCGTGAAGGCCGGTGCGACCGAGAAGGTGACGCCGCTCGAGGACGCCGGCGCGACCGGCGCGGCGAGCAACGTCGTCGACCTCACCGAGCTGCTGAAGAAAAGCCTCGGCGCGAAGAAGCCCGCCGCCTCGGCGACGGGCAAGTCGACCGGGTCGGCTCCGGCCCGCAAGGCGGCGCGAAAGAGCACGCCGGCCAAAGCCGCCAAGGCCGCCGGGTCGTCGAAGGCGACCCGGCACGCCGCCTGACGGGCCGCGCGAGCGTCGTCAGCGATTGATCTCGAAGCAGTTGCCCCGGGGCCATGCGGTTGCGAACAGCTCCCAGCTGCCGTCGCGCTGCAATTCGAAGACGAGATTGACGTTGTGCACGCGGGTGCCCGACGTCGCGGTAGCGCAGCGCGTACGCGCGAGAGCGACGCGAGCTGACGCGACGGTCGCCCGCCCGACCCGGCGATCAGCGCTTCGGCGTGGCGGGCGGTCCGGCGTCGCTGCCGGTCACGGTCTCGCCGACCGCCTCGCCGAGCGACTTGAGCGGATTGCGCTCGTCGACCGGGGCAACGGGCGGATGGCGCCATTGGTCATCGTCATCGTCGTCGGCCTTCGCGCCGGGCTCGATCGGCGCCGGGTCTGCGGCAGGGGAGGGAGCGGTCATCGTCGGGTCTCCTGGCTGCGAGCCATGCGGGCTCGGCAGCAGTCTCGCGCGGTCGTCGCCTGGGCGATGTCGGACGATCGCTCATCGAGGGCGCAGCCGCGAGCGCGCTCGACCGCGCCATGATCGACGCGACGGTGGCCCCGCCGTCGAGGACCTGGACGCGGACGCTGCGCCGCGGTCTCGCCGTCTTCGCCGCGGCCCTCGTCCTGGCGCTGCTGCTGCAGCCCTGGTGGCTCGCGCCCATGGTCGGCCACCAGCTCGGCGCCAGCGCGCGCCGCACGGTCCACTTCGATTCGATGTGGGTGACGCTGACCGGCGCGCTCCTGCCGGTGATCCACTTTCGCGGCGTGCGCATCGACAACGCGCCGTGGGCCGACGCGCAGCGTCCGTTCGCGGTGCTCGGCGCGGCGACCGCGGAATTCTCGTGGCGCAGCCTGCGCGAGCGACGGCCAGTGATCGCGCTGATGATCCTGCGCGACGGCGAGGTCGATCTGGAGCGGCGCGCCGACGGCCTGCGCAACTGGCGCCTCAGCAACCCCGACGATCGCGGCCCGGGCCTGTTCAAGGTCCTGTCGATCCGCGGCGACAACGCGACCGTGCGCTTCGCCCACGAGGGGCTGGCGCTCGACCTCGAGGCGAAAGCCAGCCCGAATCCCGACCCGGCCGAGCGCAGCGCCGGCAGCGAGCCGATGCCGAACCGGCTCGACGTTCGCGGCCGCTGGCGCGGCGTTCCCTTCGTCATCGACGCGGCGACCGGCGCGGTGCTCAGCTTCGCCGAGACCGGAAGCGCGTTCCGCACCCGCGGCGAGGTCACGTCGGGCGGCGCCCGCCTCGACTTCGACGGCCACCTCGGCGACATCATCCGCGATCCGCTTGTCAATGCCCGCGTCGCGCTGGCGGCGCCGTCGCTCGCGCCCTTCGCGGCGCTGCTCGGCACGCATCAGCCCGAGGCGCGTGCAGTCGCGGTCGCGGGCGCGCTGAAGGGCGAGCCCGGCCGCTATGCGCTGACGATCGCCACGGGCCGCCTCGGTGCGACCGACCTCGCCGGCGAGCTGAGCTGGACGCGCGGCGACGATCGCGCTCTCGTCCGCGCTCGGCTGACGAGCGAGTCGGCGAGCCTCGCCGACCTGCGCTCGCTCGTGCCGCGCCGGCCCGCGAAGGCGATCGGGCGCAGCGCGGTCGCGGCGAGCCGGCCCGCGAGCGCCGCCGCGGCGAGCGCGCCGGCGAGCAGCGGTGCCGGCACGGCCGATCCGCCGCGCGCCCGTCCAGTCGACTCCGACCTCAGCTTCGTCGCGCGCCGGCTCCATGGCGAGGGAATGCCGTGGCTGCAGAGCGGCCGCGTCGATGCGTCGCTCGCCGATGGCCGCCTCACCGTGTCGCGCTTCGACGTCGGCGTCGGCCAGGGCCACGCCGTCGGCAAGGCGAGCGTCGATGTCGCGAGCAGACCGCCGCGCGGCGACGTCGAGGTCGACGTCAGCGCGATCCGCATCGAATCGCTCCTGCCGGCGCAGGCCGCGAAAAGCCTCCTCGGCGGAACGTTGCAGGGTCGCGCCGTGCTGCGGGCAGAGGGCGATTCCGCCGCGGCCGTGCTGGCGAGCGCGACCGGAACGGTCAGCGCATTCGTCTCCGGCGGAACGATCTCGAGCCTGCTCGACGCCAAGATCGGCTTGCAGGGCGGCCGGGTCGTTCGCAGCATGCTCGTCGGCGCCGAGCCGATCGCGCTCCGCTGCGCCGCCGCGTCGCTCGAGCTCGAGCGCGGCATCGGCAGGATCCGCTCGCTCGCCATCGACACCGAGCGGACGCGAACGATCGGCAGCGGCACGATCGATCTGAGGAACGAGGCGATCGACGTCGTCCTCACGCCGGAAGCGAAACAGCCGGGCCTGTTCATACTCGACCGCTCGATCCGTCTTCACGGCCCGCTGCGCGGTCCGAAGCACGAGCTCGTCGACCGGGTCGCGCTGCCGGCCGCGCCGGCGCGCAGCTGCCGCCCCGAGAAGCCCTGAGGCGACCCGTGCCGTGAGGCGCCTAGCGGCGCATCAGCGTGCTCTTGCCGAACAGGCTCTCGATCAGGTCGACGGCGATCTCGGCCGTCCGGTTCCTGATGTCGAGCGCGGGATTGAGCTCCATCACGTCGAGCGAGGCGAGGGCGCCGGTGTCGGCGATCATCTCCATGCACAGCTGCGCCTCGCGGTAGGTCGGCCCGCCTTTGACGGTGGTGCCGACGCCGGGGGCGATGTCGGCGTCGAGGAAGTCGACGTCGAAGCTCACGTGCAGGTGGGTGTTGGCATCGATCGTCGCCAGCGCGAGCTCCATCGCGTGGCGCATCCCCATCTCGTCGATGTAGCGCATGTCGAACACTTCGAGCCCCATGTCGTTGACGAAGCGCTTCTCGCCCGGATCGACACTGCGAATGCCGATCTGCCGAATCCATTTCGGTGACAGCGCGGGCACGACACCGC
>DASYKC010000013.1:0-33330 GCA_035995885.1 Caldimonas sp. | reverse complement strand
CGCCGCACTCGCTGGTCCCGCCGACGCCGCTGCGCTCGAAGACGGTGGGCTCGCTGGTCCCGCCGACGCCGCTGCGCTCGAAGACGATGGGCTCACCGGCCTTGGCGACGCCGCTGCGCTCGAAGACGATGGGCTCGCCGGCCTTGGCGACGCCGCTGCGCTCGACGTCGCCGCGCTCGCTGGCCCGGGTATCGCCGGTGCGCCGGCGAAGCCGCTGCCGGCGAGCGTCGCCTTGCCGCTGACCACGGCGTCGCCGGCGCGCGCGTCGAGCGCGATCGGGCGCACCTGGCGCAGCTCGGCGTCGATGTTCCAGGTCGCCGGCGTCCAGCGGCCGCGGGCGACGACGCTGCCGCCCGCGCCGCTGGTCGAACCGAGCTCGGCCGACAGCGTCTGCACGTCGACGACGTTCGGGTTCTCGGGCCGCGCGCGCAGCTCGGCGCGGAGCTCCCGCACCGGCAGGAGCCCTTCGTTCCAGCGCCCGGCGCGCTGGTTCGCGAGCTCGATCGAGACGGTCGCGGGGACGTCGATGCCGCTCGTCGTCGCGATGGCGCGGCCGGTCAGCGCCGTCGCCGGCAACGCGCTCGCGAATGCCGAGAGATCGAGGCCGCTCGCCGTCGCGCTCAGCTCGCCGAGCGGCCACGCCGCGAACGGATGGATCACGGCGCGCGCGTCGAGCGACTGCGCCGCGTGGGTGGCGGTCGCCGCGACGCGCGCCGTCGCGCTGGTGTCGAGCGAAGCGAGCGGCCCGTGCGCGCGCGCCGTCGCGCTCCAGTCCTTCGCGCTCGCGACCGCGTCGACGCTCGCGTCGACGGCGAACGGCGCATCGGCGCCGATCGCGAACGCGCCGCGCGCATCGCCGCGCTCGATCGCCGCAGCGAGCGCGTCGAGGCGATGCAGCGCGCCGCCGTCGGCACCGAGGTGGACGCGGGCATGAACGCCGCGCACCGGCATCGCGTCGAGGGCGCCGATGCGCAGCTCGTCGACGCTCGCCTCGCGCACTTCGATCTCGACCGGCAGGCGCAGGCTCGCCGGCGGCGTTGCCGGTCCGGCCGGCTTGGCCGATTTGTTCGCGACCCAGACGACGCGATCGGCGTGCAAGGTGTCGATCATCAGGTGCAGCCAGCGGCCGTGATCGCCGCGCGTCGCCGCCAGGGCGTGCCAGCGCGGCGCGTCGAGGCGCAGCTCGCCGGCGCCGCCGACGGCGTAGACGACTCGCGTCGCCGCGAAGTCGCCGATGAGCGAGCCTCTCGGCTCGACCACCGTCAGCCCCGGGACGAGGCCGAGCAGCCAGGCGCTGCCGGTCGCGTGGTGCGCAGACCAGAAGACGGCGCCGATTGCGAGCGCGAGGAGGGCGACGACGCTGGCCGCGACGCCGGCGAGCCAGACCGCGACGCGGCGCCGCCGCGCCGGCGCCGCCACAACGGGGACCGCGGGCGCGGCCTGGCGCGAAGAGTCGTCGGTGCTCATCGTCGCGACCTCAGAACGCGACGCCGACGCTCAGGTGCAGGCGCAGCTGGCGAACCCTCGCGCCGTAGGCGACGTCGAGCCGCAGCGGGCCGACGGGGCTGCGATAGTGCAGGCCGACGCCGACGCCGAGAGCGGGGCGGAGCTGGTTCCAGCGATCGGCGGCGTCGCCGACGTCGACGAACACCGCGCCGAGCAGCGCCGGCAGCCGCTCGATCAGCGCGTGCTCCATCTCGGCGCTGCCGGTGAGCAGGACGCGGCCGCCGACGACGGCGCCGTTGATCGTCGGCCCGAGCGTGCGGTAGCCGTAGCCGCGCACCGAGTTGTCGCCGCCGGCGCGAAAAAGGATCGGGTCCGGCACCGCGATCGGATTGGTGACCAGGACCTCGCCGGCCTCGACGCGCGCGTTGGCGAACCAGGTGCCGACCGGCCGGTACCAGTTGAGGCGCGAGTAGGCGCGAACGAAGGGTGCGCGGCTGCTCGCCGTGCCGGGGATGTCGGCGCGCGTCAGCGTGCCGCGGCCGTAGCCGACGCCGCCCTCGAGCGCCAGCGCGGTGCCCGACGTCGGCACGAGGACGTTGTCGAGGTCGCGGCGCAGCCAGTGGTAGTTGAACGAGAGCGCATCGGCCGACTCGATCAGCGGCGCGCTCTCGACCCGGGCATGAGCGGCCTCGAGGTAGTAGAGGCGCTCGAAGTCGGTGGTGTCCTTCGAGCGGCCGGCGCGCACGGTCCAGCTGTTGCGCGTCTCGTCGGCGGAGCGCAGCTGCTCGACCTTGGCGGCGGCGAGCTTGCGCCACAGCCGCTCGTCGGGATACGACGTGAACTCGGTGCCGAGCGACTTCAGGTCGGGGCCGAAGGTGAGCGTGCTGTGGGCGATCCAGCTCTGGCCGAAGACCTTGCGGTCCCAGTGCTCGAGCGAGATGCGCGGGCCGGTGTTGGCGCTGTAGCCGACGCCGACCGTCGCCTGGTGCTGCGACTGCTCCTTGACCTTGACGAGCACCGGCGCCGCCTCGGGCGGGCCGGTCGCGTCGAGCTCGACCGACGCGCCCTCGAACAGGCCGAGCTTGAGGATGCGCTCCTGAAAATCGAGCAGCTGCTTCTCGCTGTATTCGGTGCCGGGCGGAAAGCTCGCCAGGCGCCGGATCGCCGCCTCGTCGTAGCGGTGCGTCCCCTCGATGCGGATCGGCCCGACGTGGTAGAGCGGGCCGGGTTCGACGCTGACCGAGAGCGCCGCCGACTGCTCGACCGCATCGATGCGTGCCTTCGTCGCCTGCCACTCGGCGCGCGGATAGCCGTCGCCGCGCAGGGCGCCGAGGGCGGCGTTCTTGGCGCTGCTCCAGGCCGGCTGGCGGAACGGCTCGCCCGCGCGCAGCGACCAGATCGCGCGCAGCTTGGCGAGCCGGTCGCGCCACGGCTCGTCGCGTGTCGGGATGCGCGGCGCGAGCGGCGCGGTCGAGTCGATCGCGACGCTGCGAACGATCACGCGCGGGCCCGGGACGACGTCGATCTCGATCCGCGGCAGGCCGTTCGCGCCGGCGCTTCGCGCCACCTTGACGTCGGCGTCGAAGTAGCCCTCGGTCTCGAGCAGCGAGCGCGCCTGCGCCGGTGCGGCGGCGGCGAGCCGGTCGAGCTCGGTCGGCGTGATCGCCTCGCTCGCCGGCGCGCTCTGGAAGCGCGCGAGGTCGAGGTAGTCGAGCAGCAGCGTTCGCAACGCGCCCGGCGCGCGCACCTCGAGCTCGTAGAGCGGCACCTGCGGCTCGGCCGGAGCCGTGCGCCCGGCGGCGTCGTCGGCCCTGTCGCCGAAGAACGGAAGGTTCGCGCAACCCGCGAGGCCGGCGCTCAGCAGCAGCATCGACAGCACCCGCGCGGGTGCTGCGCAGCGCTTCATTTCACCAGCAGTCGCATGGCTCCTTCGAGCCCGGGCAGGGTGAGCGGGAACATGCGCTGGTTCATGAGCTGCTGGATCACCGAGATGCTCTGCCGGTAGCCCCAGACGCCTTGCGGCTCCGGGTTGATCCAGGCGAACTTCGGGAACGCATGGGTGAGCCGCTGCAGCCACTCGGCGCCCGGCTCCTCGTTGTTGTATTCGACGCTGCCGCCGGGCTGCAGGATCTCGTACGGGCTCATCGTCGCGTCGCCGACGAAGATCAGCTTGTAGTCCTTGTTGTACTTCCTGATCAGGTCCCAGGTGCTGAACTTCTCGCTGTAGCGGCGCCGGTTGTTCTTCCACATGAAGTCGTAGACGCAGTTGTGGAAGTAATAGAACTCGAGGTGCTTGAACTCGGTCTTGGCCGCGCTGAACAGCTCCTCGACGCGGTGGATGTGCTCGTCCATCGTGCCGCCGACGTCCATCAGCAGCAGCACCTTCACCTTGTTGTGGCGCTCGGGAACCATCTTGATGTCGAGCCAGCCGGCGTTCGTCGCCGTGGCGCGGATGGTGTCGTCGAGGTCGAGCTCCTCGTCGGAGCCTTCGCGGGCGAAGCGGCGCAGCCGGCGCAGGGCGACCTTGATGTTCCTCGTGCCGAGCTCGAGCGAGTCGTCGTAGTCCTTGAACTGGCGCTGATCCCAGACCTTGACCGCGCTCTTGTTGCGGCCCTTGTCCTGGCCGACGCGGATGCCCTGCGGGTTGTAGCCGTAGGCGCCGAACGGGCTGGTGCCGCCGGTGCCGATCATCTTGGTGCCGCCCTCGTGGCGTGCCTTCTGCTCCTCGAAGCGCTTCTTCAGCGTCTCCATCAGCTCGTCCCAGCCCATCTTCTCGATCTTGGCCTTCTCCTCGGCGCTGAGCTCGAGCTCGAACTTCTTCTGCAGCCACTCGAGCGGGATCTCCTGCGTGAAATCGGTGAGCAGCTCGACGCCCTTGAAGTAGGCTGCGAAGGCACGATCGAACTTGTCGAACTGCGCCTCGTCCTTGACGAGGGAGGTGCGCGCCAGGTAGTAGAAGCGGTCGATCGTCGGACCCTCTTCGGCGTCGTCGATGACGCCGGCCTCGATCGCCTCGAGCAGCGTCAGGTACTCCTTCACCGAGACCTTGAGCTTGGCGGCGCGCAGCGTGAAGAAGAAGTTGATCAGCACGATGACGAGGATAGCGCCGATGGGGGCATACTGTTCGACCCGCACCGCGAGACCCGCCAAAGGAGACCACCACGATGGCCCAGTTCGAGCCCTACCTCAGCTTCAACGGCAACTGCGCCGAGGCGATGCGCTTCTACGAGAAGACGCTCGGCGGCAAGATCGAGATGTCGATGACCTACGGCGAGGCGCCGCCGATGCCCGGCCAGCCGGCACCGAGCGGCGACGCCGCCAAGCGCATCATGCATTCGTCGTTGATGCTCGAGGGCGACCGCATCATGGCCTCGGACATGCCGCCCGGCATGCCGTTCGAGGGCATGAAAGGCATGACCGTGTCGCTCGCCTATCCCGACCCCGCCAAGGGCAAGGCGATCTTCGAGGCGCTCTCGGCCGGCGGCAAGGTGACGATGCCGTACCAGAAGACGTTCTGGGCCGACGGCTTCGGCATGTGCACCGACAAGTTCGGCACGCCCTGGATGGTCAACGCCGGCGACGCCGGCGGCGCGGCCAAGAAATAGCCGGCTTGCAGACGCCTTCGCCGCGCGACGACCCTCGCGCCTTCCTGCGCGCGCTCTTCGACGCCGCCGTCGCCCAGGCGCTGCCGGGACCGTCGCTCGCGACCTTCCTGCCGGCGCCGCCGCGCGGCCGCACGCTCGTCCTCGGCGCCGGCAAGGCCGGCGGCGCGATGGCGGCGGCGCTCGACGCCGCGTGGCCCGCCGGCGCGCCGATGAGCGGCCTCGTCGTCACCCGCTACGACTACGTACCGCCGGCGTTCGCGGCGGCGCAAGCGCGCGGCGCGACGCGCGTCGAGGTCGTTCAGGCCGCGCATCCGGTTCCCGACGAGGCCGGCCGGCGCGCCGCGGCGCGCATCCTCGAGCTCGCCCGCGGCCTCAGCGCCGACGATCTCGTCGTCTGCCTGATCTCGGGCGGCGCGTCGTCGCTGCTCGCCCTGCCGGCGCCCGGCGTCACGCTCGCCGAGAAGCAGGCGATCAACGGCGCGCTGCTGAAGAGCGGCGCCGCGATCGACGAGATGAACTGCGTGCGCAAGCACCTGTCAGCGATCAAGGGCGGGCGCCTGGCCGCGGCGTGCGCGCCGGCGCGCGTCGTCACGCTTCTCGTCAGCGACGTGCCGGGCGATTCGCCGTCGGTGATCGGCAGCGGCCCGACGGTTCCCGACCCGACCACCTGCACCGACGCGCTCGCGGTCCTCGACCGCCATGCGATCGCCGTCGCGCCGGCGATCCGCGCCGGCTTGGAAAGCGGCGCGCTCGAGACGCCCAAGCCCGGCGATCCGGCGTTCGCCGGCAACGCCGTGCATCTCGTCGCGACGCCGCAGCAATCGCTCGACGCCGCCGCGGCGCTGGCGCGATCGACGGGCCTCGACGCGCACATCCTCGGCGACGAGATCGAAGGCGAGTCGCGCGAGGTCGGCAAGGTGCACGCGGCGCTGGCGCGCCAGGTCGCGCGCCGCGCGCAGCCGTTCGCGCCGCCGTGCGTCGTCCTCTCGGGCGGCGAGACGACGGTGACGGTCAGGCACAAGGGCGGCCGCGGCGGCCGGGCGAGCGAGTTCCTGCTCGGCTGCGCGCTCGCGCTTCAGGGCGAGGCGAAGGTCTGGGTGCTCGCCGCCGACACCGACGGCATCGACGGCGTCGAGAACAACGCCGGCGCCTTCGTCACCCCCGACACGCTGGCGCGCGCGCGCACGCTCGGCCTGAACGGTCGCGAACATCTCGATCGCAACGACGCGTACACGTTCTTCGCCGGCCTCGGCGACCTGCTCGTCAGCGGGCCGACCTTCACCAACGTCAACGACTTCAGAGCGCTTTTGGTCCTGTGAAGCGGCCTGATCCGCGACCGCCGCGCGAGCGGCCGCCGTCGCGGCCATCGCGCCCGTCGCGGCCGCGCATGCCTTGGTGCGAGCGCATGTGCCCGAAGCCGCGCAGCCCGAGGCCGGTCGGCGCGAACACGGCGACGGCGTCGCCGTAGCCATCGCCGTCGTAGGCGGCGCTGCCGCGATCGACGTCGAGGCGGGAGAGGCGCAGCCGCTCGGCATCGAGGTCGGCGCGGCGCTGCTGCTCGATCGCGCGCTGGACCCGCTCGCTCACCAGGTTCGCTTCGGCCTTGACGTCGATCGCGCGCTGGCGCGCGGCGACCGGGTCTTCGACGTAGACCTGCCACGATCGCTCGGTCTTGGCGCCGGCCAGCGGGCGATCGGTGAGAAGGATGCTGCCGTCGCTGGTGCGCTGCTGGACGATCGTCGAGCTCGTCGCTGCGGCGCTGGCGAATAAGGGCAGGCCGCCGGCGAAGGCGACGAGGACGGCGATGGCGATCTGGCGCATGGAATCCTCGGCGACGAGTCGATGACGGACGGGCCGACTGTGCCACCGACCCGAGTGGCCGACAAGGCGACGTGGGGAAGCACGGCCGAGTTGTTACGCTTGGCGATCCGAAGCCTCACGACCGATGCCATGACCGAGACCTTCACGCTCCGCGCCGATCCGCTCGCCGCCGCCGTTCGCGCCATCGTCACCGCCGCCGGCTCCGACGACGGCGAAGCCGCGCAGGTCGCCGCCAACCTCGTCGAGGCCAACCTGCGCGGCCACGATTCGCACGGCGTCGGCATGGTGCCGCGCTACGTCGACGCGGTGCTCGAAGGCGGCCTCTCGGTCAACGCCCACGTTGCCGTGCGCCAGGACAGCGGCGCGCTCCTCACCCTCGATGGCCGGCAGGGCTACGGCCAGGTGATCGGCCAGGAGGCGATGGAGCTCGGCGCGGCGCGCGCCAAGGCGCACGGCGTCTGCGTCGTCGGCCTCGCCCACTCGCATCACCTCGGCCGCATCGGCCAGTGGGCCGAGCAGTGCATCGAGCACGGCCTGGTCTCGATCCACTTCGTCAACGTGCTGTCGCGGCCGATCGTCGCGCCGTTCGGCGGCCGCGACGCGCGCCTCGGCACGAACCCGTTCTGCGTCGGCATTCCGCGGCCGGGCGGCGCACCGATCGTGCTCGACTTCGCGACCAGCAAGATCGCCCAGGGCAAGACGCGCGTCGCCTACAACCAGGGCGTCGCGATCGAGCCGGGAACGCTGATCGACGACCACGGCGAGCCGACGACGAACCCGCGCTACACCGTCGTCGAGCCGATCGGCGCGCTGCTGCCGTTCGGCGAGCACAAGGGCGCCGGCCTGGCGCTGATCTGCGAGCTGCTCGGCGGCGCGCTCGCCGGCGGTGCGACCGGGCGCGCCGTCAGCGACGGCAGGCGCCGCGTCCTCAACAGCATGTTCTCGATCCTGGTCGACCCGGGCAAGCTCGGCACCGCCGCCAACCTCGCCGCCGAGATGGAAGGCTTCGTCGCCTACGCGACGGCATCGCCGCCGCAGCCCGGACAGGGTCGCGTCAAGACGCCCGGCGAGCCCGAGCGCGCGATGAAAGCGCGCCGCCTGGTCGAGGGCATCCCGGTCGACTCGGTGACGTGGGCCGAGATCGTCGCCGCCGGCGCGAAGGTCGGCGTCGCCGCGGCGCGCGTCGAAGCGCTGGCACGCGGCTAGCCAAGCGCGGCGATGGGCTCGCGGTCGATTCCTGCGCAGCGATGGCGCCGCCTTGCGGTCTTCGTCGGCGCCGCGTTTGCGTGCGCGACGGCGGCGGCGGCGCCGCAGCTCGACAAGCTGAGCGTGCCCGCGGGCTTTCACGTCGAGCTCCTCACCGACGCGGTCCCGAACGCGCGCCAGATGGCGCTCGGCCGCAACGCCGACGGCAAGGGCACCGTCTATGTCGGCAGCGCGCAGGCGGGTAAGGTGTACGCGGTCGAATACGGCGCGAGCGGCCGCGCCGCGGTTCGCACCGTCGCCGCCAACCTGCAATTGCCGACGGGAGTCGCCTGGCGCGACGGCACGCTCTTCGTCGGCGCGCTCTCGCGCGTGCTCCGCTTCGACGGCATCGACGACAAGCTCGCCGCGCCGCCGGCGCCGGTGCTCGTCAGCGACCGCTTTCCGTCGGAGACGCACCACGGCCGCCGCTTCCTCGCCTTCGGCCCCGACGGCAAGCTCTACGTGCCGGTCGGCGCGCCGTGCAACATCTGCCTGCCCGACGAGCGCCACGGCGTCATCCAGCGCATGAACGTCGATGGCAGCGCGATCGAGACGGTCGCGCGCGGCGTTCGCAACTCGGTCGGCTTCGACTGGAGCCCGGTCGACCGCGCGCTCTGGTTCACCGACAACGGCCGCGACCTGCTTGGCGACGATGTGCCCGCCGACGAGCTCGATCGCGTCGCGCGCACGGGCGAGCACTTCGGCTATCCGTTCTGCCACCAGGGCGACTTGCCCGACCCCGAGTTCGGAGCGCAGCGCGCGTGCAGCGAGTTCACCGCGCCGGCGGCCAAGCTCGGGCCGCACGTCGCCGCGCTCGGCATGCGCTTCTACGGCGGCACGCAGTTCCCGGCGGCGTATCGCGGCAACATCTTCATCGCCGAGCACGGCTCGTGGAACCGGAGCCGGAAGATCGGCTACCAGGTCGTCCGCGTCGCCGTCGACGGCCAAGGCCGCGCGGGCGCGCCCGAGCCGTTCCTGCAGGGCTTCCTGCAGGTCGACGGCAGCGGCCGCGAGACGGTCTGGGGCCGGCCCGCCGACGTGCTGCCGCTGCCCGACGGCTCGCTGCTCGTCAGCGACGACCTCGCGGGTGCGATATATCGGGTCCGGTACGGAACCGATATATCGCTTTCGCGATAGCAGGATTGCTCCCGCCCCGCTGCGCTCCCCTCCCTCCGAGAGGGAGGGGCGGACTCCTGCGGAGTCCCTTCAATACGTGGGGCGGCGGTCGCGGAGGAGTTGCGCGGAGGCGCTTGCCGACAGCATCGAGAGGACGAGACAGGCCCAGATGACGGGCACGTAGCTGCCGGTGCGGTCGAAGACGGCGCCGGCGACGACCGGGCCGAGCAGATTGCCGAAGGCGGCGCCGCTGTAGAGCGCGCCGAGGATGCTGGCGACGGCGCGCGCGCCGAAGAGGTCCATGCAGATCGCGGGCATCAACGAGACGATGCCGCCGTAGCTCAGGCCGAGCCAGAGCGCGAACAGCGCGAGCGCGACGTAGCCGCCGGCGCCGAGCCAGAGCAGGTAGCAGGCGCCGAGCGACGCCTCGAGCAGGGCGATGCTGGCGATGCGGCCGAGGCGGTCGGCGAGGCCGCCGATCGCGAAGCGGCCGACGATGCTGCCGACACCGATCAGGCCGACCAGGCCGACGGCGCGCGCGTCGCCGATGCCGAGGTCGCGCGCTGCCGCGGAGACGTGCGCGAACGGGATGAACATCGCCGGTGCGGCGAGGACGCAGGCGGCGTACATCCACCAGAAGCGGCGGCTGCGCAGCGCCTCCTTCAACGTCATGCCGGCGGCCGCGCTGCCGGCCGCAGCGCGCGTCGGGGCGCGCTGCAGCAGCAGCGTCGCGCCGACGCCGACGACGAGGACGCCGGCCGCGAGCGCCTGCAGCGCATGGCGCCAGCCCATCGCGTCGATCGCTGCGGTGCAAAGCAGCGGCACCGTCAGCGTGCCGACGCCGATTCCTGCGCTCGCGATCCCGGCTGCGAAGGCGCGCCGGCGCACGAACCACGGCGGCACGCAGGCGATCGACGGCGCGTAGACGAGGCCGATGCCGACGCCGAGGCCCGCGCCCCAGGCGAGGTAGATCGCCGCCATCGAGTGCGCGAAGCTGCTCGCCAGCAGGCCTGCGGCGATGATGACCATTCCCGCCGAGCACACCAGCCGCGGCCCGAAGCGGTCGGCGAGCATGCCCGCGCCGGCGCCGAGCAGGAAGTAGATCAGCCCCGACAGGCCGAACACGAGCGAGACGTCGGCGCGCTCGGCCGCGAACTCGACCGCGAACGAGCGGAAGAACGCGGCGAACGAATAGGCGACGCCGAAGATCACCGCCACGCAAGTAAACGCACCCGCCACGACCCACCAGGCGCGGGGTTCCTCGAGGGACTCCGGAGGAGTCCGCCCCTCCCTCGCGGAGGGAGGGGAGCGAAGCAGGGAGGGAGCCATCCTGTGAGAGCGCAGCGCGCAGCGCGGAGCAGAGCGGCTCGCTGGCGCCGGGCTCGTGCTAAGGCACGAGCTTGGCGCCAGTGAGTTGCTCCTGGGCTTCGACCAGGGACGGGACGTATTTTCTGCCGTGACCGAGCGCGCTCGCGAGGACGAGCGACTGATGCACGGCCTCGCCGACGATCGTGGGAATCGCCAGGCCCTCGGCGAGATGGGTGTAGTAGCGGACGTCTTTCCTGGCGTTGTCGAGCTCGAACTTGAGCGCGCCCATGTCGCCCTGCAGCGTCTTCGACATCATCTGGAACAGGCCCGAGTTCACCGCGCCCATCGAAACGATGTCGACCAGCTTCTGCGGCTCGATGCCGGCGCGCTGGCCGACCGCGAACGCCTCGGCGGTGGCGGTGCAGATCGCCTGGGCGATGAAGTTGTTGAGCAGCTTGATGATGTGGCCGGCGCCCGGGCCGCCGACGTGGAAGATGTTCTCGGCGAAGGCGCGCAGCACCGGTTCGAGCCTGGCGAAGGTGGCGGCGTCGGCGCCGACCATCACGTTCAGCTTGCCGGCCTCGGCCTCGATCGGCGTGCGCGCGAGCGGCGCGTCGACGAGCTCGACGCCGGCGGCGGCACAGGTCGCGCGCAGGCGCGCCGTCGAATCGGGCTCGCTGGTCGAGCAGTCGACGACGACGAGGCCGCGCCTGGCGCCCGCGAGCAGGCCCGACGGGCCGCCCAGCGACGCCTCGACCTGAGGCGAGCCGGTGACGCAGAGAAAGACGATCTCGCTCGCCGCCGCGAGGTCGGCCGCCGAGCCGCATTCCCTGGCGCCGGCGCCGAGCAGGTCGGCGATGCGCTCGCGGTTGCGGTGGACGGTGAGCGCGAGCTCGTGGCCCTTGGCGAGCAGGTTCTTCGCCATGCCGTGGCCCATCAATCCCGATGCGCCGATGAAACCGATCGCTGCCATGGCCTCGCCCCCGTTGTCGTGCGATCGATTGTGCGGACCGGCGCCGCACCGGCCATCGGGGCTGACGCTAGGCCGGGGCGGTGGCGGGCTTCAACGCCGACGTCACCCAGGCGACGATCTGCGCCGCCTGCACGGCGCCCGACTGGCGCTTGACCTCGCGGCCGTGATCGAGCATCACCATCGTCGGGATGCTGCGGATCGCGAAGCGCGCCGAGGTCTGCGGGCTGGCGTCGCTGTCGACCTTGGCGAGGATCGCCCGGCCCTTGAGCTGGCGCGCGGCGGCCTCGAACTGCGGCGCCATGACGCGGCACGGGCCGCACCACGTCGCCCAGAAGTCGACGACCACCGGCAGGTCGGTGCGTTCGACGTAGCGGGCGAAGGTGGCGTCGGCCAGCGTCACCGGCGCGCCGTCGAGGAGCGGCGTGCCGCACTTGGCGCAGACCGGGTCCTCGCCGGCGCGCTCGTCCGGGACGCGGTTGAGGGCGGCGCACTTGTGGCAGACGACGAGCATGGCGGGCTCCAGTCCAGACGATTGACGCAGCGTAGCCGCGCCGGCAAGACCTTGACGGGGAAACGGCGACGATGCGGTCGGCGTCGGCATCGGCATCGGCGTCGGCGTCGGGGCGGCCATCCTGGCAGCCATGCCGGACACGCGGCATCGAACGGTCGGCGCCGCACTGCACCCGACGCGTCGCTACGGCGTCTCGACCGCGAAGATGCGAAAGCCGGCGCCGACCTTGCGATGGAAGTAGAGCAGCTTCTCGTCCGCGCTCAGCGCCGGCGCCTCGACGAAATCGCCGAGCCCGTCGATCCTGACCGGCGTCTCGAAGGGCGCGCTCTCGCTCGCCCGGCGCGCGCGCCAGATCTGCGGCGAATCGCGTCCCGTGACCGAGGCGACGCGAGTGAACCAGAGCGTCAGGTGATCGGCCGAGAGCGCCGGCGCGTACTGGAGCGCGTCGGCGCGGTTGACGGCGGCGAGGACGACGGCGCTGTCGCCGCGGCGAACGAACTGCGTGCCGTCCCAGCGCGCCATCACGAGCACCGCGTCCAGCGGCAGGCCGTTGCTGCCGAAATGGCTGTCGACGAAGGTCAGCACCGTTCCCGAGGCGTCGATGTCGACGTCGAAGTTGACGACGCCGGGCTCGTGCCGGCAGATCGAGTCGACGAGGCGAACATCGCTCGCGACGCCATCGGCGAACTGCGCCGAGTGGATCGTGCACGCGGTCTGCGCATAGCTGCGCACCGACACGAAGAAGAGGCGGCCGGCGCGGTCCATCGTCGGCGTTCCTTCGAGCGTCGCGGTGTTGGCGCCGCCGATCGGGCCGCCGTAGGTCCAGCGCAGGTCGTCGACTCGGCGTGCGAAGTGCAGGTCGGTGTTGGCGGCGGGATCGTTCGAGTTGTTGAAGAGGAGGAAGCGCCCGTCGCGGCTCACGAACGGCTCCATCGCGATGCCGTCGTAGCCGGCGAGCGCGACCTCGTGCGCGACCGCCGCAGGCGCGCCGGGCGGCGCCTCGGCGGTGCTGCTGCCGCACGCGACCAGGCAGACCGCAGCGAGCGCGGTCGCGACTCGTGCCACGACGGGCGCGGCGGCAAGACCCGTGCGCATCGAAGCTCCGAGACTTCGCATCGTGTTCGGCGACCTCCACCAAGCGCACGCCGCTGCGACTCCTCGAATCGCTCGCTCGGCGTCGTGCGATTCTCGCCGGCGTGCTGGGCGCCGTCTCACCTTGACGACGCGCGGCCGCATCGGCGGCAACCCGATCGGCGCGCTCCGCCGCGCCTCAGCTCTTGCCGGCGCCGCCGCGCGATCCGGTGCTGCCTTCGGTGCCGCGCGGCAGCGTGCCGTCGTTCGGCGGCGGGCTGGTGCCGCGCGTCTGCGACGACACGCTCGCGCGCGCCGCCGATGCGGAGTTGCCGGCCGAGGCGGCCGCCGTCGCCGCCGGCGCCGGGTTGTCGCTGCTCGGCGGCTGGTAGGTGTTGCTGCTGCCCGTGGCGCTCGTCGAGTTGCTGAGGTCGCTGCCCTTGCTGGCGGTCGATGAATTGGTCAGGCCGGCCGGCGACACCGGCAGCGGCGTCGACGAGGCGGCGCCGGGCGGCGTCGCCTGCACCGTGCTGCCGGTCGCCTGCGTCGAATCGGCGCCGGGCGCGGCGCTCCGATTGCAGCCGACGAGGGCGAGCGTTGCGACGGCGACGAAGAAAGTGGAAGCGAAGGAATGCGGTCGCGTCATGGCCTCTCGGACTTGGCAACGACGGTGCCCGGAGGAACCCGCCCGGCGGGGTCGGGTGCCCGGCGGAACGCCACCCGGCGGCGCCGGGTCCCCGGAGGAAGGCGCCTGCGGCGCCGTTCGCTCAGGGGAAGGTGAACGCGACCGGTGCCGGGTCGCCGTTGGTGGCGTCGATGTCGGCGGTCTTCGTCGTCGCGCCCGACGTCGCGGCGATCGTGAACCGGCCGGTCGGCGGCGTGCTGTCGGTCGTGAACACGAGCGCCGCATTGTTGGCCGTGAACGGGGCTCGCACCGGCGCGCCGTTCGAGAGCGTGTAGGCCAGGCCGCCGGTGCTCGCGTCGACCGGCGCACCGGCGACGACGACGTTCGGGCCGCCGGTGTACTTCTTGATCACCTTGATCGTCGCATCGACCGGCGTCGTTCCGGTGCTGACGGTGCCGGCCGCGGTGTGCGTGATCGAGACCGCGGGATCGATCGGCGCCGTGCTCGGGTTGAGATCGGTCGACGTGGCATCGGCGACCGGAACGCCGGTGACGACCGCGGTGACGCGGCCGAGGGCGCTGACGACGAGGTCGTAGGTTCCGGCAGGCACCGGGTAGAGGACGAAGTGGCCGTTCGCGTCGGGCGGCGTCGAGCGGATCGTCGTGCCGTTCGCCTGCAGCGAGACGCGCGTCGTCGACGGATCGAGCGTCGTCGCGACGAAGCCCGTGACCCGCATGCCGGTGCTCGAGACGCGGCGGACGATCGAATAGCGCGGGCTGAGGTCGTAGTTGCCGCTCTGGCCGAGGCGCAGGACCGAATCGCAGGCATCGAAGTCGAGCACGTAGTCGGAGACCTGGTCCTTGGCGATGTCGATGGCGACGGCGAGCTTGAGCCCCGCCTGCAGACCGGCCGGCGTGGCCAGCGCCGTCTCGGCGCGCGCCACCGGCGTCACGGCATTGGCGAGCGGATTGGTCGCGTCGTTGGCGGCGAGGACGAGGCTCATCTGCCGGTACGTGCCGACCGGCAGCGTCACCTGGCCGAGCTCGAGCACGTTGCCGTTGGTGAGCGAGAGCAGGTCGATCCGCTGCGCCGGGCTCAGCGTCACTTCCGACCAGCCCGGATCAGCATCGACCGCGCTGCTGCTCGGGTGGACGCGGACCTTCTGCACCGTGACGTTGATGTGGTCGTAGCCGCACGACGGCGCGTCGGTGAGGGCGAGCTTGAGCATTCCGGCGTCGGTGATCGTCACGCCGCCGCCGGCTGATCCGCCGCCTCCGCCGCCGCCACAGGCGACCAGCAGGGCGGCGATGGTGAGCGAGGCGAACTTCAGGGAGCGAGCGGCAAGAGTCATGTTCGAAGCGGCGTTGGATGAAGGGCGCAGGTGCGGCGATGAGTGGGCTCGATTCTAGGAATCGACCTGTGCGCGCAAGGATGAAACCGCGCAGGCGAAGACGAGGTCTTCGCGTAGGAATCGATGCCGGCCGTGAAATTTCGACGGCCGCGTTCGGGCGGCGCCGGCTATCGCCGTTCGTCGGCTAGAACACGACTTCGTAGCGCCAGCCCTTGAAGGCCAGCACCGCCGACTTCAGCCGGATGCGCTCGAGCACGAGGCCGGGCGCGAGGCGGTCGCCTTCGTGGAAGACCTGGCCGTTGATCATCACCATCCGGCTCGCCGCGTCGCCCGAGTAGCTCGAGCCACCGACGACGACTTTCGGCAGATCGCGGCGGATCTCCTCGGGCAGCTCCGACTGCATGTAGACGCGGTTCTCGCCCGTCGTCGCCGTGGTCGCGCCTGGGGCGCCGGTCGGGGCCGCAGCGCTCGCTGCAGTGGCGGGCTTGCCCGCAGCGCGCCGCAGGTCGGTGGCGGTTCGGGTCGCCGGCGGCGCGATGGCGGCAGTCGGCGCCGTTGCAGTGGGCGGCGCCGGCGCTGCCGTGGATGGAAGCGTGGGCAATATCGTCGTCACCGGCGGCGCCGGCGCATTCGTCGGCGTCGCCGTCGTCACGGCCGGCGGCAGCGTCGCCGGCGCGACCGGCAGCGTCGGCAGCGGCGCAGGCACCGGACTGATCGATCCTTCGATCGGCGCACGGGTCGGCGCCGCGGGGCCGGCGAGGAAATTCCAGGCCAGCACGCCGATCAGGGCGACGGCGAGCGCGACGATCGCCCCGACGAGCGTTCGCGGCCGCGCGGCCCGGGCGTCGTCGTCGGCGATCGCATGCTGTTGCGATTGCAGGCTCGGCACCGCGCCGCGCTCGCGCTCGGCCTCGGCGCGGCGCAGGGCATCGAGGATGTACGACATGGCGGTTCGTCCCCGGGCTCAGCGCGCGGCGTCGTCGGCGAGGCGCGGCTCGTCGACGCCGGTCGCGCGATTGATCTGCATGAAGGTCGTCGGCCCGGCGCGGCCGAGCGACGGCAGTCCGTGCGCCGCCTGGAACTTGGCGACCTTGGCGCGCAGCTCGGCGTCCATCGTCTGGCCCGGCGGCGGCGCCGGCTCGCCCGCGAAGCCGGCGATCTGCGTCGCCAGCCGGTCGACGATCGGCCCCGAGGCGCCTTCGGCGACCGCCGTGACGTAGCCCGGCGGCAGCCGCCACGCCGTCGCGAACTCGCCGTGCCAGACCTTGGCCAGCGCGCCCGCCTGAACGGCCAGCGTCTCGTCGCCGGCACGCAGCGTCGCCGTCTTGTCGTTGAGGGCGACCAGGACCGCCGTCGTGCTGCGGCCGGTGTCGTCGCGCAGCCAGACCAGGCCGGGGCGCGCCAGGCTGCGCACCATCGGCAGCGTCGCGCTGAATTTCGAGCAGCGGATCTGGCGCCGCGCCGCGGCCGCGCACGGATCGCCGTCGCCGGCATCGATTCCCCACATCGGCAGCAGGTCGCGCCACGCCGACTTCTCGTCGACGCCGAAGGTCTTGAGCTGGGCGCGGAGCGTCGCCGCGTCGAGCGGCGCGACCGGCGCCGGGGTCGCGGCGACAGGTGCCGGGGAAGCCGGCGATGAAGCCGTCGCGCCGGCGCGAGGCGCACGCGTCGCGGGTGCCGCGAGGAGCGACGTCGCCGCGATCGTCGACGGCGCGGCCGCCACGGTGGCCGCGCCCGGGCCGACCGCGCCGGCAGCGCTGGCGCCCGGGCTTGTCGGCCGCGACGCGGCTCCGGCAGCGGCCGACGACGACGGTCGCGACGCGCTCGTCGCCGGCGTCGAGGCCGGCCCCGCCGCCGCCACGGACGTCGGCGCCACCGCCTGGCGCCAGCCCCCGTAGATCGCCAAGCCGATCAGCGCCGCCAAAGCCAGGCCGGTGGCGACGACGATGCCGACGCCGGCGCGGCTGCCGAGGCGCGAGCGATCCGGCGCCGCCGAGGTCGAGCGGCCGAACACCTCGCGGCCGGCCTTCTCGATCATCGGGATGTCGATGTTGTGTCGGCCGTGCGCGTAGGCGCCGAGCATGACGCGATCGCAGAGCAGGTTGATCCGTCTCGGCACGCCGCGCGTGAGCTCGTGGATCCGCTGCAGCGCCTTGTGGTCGAACGGGATCGCCCGCGTCATGCCGGCGACCGAGAGGCGGTGGCGGATGTAGTGCTCGGTCTCCTTGGCCGAGAGCGCGTTCAGGTGAAAGCGCGCGATGACGCGTTGCGCGAGCTGCTCGAGCTCGGGCCGCTCGAGCATCGTGCGCAGCTCGGGCTGGCCGATGAGGACGATCTGCAGCAGCTTTCTCTCGCTGGTCTCGAGGTTGGTGAGGAGGCGCAGCTGCTCGAGCACGTCGGCCGAGAGCATCTGCGCCTCGTCGATGATGAGGACGTTGTTCTGGCCGACCGCGTGCGTCTCCAGCAGGAAGCCGTTGAGCGCGTCGACGTAGGTCTTGACGGTGGGCGCCGGCGCGTCGGCCGGCGGCTCCGGAATGTGGAACTCGTCGCAAACCGTCTTCAGCAGCTCCATCACCGTGAGCTTCGGGTTGAAGATGTAGGCGACGTTGCAGCGCTTCGGGATCTGTTCGAGGAAGCAGCGGCAGACCGTCGTCTTGCCGGCGCCGATCTCGCCCGAGAGCAGGACGAAGCCGCCGCCGCCGCCGACGCCGTAGAGCAGGTGCGCCAGCGCCTCGCGGTGGCGCTTGCTCATGTACAGGTAGCGCGGGTCCGGCGCGAGCGAGAAAGGCTGCTGCTTCAGGCCGAAGAACCGCATGTACATGGCCGGGAGAATAACGTTCCCGGCCGGCGCCTCCCGGCGCCGCGCCGCGGCGAGGGCGCTCGCGGCGGGGCGCGAATCACTCGAAGGCATAGCGGACGCCGAGCGAGAAGAGGCGCGCCGCGCCGGCCGCATAGAAGGTCGAGCTGCGCAGCGGCAAGCGTCCCTGGGCGTCCGGCGGCAGCGGCTGGGCGACGAAGCGGCCGCTGGCGTCGAAGCCGGTCGGGCCGAGCTGGGCCGCGGTGGCGTAGTGGCGGTCGAGCAGGTTGGCGACGCGCGCGAAGATCGTCAGCGCCGCCGTCGGCTGCACCGACGCGCCGAGATTGAGGACGGCATAGCCGGGCGAGCGGCCCGGGCCGAGGTAGAAGACGCCGTCGGCGACGTGGCGGCCGTTCTCGTTGCCGCGCGCCGGCGCGCCCGACGTCGCGACGAGGTCGAGCGCGAGCGATGTTCGCGCAGCGACGGCGAAGTCGAGCGAGGCCTTGAAGATCTGCCGCGGCACGAGCGGCAGGCGGTCGCCGGGCACGATGTCGATCGAGCCGGCGAGCCCGGGCCCTGCGTCGTTGCTGCTGTTGCCGGCGCCGTTGACGCGCTCGCTGCTCAGGAAACGCGCGTCGAGCAGCGTCCACGCCAATTCGCCCGACCAGGGGCCGGCCTTGCCGGCGGCGCCGAGCTCGATCCCCTGGCGCCGCGTCCGGCCGAAGTTGCGGAAGTAGCCCTGGCCGGAGGCGTCGCTGCTGACGAAGAGCAGGTCGTCGCGATTGACGGCGCGAAAGACGCCCGCGCGCCATGTCGCCTGCGGCGCGAGCTCGCCGCGGAAGCCCGCCTCGATCGTGCGCGTGACGACCTGCCTGAGCGGCGGGTCGCCGGCGAGCGCGTTCGGCAGCCGGCACGGCTGCGCCGGGTTGGCGCAGCCGAGCTCGATCGCCGTCGGCGTCCGGCTGCCCTCGTTGTAGCCGGCGTAGAGCTGGACGGCGCGGCTCGGGTTCCAGTTGACGCCGAGCGCCGGATTGAGGCGCGCGAACACGTGGTCGCCGTCGAGAGACGCCGGGTCGGGCGCGCTGCGCAGCGAGTCGCGGTTGGCGATCGTCGTCCGGTCCCAGCGCGCCGCGGCGGTCAGATGCCAGTCGGGTCCGAGCGCGATGCTGTCGGCGCCGAACACGCTCCCCGTGGCGGTGCGCGAGGCGAGGCCGACCGACGTCTCGGCAGCGCCGCTGCCGCCGCCGAGAAACTCGCTCACCGTCTCGACGCTGCGGTCGGGGCGGATGAATCCCGGCTCGGCCGTCTGCGCGAAGCGCGTCCGGCTCGCGTCGAACGCCGCGCCGACGACGACCTGGTGCGTCGTCGTCCCGGCCTCGAGCTTGCGCGTCGCCTGGGCCGACACGCCGGCCTGCGACTGCGTGCTGTGGCTGCGATGGAGGACGCCGTTGCAGGCGAGGTCGGTGGCCGCGGCCTGCAGCGCCTGGGCGACGCAGCGCAGGAAGGGAAACGGCGTCGTCGTCGGATCGACGAGCGCCGGCGCGGTGATCCCCGCGCCGGCGAGGGCGGCGCGGTCGGCGCCGCTCAGCGCGTAGAGCGGCTGGTCGAGCGAGTCGTCGTTGAGGTCGCCGTTGACGGTGCGCGTGTCGATTTGGCGCAGGTATGTCTGCCCGGACACGGTCCAGCCGTCGTCGCGATCGTGCGTCGCGGCGATGCTGACGAGGCCGGAACGGTTGCGCGTCTCGTCGGGCCGCGTGTAGACGCTCGCGTAGCGCTCGGCCAGCAGCTGGCCATCCTGCAGGCCGTTGCCGTGCAGCGCGGTCGAGGCGGCGCTGGCGCTGAGCGAGAGATGGGTCGCGCCGGAGCGCCAGCCGAGCTTGGCGAAGACCTGGCCGAACCGCGACGCCGAGTCGTCGCGCCAGCCGCTGTCGCGAAAGACGCTGCCGGCGCCGTACCAGGACAGGCCGCGCTCATTGCTGCCGCCGCTCTCGACCTCGGCCTGAGTCCGGCCGTGGCTGCCGGCAGTGAGCTGCGCCGACGTTCCGGGATGCGTCGCGCCGTCCTTGGTCTGCACCGACAGCGCGCCGCCGAGCGTGTTGAGCCCGAACAGCGGATTCGACCCGGGCATCAGCGCGATCGAGGCGATCGCCGCGATCGGCAGCAGGTCCCAGCTGACGATGTCGCCGAACGGCTGGTTGAAGCGGATGCCGTCGACATACAGCGAGAGCCCTTGCGGCGTGCCGAGGAGCGGCGACGCGGTGTAGCCGCGAAAGCTCACGTCGGGCTGGAACGGGTTGCCCTGGATCTCGTTGACGTGGACGCTGCCGAAGCGGCGGTTCATGAACTCGCCGAGCGAGAGCGCGCCGCTGCGCGCGATGTCGGCGCCGGTCGCCGTCTGCACCGGCGCCGGGACGCGATCGCGCCGCAGGTCGAGCCCGGGCAGCGGCGTGATGCCGACGACGCTCACCGGCGCCAGCGTCGTGGCGACGGGCTCGTCGGCGCACGCCGGCGCGGCGACCAGCGCGCAGCCGAGGACCAACGTCGACGCACCGCACCGCGACCGCGCCCGAGGCCCGCGAGGGCGACGCGCAGCGGGCGAGGAGGCGGCGAGGCGATCGGCGCGGCGCCCGATCACCGGATGGCGACGCCCCATGGCAGCTTGCCGACGGCGATGTCCGCGACCTTCTCGTTCCTGCGCGTGTCGATGACCGAGACGCTGCCCGAGCGGCCGCAGGCGACGTAGAGCTTGGCGCCGTCGGGCGTGAGCGCCATGTTCCAGGGCCGCTGGCCGACCGCCACCGTCGCGACGGACGCGTTCGAGGCGACGTCGATCACCGACACCGTCGCGTCGCCGCCGTTCGACACGTAGAGCCACCTGCCGTCGGGATGGAGGGCGACGCCGTTGCTGCGCAGCCCGGCCTTGATCTTCGCCAGCACGGTGAACGCCTGCGCGTCGATGACGTAGACCTCGTTCGAGCTTTCGGCTGCGACGTAGGCGCGCTTGCTGTCGGCCGAGAAGACGATGCCGCGCGGCCGCACGCCGACCGGCACCTGGCCGACCTGCGCGCGTTTCGCGACCTCGATGACGTCGACCGCCTCGCCGTCCTCGGCGCTCACGAAGACGTAGCGGCCGTCGGGCGTGAAGACCGCGTGCTCGGGATTCTTGCCGCGCACCTTGACGACGAACGACTTCGCCTGCGTCCGCGTGTCGACGAAGACGATCTCGTTGTTCTCCTCGACGGCGGTGACGACCCAGCGGCCGTCGGGCGAGATGCCGACGCCTTCGGGCGAGATGCCGACCGCGATCGTCCCGGTGCGCTTGCGCGCCGCCAGGTCGACGATGACGAGCGCGTTGTTCGGCTGGTCGCTGACGTAGGCGGTGCGGCCGTCGGCCGAGACGACGGTGCCGCGCGGCTTCTGGCCGACGGCGACGTCGGCGACGACCCGGTCGGTCGCGGTGTCGATGACGCTGAGCGTCCCGGATCCCTCGTTCGGAACGTAGGCGAAGGGCGCCGCGCCGGCAGCGAGCGGCGCGGCGGCGAGCGCCGCGGCGACGAGAAGGCCTTGCAGCGACAGGCTCATGGGGAAGTCGCGCCGAGCGCGGTCCGAAGGTCAGGGCGCGATGCGCGCGAAGATGCCGTCGCGTTCGACGAGGGCATGCTTGAACGCCATCGCGACGTGACCGACGACGAGGGCGAGCAGCAGGTAGGTGCTGGCGTCGTGCAGGCCGACGAGCCACGAATATGCGGCCGGCGAGTCGGGCCCCCACGGCGCCAGCGTCACGCCGAAGAAGCGGACGCCGTGCTTGCTGAAGTTGGAGCCGAGGTAGCCGGCGAGCGGCGCAATCGCCATGCACGCGTAGAGGGCGACGTGGCCGGCGTTCGCGGCGCGCTGCCGGCGTGCCGACATCGTCGCCGGCCACGGCGGCGGCGCATGGCCGAGGCGCCAGGCGATGCGGACGACGACGAGGAGGCCGAGGACGATGCCGAACGACTTGTGCAGGTTGATGACGCCGGCGCGAGCCGGCGTTCCGCGCGGCGCGATCTCGTCGAGGAGCAGGCCGAAGGCGATCTCGGCGAGGAGGAAAGCGCCGATCGCCCAGTGCAGCCAGGCGGCGACGCGGCCGTAGCGTGCAGCCGCCGACGATGCCGCGACGTCAGCCCCTTCCTCCGCCACTGCCGCGCGGCGATCGGGCGCCGGCGCGGCTGTGGTCAGGGTCGCCATCGTCGTCGCCGCTGCCGCCGCGTCAGAGGCCGACGAGGTAGTGCGCGAGGTTCTCGATGTCCTGCGCGCTCAGCGTGCTCGCGACGCTCGTCATGTTGCCCGCGTCGTTGGTGCGCTTCCTCGTCTTGAAGTCGCTGAGCTGCTTGACGATGTAGGCGTAGTGCTGACCGGCGACACGCGGGATCTCGTTCTGGCCGAGGAAGCCGCCGAGGTGGCACATCGTGCAGAGCGTCTCGTCGGCCTTGGCGTGGCCGAGCTGGGCTTTCGCGGGGTCGGCCTTGAAGGTCTGCGGCGGCGGCTTCTGCTTGGCGAAGTAGTCGGAGAGCTCGTGCATCTCGTCGGCCGTCAGGTCCTTGGCCATCGGCGACATCTGCGGATCGGTGCGCCGGCCGGCCTGGAAGTCGCGCAGCTCGAGGACCATGTAGCGCGCGGTCTGGCCGGCCAGGATCGGGTACATCGGATCGGTCGACTTCCCTTCCGGGCCGTGGCAGGCCGCGCACACGCTCGCCTTCGCCGGAACGGCGTCCTGCGCGAAGGAGAGGGAGGCTGCCGTCGGCAGGACGGCGAAGAGGGCGATCAGGCGCGCCGCGAACAGTCTCAGAGTCGGTCCCTTCGATTCACTTCGCGCCTGTTTTACCCGATCACGGCAAGGCGAACACCAGTACGGTATTGCCGCGCTTGAAGTCGAGCTGGGTATTGCCGCCCGCCGCGACCGCGACGTACTGCTTGCCGCCGACCATGTACGAGACCGCCGGCGCGTTGACGCCGGCGCCCGCCTGGTATTCCCAAAGCTTCTTGCCGTTCCTGGCGTCGAAGGCGCGGAAGAGGCCGTTGCCTTCGCCGTTGAAGACCAGGTCGCCGGCGGTGGCGAGGACGCCGCCGATCAGCGGCTGCTCGGTGTCGAACTTCCACGCCATCTTGCCGGTGTCGAGGTTGACGGCGGCCAGACGCCCCCACTGCTTCTCGGTCGGGATCACCTTGAAGGCGCCGCCGAGCCAGAGCTTGCCGCCGGGATACGCGGCCTGCTCGACGTGGTACGTCATCGGCTGGTGCAGGTTGGCCGCGTAGACCATGCGCAGCTTCGGGTTGACCGCCATCGGGCTCCACTCGACGCCGCCGTTGGCGCCGGGCAGCATGCGCGCGCCGTCCTTGGTCGGCAGCACCCACATGTTTTCCTGCGGGATCATTGCCTCGCTGAAGCGGATCAGCTCGCCGGTGGCGCGGTCGTGGACGTAGACGTGGCCGGTCTTGCCGCCGTGGATGGCGACCTTCCTCATCTTGCCGTCCTTGCCCATCGCATCGGTGAGGATCACCGGCGAGACCGCGTCGAGGTCCCAGACGTCGTGCGGCACGTACTGGTAGTGCCACTTCTTGGCGCCGGTGTTGAGGTCGACGGCGACGATCGAGTCGGTGTAGAGGTTGTCGCCCGGCCGCTCGGCGCCGTACAGGTCGGGGCTCGGGTTGCCGACGACGAAGAAGATCGTGTTCGACGCCTTGTCGACCGCCGGCGCCATCCAGACGCCGCCGCCGAGCGTCTTGAAGAAGCCCGCGTTCTTGGCCAGCTGCGCCTTCTCGGCGGCGATGTCGCGGTGCAGGTCGCGCTGGGTCGCGTCCTTGGTCGCCCAGGTGCCTTCGTGGCCGGTCTCGGGGATGGTGTCGAAGGTCCAGAGCAGCTTGCCGTCGTTGGCGTCGTACGCCTTGACGAAGCCGCGGATGCCGTACTCGCCGCCGTTGGTGCCGATCAGCACCTTGCCGTTGACGGCGACCGGCGCCATCGTCTCCGAGTAGCCTGCCTCCGGGTCGGCGATCTGCGTCGCCCAGAGCACCTTGCCGGTCTTGGCGTCGAACGCGAGCAGCTTGGCGTCGAGGGTTCCCATGTAGAGCCGGTCGCCCATGACGGCGACGCCGCGGTTGTTCGGGCCGCAGCAGAAGGTCGTGACCGCACCCATCTTGTGCTTGTAGTGCCAGAACTCCTTGCCGGTCGCGGCATCGAGCGCGTACAGGTGGTTGTACGAGGTCGTGATGTACATGATGCCGTCGACGACGATCGGGGCCGTCTCCATCGACTCGAGCACCTCGGTCTGGAACGAGAACGCCGGCCGGAGCTTGGCGACGTTGGTCGTGTTGATCTGCGCCGCCGGGTAGTACCGGGTCTGCGCATAGTTCATGTTCGAGTGGAGGAAGTTGCTGCTGTCCTTGTCGGCGCCGTCGAGCCGGGCCTGCGGCACCGAGATGCTCTTCGGCACCGGGCCGCCGGTCGCGTTGGCGCCGCCCGATACTTCGGGCTGGGCGAACGACGCCGTTGCGGCGACGCAGAGCGCCGCGAAGACGGAAGAAGCTGCCCAGAGGCGCGGCAGGCGGGGGGTTCGACGCATATCTGTCTCCTCGTGTTGTCGCGACGCGAGAAGTGCCCGGTCGCGTTTTTCGCGATTGCAAGGGTATCGACAATCGGGCCCACTGCCTACCCGTTTAAACGCTGCGTCGCAGCACCGAAGATGAGGTCCCCGAGACGATGACGATCACCGTTCGACACCCGGTTCGCCGCGCTCGCGCAGCGCACGCCGCTCTGATCGCGCTCGCGCTGACAGTGCCGCTCGGCGCGGCCGCGCAGGCGCCGACCAACCCCACCCTCAATGCGCAACTGCTGGTCGGCGCGCGCCAGGGCGACCTGGCCCAGGTCGAGCGCGTCCTCGCCGCGGGCGCGTCGCCGAGCTCGCGCAACCGCCTCGGCAAGACGGCGCTGCTGCTCGCCGCCGAGAAGGGCAACCTCGCGATCGTCGAGGCGATGCTCAAGGGCGGCGCCGACGTCGATCAGGCATCGATCGAGGGCGTGACGCCGCTGATGGCGGCGAGCTACGCCGCCGCCGCGCCGGTCGTCAAGCGCCTGCTCGCGGCCGGCGCGAAGACCGACGTGCGCGATCGCATGAACAAGCCGGCGATGGTCTACGCGGCGGGGCAGGGCGGCGCCGGCGCGATCGACGCGCTGCTCGCTTCGGGCATCGACGTCAACGCCGCCTACGAGCACCGCCTGACCGCCCTCATGTGGGCCGCCGGCCAAGGCCAGGCCGACGCGGTGCGGCTGCTGCTCGAGCGCGGCGCGCAGCGCGAGCTGCGCGACGACCGCGGGCTGACGGCGGCCGAGATCGCGCGCCAGGCCAATCACCAGGACATCGCCGAAGCGATCGCCAGGCGATGACCGGGGAGCGCCCCGACCGTCGCGCCGCGCTGCGCCTCGCCGTCGCGACCGCGCTGTCCCACGGCCTGGCGACGATCGCGCGCGCTGCCGACGCCTGGCCGACCAAGCCGATCCGCTTCGTCGTTCCGTTCGCGCCGGGCGGCAGCTCGGAGATCGTCGCGCGCTCGACCGCGGTCGAGCTCGGCAAGCTGCTCGGCCAGAGCGTCTACGTCGACAACAAGCCGGGCGGCGCCGGCAACGTCGCGATGGCCGAGGTCGCTGCTGCCTCCGACCAGCACACCGTCGTCCTCGGCCACATCGGCACGCTCGCGGTCAACCCGTTCATCTTCGACAAGCTCCCCTACGACCCGATCAAGGACTTCAAGGCGATCTCGCTGCTCGCCAAGGTGCCGAGCCTCTATGTCGTCCATCCCGACGTGCCGGCGAAGGACCTGAAGGAATTCGTCGCCCTCGCCAGGGCGAAGCCGGGCCAGCTCAACTACGGCTCGGCCGGCAACGGCAGCGCCGGCCACCTCGCCTTCGAGTACCTGAAGATGGCGACCGGCACCTTCGTCGTCCACGTGCCGTACCGCGGCACCGGGCCGCAGCTCACTGACCTGCTCGCCGGCCGGCTGCAGGCGGCGTCGGTCGGCGCGCCGGCGATCCTGCAGTTCATCAAGGCCGGCAAGCTGCGCTGCATCGCCACCGGATCGGCGCAGCGGATCGCCCAGCTGCCCGACGTGCCGACCGTCGCCGAGCAGGGCTGGCCGAAGTTCGAGATGACGCAGTGGTACGGCCTGCTCGCGCCGGCGAACCTGGCCGCGGCGAACGCCGACAAGCTCGCCGCCGCGGCAGTGCGCGCGGTGCGCGAGCCGGCCGCGCTCGAGCGCCTGCAGACCGACGCCGCGATCGCGGTCGGCAGCACGCCCGCCGAGTTCGCCGCCTTCATCGCCGCCGAGCGCGAGCGCTGGAAGCCCGTGCTCGCGCGCGCGAAGGTCAAGCCCGACTGAGCGACAGGTGGCGCGCGACGTCGTCGTGGAACCAGCCCACCGCCTGCTCGGCGCGGCCGGGGGTGAGGTGATCGTTGGCGCCGCTTTTCAGGCCGCGCTGGATGCCGATCGCGCAGGCGATGTCTTCCTTCTGGAACACGCCTTCCTCGATCAGGCGGAAGGTCTTTTCCCAATGCGGCGTCCAGTCGGGCGCGGCGCGATCGGCGGGGATCAGCATCCGGTGCGTCCAGGACAGCGTCTCGGGGCCGGCCGGATAGAGCGTGACCAGGCTCAAATAGTCGGGATGGAAGATCGTGATCGTGTTCGGAAAGATCACGTGGCTCGGCGTCGTCAGTTCGCAGAGCGCGGCCATGTCGGCGGGCGCCGCCGCGCTCGCGTCGCGCGCCCAGGCTTCGGCGGCACGGCGCGCGACCAGCGACTGGATGTGCGGGCCGAAGCGCTCGGTGCCGGTGAGGCCATCGGCGAAGAACGGATAGATCGTGCCCTTGTGCAGGACGCGGATGTGATATGCCTCGAGAAAGGCGTCGACGATCAGCTTCCAGTTCGCCGGGTACTCGGCCTGCACGGTGCGGAACGGGCGCAGGCCGGCGATGCCGTAGAACGGCAGCTCGGCGTCGAGGCCGCCGAGAAAGGCGGCGACGTCGATCGTCGCGTCGGGCGAGGGCACGACCCAGAGCAGGCCGTGGCGCTCTTCGGCCGGCAGCGAGACCAGGCTCTCGCTGCTGGCATCGCAGGCATCGAACGCGTCGGCGTGCAGGCGATGGCGCAGCGCACCTTCGAGCCGATAGGTCCAGCCGTGGTACGGGCACACGATGCTCGCTTTCGCCAGCGCCTTCGCGCCGATGTCGACGAGGCGCATGCCGCGATGGCGGCAGACGTTCAGGAAGGCGCGAAAGCGGCCGTCGGCATCGCGCGCGAGCAGCATCGGCACGCCGTACTCGTCGTGGGCGAGGACGTGGCCGGGCGGCAGCTCGCCGGCGTGGCCGACGATCAGCGGCAGCGCGCGGAACAGCCGCTCGATCTCGCGCTCGCGCACGTCGGCCTTGAAGTAATTCCCGACCGGGATGTGCGCGGCCGGCTCGGCGCTGTCCTGCCAGTCGAGGCGGCCGGCGACGACCTGGGCGCGGATGCGCTCGAGCTGCGAAGCGGTGTGCGGCGGCAGTGTCATCGTGTTCGCCCGAGGCTGCGCCATTTTCCGCTTCGCCGCGCCGCTGCGCCAGCACGCCGCACAATCCCGGCACACAGCGAGGGCGCGACATGAGCGAGCGGCGGACATGAGCGAGCGGCGTTTCGACGGCAAGGTGGCGCTCGTCACCGGCGGCAACAGCGGCATCGGCCTGGCGGTCGCGAAGGCGCTCGTCACCGAAGGCGCACGCGTCGTCGTCGTCGGCCGCAACGCCGAGACGGTCGCGCGCAGCGCCGCCGACCTCGGCCCGTCGGCACACGGCGTCGTCGCCGACACCTCGCGCCTCGACGATCTCGATCGCATGATCGCGGCGACGCGCGAGTTCGGCGGCGGCCGCCTCGACGTCCTGTTCGCCAACGCCGGCGTCGCCACCTTCGGTCCGCTCGCGGCGACCAGCGAAGTGATGTGGGACGCGACCTTCGACGTCAACGTCAAGGGTGTCTACTTCACGGTGCAGAAATCGGTCGCGCTGATGCAGCCGGGCGGCGCGATCGTCCTCAACGCATCGGTCGCTGCCAGCAAGGGCAACCCCGTCGGCTCGGTCTACGGCGCGAGCAAGGCGGCGGTGCGCTCGTTCGGCCGGACGATCGCGGCCGAGCTGGTCGAGCGCGGCATCCGCGTCAACGTCGTCAGCCCCGGGCCGATCGAGACGCCGATCTTCGAGCGCACGGCGAACGCACAGCAGGCCGCCGCCATCAAGGCGACCCTGCTCGGGCGCAATCCGATGAAGCGCTTCGGCACGACCGACGAGGTCACCGCTGCCGTGCTCTTCCTCGCCTCTGACGCGGCGTCGTACATCACCGGCGTCGATCTGTTCGTCGACGGCGGCGTCGGCAGCTTCTGAACCGGCGCGCGGGTCGCGCCGTCGAGCGGAAACGCGCGCTCAGCGCGCAAAGGAGCGCGAGGCGAGGTCCGGCAGCAGGGCCGGCGCCGCGCTCGCGACGCGCAGGAGCTCGGCGACTGCCGCCACGGCGATGACTTCCGGGGCGCGGCCGGCGATGCCGATGGCGCCGATCGGGCACGTCATGCGCGCGATCGCCGCCGCGGCGACACCGCGCTCGGCGAGCCGGCGCGCGAAGGTCGCGCGCTTCGTCTTCGAGCCGATCAGGCCGCAGAAGGCGAAGTCGCCGCGGCGCAGGATCGCCTCGGTGATGCGCAGGTCGAGCGCATGCTCGTGGGTGAGGACGAGGAAACACGCGCCGGCGGGCGCGTTCGCGACCTCGCGCTCGACCGTGTCGGCGGCAATGCGGCGGATGTGCGCCGGCCACGGCGAGCCGAGCGTCGTCGCGTCGGCGAAGCCGTCGTCGCGCTCGTCGAACCAGTCGACCTCGACGTCGAGCGTGGCGAGCAGCGTCGCGATGGCGCGGCCGACGTGGCCGGCGCCGTGCAGCTGCAGGCGGAAGTGCGGCACGCGCGCCGGCCAGCGCGCGAGCGCGTCGGCGTCGAGCGGCGCGAAGGCGAGGGTCACGGCGCCGCCGCAGCACTGGCCGAGCGACGGGCCGAGCGCGAACGACTGCTCGCTGCGCTGCGCGATGGCGCCGGCGAGCATCGCCCGCGCCGCCGCGATCGCCTTCAGC
The DNA here is from genome assembly GCA_035995885.1 of Caldimonas sp. GTDB lineage: Bacteria > Pseudomonadota > Gammaproteobacteria > Burkholderiales > Burkholderiaceae_C > Schlegelella_A. The sequence continues at coordinate 4,289 of DASYKC010000013.1, read as the reverse complement.
TCGAGGTGGCCGCCGCCGATGGTTCCGGCGCACTCGTCGCGGCCGACGAGCATGCGCGTGCCGGCCTCGCGCGGGGCCGAGCCGCGCGTCGACACGACCTCGACGACGATCGCGGACCTGGCGGCGGCGCGCCATTCGTCCGCCGTCGTCCTGAGCGAGGCGAAGGACCCGGTCATGGCTGTGCTCGCGGAGATCCTTCGCTGCGCTCGGGATGACGGGACACGGCGGTGATCGCGCGCAGGATCGCTTCGCTCGTCGCCGGCGCCGAGAGCGGCGGATCGATCCGATGCTCGCCTGCGGCCGAGACCGCATCGCGGATCGCGAAGAAGACCGAGAACGGCAGCAGCAGCGGCGGCTCGCCGGTCGCCTTGCTGCGATGGATCGTCTCGGCGACGTTGTCGTCGCCGACGCCGTCCTTCCAGAGGCGAACGTCGAATACCGGCGGGCAGTCGTTGGCGGTCGGGATCTTGTAGGTGCTCGGCGCGTGCGTGAGGAGCAGGCCGGCGCGCGCCGTGCCGTCGTTCGGGTGCCAGACGAGCTCTTCCATCGTCAGCCAGCCCATGCCCTGGATGAAGGCGCCCTCGACCTGGCCGACGTCGATGGCCGGGTTGAGCGAGCGGCCGGCGTCGTGCAGGACGTGCGCGGCGAGCAGCTTCCACTCGCCGGTGAGCGTGTCGACGACGACCTCGCTCACCGCCGCGCCGTAGGCGAAGTAGTAGAACGGCCGGCCCTGCATCATCTCGCGGTCCCACGACAGGCCCGGCGTCGCATAGAAGCCGTCCGACCAGAGCTGGACGCGCGCCATGTAGGCCTCGACGACGAGCTCGCGGAACGACAGCGTCTTCTTCGCGCCGATCGCGACGGCGCCGTCGGCGAAGCGCACTTCGCCCGCGTCGACGCCGCATCGGTCCGCCGCGAAGGCGACGAGGCGCGCCTTGATCTGCCTTGCCGCGTCCTGCGCCGCCTTGCCGTTCAGGTCGCTGCCGGTCGACGCCGCCGTCGCCGAGGTGTTGGCGATCTTCTGCGTGTCGGTCGCGGTGACGCGCACGGCGCCGACGTCGAGGCCGAGCTCGTGCGCGACGACCTGCGCGACCTTGGTGTTGAGGCCCTGGCCCATCTCGGTACCGCCGTGGTTGACGAGCACCGAGCCGTCGCCGTAGACGTGGACCAGCGCGCCGGCCTGGTTGAGGTGGACGAGGTTGAACGAGATGCCGAACTTCACCGGTGTGAGCGCGAGGCCGCGCTTCAGCACCTCACTCGTCGCGTTGTACGCGGCGATCTCGCGCCGTCGCTCGCGATAGCGCGACGACGCCTCGAGCTCGGCGACGAGCTCGACGACGATGTTGTCGTCGACGACCTGGCCGTACGGGGTGACGTTGCGCTCGCCGGGCGCGCCGGCGCGCGGGCTCGGCCCGTAGAAATTGACGCGCCGGACGTCGAGCGGGTCCTTGCCGAGCTTTCGTGCGATCGAGTCGACGATGTTCTCGACCGCGATCGCGCCCTGCGGTCCGCCGAAGCCGCGGAAGGCGGTGTTGCTCTGGGTGTTGGTGCGCCCCGAGTAGCCGTGGATGGCGACGTCGGGCAGCCAGTAGGCGTTGTCGAAGTGGCAGATCGCGCGCGTCATCACCGGCCCCGACAGGTCGGCCGAGAAACCGGCGCGCGAGACCATCGTCAGCTCGGCACCGAGGATGCGGCCGTCGTCGTCGTAGCCGACCTCGTAGTCGTAGTGGAAGCAGTGGCGCCGGCCGGTGATCAGGAAGTCGTCGTCGCGGTCGAGGCGCAGCTTGACCGGCCGGCCGAGCTTTCGCGCCGCGATTGCGGCGACGCACGCGAAGAGCGCCGACTGCGACTCCTTGCCGCCGAAGCCGCCGCCCATCCTCCGGCACTCGACCTGGACGTGGTGCGACTGCAGGCCGAGGCACTTCGCGACCAGGTGCTGCATCTCGCTCGGGTGCTGGGTCGAGCAGTGGACGAGCATGCCGCGGTCCTCGCGCGGCACCGCGTACGAGATCTGGCCCTCGAGATAGAACTGCTCCTGGCCGCCGACCTCGAGCGTGTCGGCGAGGCGATGCGGCGCGGCGGCGATCGCGGCGCGGGCGTTGCCGCGCGCGAGGTGCATCGGCGGCAGGACGTAGCTCTTTGCGGCATGCGCCTCGACCGGCGTCAGGATCGGCGCGAGCGGCTCGATCGTCAGCGCCGCCTTCGCCTGCGCCGCGGCGCGCCGGGCGAGGTCGCGCGTCTCGGCGATCACCGCGAACACCGGCTGGCCGAGGTAGTGGACGAGGCCGTCGGCGAGGATCGGATCGTCGTGGACGACGGGGCCGCAGTCGTTGGGCCCGGGGATGTCGGCGGCGACGAGGACGGCGACGACGCCGGGCAGCGCGGCGATGCGATCGCGATCGACCGCGACGAGGCGGCCGTGCGCGACCGGCGCGAGGCCGAGCGCCGCGTGCAGCGTGCCGGCGAGCTCGGGCAAGTCGTCGATGTAGGGCGCGGCGCCGGCGACGTGCAGGTGCGCCGACTCGTGCGGCAGCGATGCGCCGACGCCGGCGGCGGCGCCGGCATGCGCTGCCGTCTCGTCCGGAGCGCCGTCCGGCCGCAGCCACTTGGGATCGAGCGATCGGTTCATGGCGTCGCCTCGACGCGCGGCGCGGGGAGTGCGTGCGCGAGCGTGCTCCAGACGCTCGATTCGCTCGCCGCCAGCGGCGCCTCGCGCCGCGTCTCGAGCCAGAAGCGCTTGAGCAGGTTTTGCGCGACCTGCATGCGGTACGCCGCGCTCGCGCGCATGTCGGTGAGCGGGACGAAGTCGCCCGCGAGCGCAGCCTGCGCGGCGCTGACCGCGGCGTCGCCCCACACCTGACCCACGACCGCCGCCTCGACGCGCGACGCGCGAGCGACCGTCGCCGCCATGCCGCCGAAGGCGAGGCGTGCGGCGACGACGACGCCGGCGCCGTCGAGCTCGATCGCCAGCCCGGCGCAGACCGCGGAGATGTCGCAATCGAAGCGCTTCGAGATCTTGTAGGCGCGCACCGTCGCCCGCGACGCGAGCGGCGCCTCGATCGCCTGGACGAACTCGCCCGGCTGGAGCAGGTTCTTCATGTAGCCGGTGTAGAAGTCGGCGAGGCGGACGCGCCGGGTCGCGCCGCCGCGGCGCAGGACGAGCGACGCATCGAGCGCCATCAGCACCGGCGCCGAGTCGCCGATCGGCGAGCCGTTGGCGACGTTGCCGCCCATCGTTCCGGTGTGGCGCAGCGGCACGCCGGCGAAGCGCAGCCAGATGTCGGCGAGCGTCGGCCAGCGCGCCACGAGCGCGCGCCACGCGTCTTCGAGCGACGCGGCGGCGCCGATCGAGAGAGCGCCGTCGCGCTCTTCGACGCGCTTGAGCTCGTCGACCGCGCCGATGTAGACCAGCCGCGGCAAGTCACGGAACATCTTGTTGACCCACAGGCCGATGTCGGTCGAGCCGGCGAGGATGCGGGCATCGGGATGGGCGAGCAGCGCTGCGGCGAAATCGTCGAGCGTGCGCGGCGCGCTGAGCTCGCCACCCCCCGCGCCGACGCTGCGCAACGGCGCCGCTTCGCGCAGCGACGTCAGCGCGGCGACGACCGGCGCTGCATCGAGCGGCGCCGCGGGCAAGTCGAACATGCGCTCGCCGGCGTCGACGATCGGCCGATAGCCGGTGCAGCGGCAGAGGTTCCCGGACAGCTCGTCGGCGATCTGCTGGCGCGATGGCCGCGTGCCGCGCGCGCCGTGGTGCTGGTAGGTCGCCCAGAGCGACATCACGAAGCCGGGCGTGCAGAAGCCGCACTGCGAGCCGTGGCAGGCGACCATCGCCATCTGCACCGGATGGAGCGCGCCGTCGGCGCCCTGCAGGTCCTCGACCGTGAAGAGCGCCTTGCCGTCGAGCGTCGGCAGGAACTGGATGCAGGCGTTGGCGCTGCGCAGGCGCAGCCCGGCGACGACGTCGTCGCTCGCCGCGCCGGCCGGCGCGAGCTCGGCGATGACGACCGTGCAGGCGCCGCAGTCGCCTTCGTTGCAGCCTTCCTTGGTGCCGGTGCAGCGCGCGTCCTCGCGCAGCCAGTCGAGGAGGGTGCGCGTCGGCGCGGCGCCGTCGACCTCGACGACGGCGCCGCGGTGGAAGAAGCGGATCGGGCGGCTCGTCATGGTGAGGCGATGGTATACACGCGATTCGCATGCCACCCCGCCTTGCCGCGACCTCCCCGCCGCCGCGTGCCGACGCCGCGGCGCGAATCGCCATTCACGGCGACCTGCTCGATTTCAGCGCCGAA
>DASYKC010000012.1:0-10295 GCA_035995885.1 Caldimonas sp. | reverse complement strand
CAGCGGCGCACGTCGCGGGTGCTGTATTGCGACGACGAAGTCGAGCTGTTGACGTGCGCGCCGATGGCCGCGCCGCCGACTGCTCCGCCGACCGTCGCGATCTTCTTGCCGGAGCCGCCGCCGATCTGATGCCCGAGGATGCCGCCGAGGACGCCGCCGATGACGGCGCCGGGCACGTTGTAGTCGCGCCGCTCGGGCTCCGCCGACACCTGCTGGCGCTCGGTCCAGCAGCGCTGCTCCGGCGGGCCGACGACGGCCCGGACCGACGTCACCGGCGCCTCGCTCAGCCTCTCGCTGGGGCGGCGGCGGTATTCATACGGCGTGTCGAGTACCGGTTGCGGCTCGTTCTCGTACTGCCTGTTCCGGTCGACCGGCCGCACCGAGGAGATTCGGTTCCCGAGGCCCATGTTCGTCAGCGAGTCGTAGCTGCCGCGGCGCAGGACGACGCAGCGGCCCTGGAAGCGCGCGTCCTCGCAGACTTCCCATCGGCCGCGATCGACGACGACCGACGAGGCGCGATCGTTGAAGCCGCTGCGGTCGAAGTTCCTGACTTCACCGTTGACGGCGAAGGTGCGGCCGCGGAATCCCTCGCCTTCGTAGAACGTGATCTGCGCCGAGGCATGGGCGGCGAACGCCAGCGCGGCGATGCCGAGGAGGGGGCGAAGTGTGTGGTTCATGGCGCGTCGTTTGCTAGGTAGCAATGCGGGTTGCAGTGCCTGATTGAACGCTGCCGACCCCCTTGCGGCTGACCGACAACGCCTTGCGGACGTGCCGGACAGCACCCCGAGTGGTAAAGAAGAGTGACATGGTCCGCGCATGAAGGGACATCGACGTTGAGCTTCGAGCGATGAACGAACTCCGACCCGACGCGCGCCTGCGCCTGCTGCCCGGCCGGCGCATCGGCCTGGCGGCGGCGCTGCTCGTCGCCGCCGGCGGCCTCTCGGCCGGCTGGGTCGGCCTCGGCACGCAGCAGCGCCGGTGGATCTTCCAGGCGACGCCGGTGCCGTCGGCGTCGGCCGACGAGCTCGCCGCCGTCGCCCGCGCCGAGGACATGGAAAGCGTCTGGATCGATCATGTCTCGCCGGCGACCGGCCGGCCGATCCGCCTGCACGCGCTCTACGCCGCCAACGCCGAGCCGAAGGCGCCGCTCATGCTCTTCCTGCACGGCGCGCGCCAGTACCTCGGCCGCAGCGTCTTTCGCATCGAGCAGATGCGCGAGCTCGGCTTCTCGGTGCTCGCCATCGACTACCGCGGCTTCGGTGCCAGCACCGACGAGCTGCCGTCGGAGACCGGCGTCGTCGAGGACGCGGCGGCCGCGTGGCGCTGGCTCGGCGAGCGCCATCCCGAGGCGGCGCGCTACGTCTTCGGCCACTCGCTCGGCGGCGCGATCGCGGTGCAGCTGGCGGCGCGCCTCGCCGACGAGCCGGAATCGGTGGCGCCGAAGGGCGTCATCGTCGAAGGCACGTTCACCTCGATCCGCGACATGTTCGGCACCTTCAAGTACGGCTGGCTGCCGATCTCGATGCTCATCACCGAGCGCTTCGATTCGCTCGCGACGGTACCGCGCATCAAGGCGCCGCTCCTCGTCGTCCACGGCAGCGACGATTCGCTCGTGCCGTCGCGCTTCGGCCGCCTGCTCTACGAACGCGCGACCGCGACCAAGCGCTTCCTGCTCATCGAAGGCGGCACGCACACGACGACGAGCTGGCGCGGTGCCGAGCAGTACCGCGCCGCGCTGCGCGAGTTCTTCGGCCTCGGCTGATCGCGCCCGCGCACGCCCTCACGGGCGGCGCGGATCGAAGTGCTTCTGCAGGTCCTGCCAGCAGCGGAAGTAGTCGTCCTGCAGCTCGGCCGAGTCGAGCGCCTGGCGCGTCGGCCGCCAGACCGCGCGCGATTCGAACATGAACGCCATCGTGTCGGCGATGACGTCGGGCTTCGACGTGTCGGCCCGGCTCGCCTTCTCGAAGGTCTGCGCGTCGGGGCCGTGCCCGCTCATGCTGTTGTGCAGGCTGGCGCCGCCCGGAACGAAGCCTTCGGCCTTGGCGTCGTAGGCGCCGTGCACCAGGCCCATGAACTCGCTGGCGATGTTGCGGTGGAACCAGGGCGGCCGGAACGTGTCGGTCATCACCAGCGTGCGCGGCGCGAAGACGACGAAGTCGAGGTTGCTCACCCCGGCCGTGTCGGACGCGCTGTGCAGGACCAGGAAGATCGACGGATCGGGATGGTCGTGGCTGATCGAGCCGATCGCATTGAAGCGGCGCAGGTCGTACTTGTACGGCGCGTAGTTGCCGTGCCAGGCGACGACGTCGAGCGGCGAGTGGTCCATCGGCGCCGACCAGAGATGGCCTTGGAACTTGGCGACGAGCTCGTGATCGCCGTCGATGTCTTCATAGGCGGCGACCGGCGTCAGGAAGTCGCGCGGATGGGCGAGGCCGTTGGCGCCGATCGGACCGAGGTCGGGGAGGCGCAGGTTGGCGCCGAAGTTCTCGCAGAGATAGCCGCGCGCCTCGCCGGCGGCGGCCGATGCGCGGCCTTCGCCGTCGAGCAGCTCGACGCGGAAGCGCACGCCGCGCGGGATGACGACGATCTCCTGCGGGCAGGCGTCGATCGTGCCGAGCTCGGTGACGAAGCGCTGCCGGCCGAGCTGCGGAACGATCAGCATCTCGGCATCGGCGTTGTAGAACGCGCGCTTCGTCATCGATCGGTTCGCCGCGTACAGGTGCGCCGCGGCGCCGGTCTGCGCTTCGGGACCGCCGTTGCCCGCCATCGTCACGAGGCCGTCGACGAAATCGGTCGGCGCGCTCGGCATCGGCATCGGGTTCCAGCGCAGCTGGTTCGGCGTCGCCTCGACCTCGTCAAAGCGGCCGACGATGCGGCCGTCGCCGATGCGAACGAACGGCCGGTGCATCGCCGCCGGGCGGATGCGATAGAGCCACGAGCGCCGGTTGTCGGCGCGCGGCGCGGTGAACGCGGTGCCGCTCAGCTGCTCGGCGTAGAGGCCGTATGGCGCGCGCTGCGGCGAGTTGCGGCCGACCGGCAACGCGCCGGGCAGCGCCTCGGTCGCGAACTCGTTGCCGAAGCCCGACTGATAGCGCAGCGGCTCGCCGCTCATCCGAAGACCCCCGCGCTGCGCGCTGCGCTGTTCGCCTTGGCAACGGCCCGGCGGCTCATGACGTCTCGAGCACGCCGCGCCGGACCTGGTCGCGCTCGATCGACTCGAAGAGGGCCTTGAAGTTGCCCTCGCCGAAGCCCTCGTCGCCCTTCCTCTGGATGAACTCGAAGAAGACCGGACCGAGCACGGTCTCGGAGAAGATCTGCAGCAAGAGGCGCGGCTTGCCGCCCTCGGTGCTGCCGTCGACGAGGATGCCGCGCGTCTTCAGGTCGGCGACGTTCTCGCCGTGGCCGGGCAGGCGCTGCTCGAGCATCTCGTAGTAGACGTCGTTCGGCGCCGCCAGCAGCGGCACGCCGGCAAGCGCCAGCTTGTCGATCGTCGCCAGCAGGTCGTCGGTGAGGAGGGCGACGTGCTGGATTCCCTCGCCGTTGAACTTCATCAGGAACTCCTCGATCTGGCCCGAGCCCTTCTTCGATTCCTCGTTGAGCGGGATGCGGATCTTGCCGTCGGGCGCGGTCATCGCCTTCGAGGTGAGGCCGGTGTACTCGCCCTGGATGTCGAAGTAGCGGATCTCGCGGAAGTTGAAGAGCCGCTCGTAGAAGCTCGCCCAGAACGCCATCCGGCCGCGGTAGACGTTGTGCGTCAGGTGGTCGAGCGTCTTCAATCCGTGGCCGACCGGCCGGCGCTCGACCCCGGGCAGGAACTCGAAGTCGATGTCGTAGATCGACTTGCCGTCCTCGAAGCGGTCGATCAGGTAGAGCGGCGCGCCGCCGATGCCCTTGATGGCCGGCAGGCGCAGCTCCATCGGCCCGGTCGGCATCTCGAGCGGCTGCGCGCCGCGCTCGAGCGCGCGCGAGTACGCCTGGTGCGAATCGCGGACCCGAAAGGCGAGGCCGCACGCCGACGGCCCGTGCTCGGCGGCGAAGTAGCCGGCGTAGCTCTTGGCCTCGCGGTTGACGACGAAGTTGATGTCGCCCTGGCGATACAGGACGACGTCCTTCGAGCGGTGCTTCGCGACCAGCGTGAAGCCGAGCTTCTCGAACACCGGCTCGAGCGTGCCGGCGTGAGGCGATGCGAACTCGACGAACTCGAAGCCCATCAACCCCATCGGGTTCTCGAACAGATCTGCCATGCGCTGCTCCCTGAAACGAATTCGCCTGCGGTCAGCCGATGCGCTCGAGCTCGCTGCGAAAGTGCGCCCCGCGCTCGACGTAGCTCGCGGCGGCGCGCTCGAGCCCGGCGACTTCCTCGTCGCCGAGCGCGCGCACGACCTTGGCCGGCACGCCGAGGATGAGCGATCGGTCGGGGAACGACTTGCCCTCGGTGACGATCGCCCCGGCGCCGACCAGGCAATGCCGGCCGATGACCGCGCCGTTCATCACCACCGCCTGGATGCCGACCAGCGAGCCGTCGCCGATCGTGCAGCCGTGCAGCATCGCCTGGTGGCCGACGGTGACGCGCGTGCCGATCGTCAGCGGGAATCCCGGGTCAGCGTGCAGGACGGCGCCTTCCTGCACGTTGCTGTCGTCGCCGATGACGATCGGCTCGTTGTCGCCGCGCGCCGCCGCGCCGGGCCAGACGCTGGCGCGCTCGCCGACGGTGATCATGCCGACGAGCGTCGCTTCGGCGGCGATGTAAGCCGAGGCGGCGACCTGCGGTGTCTTGGCGCCGATGCGGTAAATGGCCATGAAGAGAGTCGGATGAGGGTGGCGGATTCAGTCGAGCGCGATGTTCGCCTTCTTGACGAGCCGCGCATAGCGCTCCTGCTCGCTCTTCAGCATCTGCGCTGCCGCTTCCGGCGTCGACGGGCTGATGAGATTCTCCTGCCTGGCCATCGCCGCGCGAACGTCGGGATCGGCGAAGGCGGCGACGACGGCGTCGTGCAGGCGCCTGACCTCGGCGCCGGGCAGCTTCGGCGGGCCGAGCACGGCGAACCAGCCGGTGACGTCGACGTCGGGGTAGCCCTGTTCGGCGATCGTCGGCACGTCGGGCAGCGACGGCACCCGCGCCTTGCCGGTGATGCCGATCGCGCGCAGCGTGCCGTTCTTCAGGTGCCCCTGGACGGCCGGCACGGCGACGACGCCGAAGTCGACCTGGCCGCCGATCAGGTCGGCGAGCATCGGGCCGACGCCCTTGTACGGGATGTGCCGGGCGTCGACGCCGGCAGCCTCGACGAACATCTCGCCGGCGAGATGGATGATGGTGCCGTTGCCCGACGACGCGAAGTTGTAGGCGCCGGGCCTGGCCTTGAGCAGGGCGACCATTTCGCTCGCGTTCTTCGCCGGCAGCTTGGCCGGGTTGACGACGAGGACGAACGGCGTCGCCCCGACCATCGTGATCGGCGTGACGTCGGCGAGGCTGTCGTACGGCATCTTCTTGTAGACGCTCGGGTTGACGGCGTGGTTGTTCGAGACGAAGGCGATCGTGTTGCCGTCGGGCTGCGCCTTGACCAGCGCAGAGGTGCCGGTGATGCCGCCGGCGCCGGGCAGGTTCTCGATCACGACCGCCTGGCCGCCGAGCTCCTTGCCCAGCGCCGGTGCCGCGGCGCGGACGATCGTGTCGACGCCCGAGCCGGCGCTGACGGGCAGGATCACGCGCAGCGGCGGCCGGTCGGCGGCGTGCGCCGAGAAGGACGCGGCGAACGCGACGCCGGCGGCGAGGACGAGCACGGCGCGGCGATGCGATCGGATCGAATCGGTCTTCAACGGTGTCTCCAGCGGCGGCTGTTCCTGCGCTCGCTCATGCCTTGCCGCGGCGGCTCGGCAGCGAGGCGAGGATCTCTTCGGTATGTTCGCCGATGCGCGGCAGCGGCCGGCGCACGCCCGGGCGGCGGCCGCCGAGCGTGATCGGCAGGAGGACGACGTCGGTCGTGCCGCCGTCTTCGGTCTGCATCGGCACCAGGCCGCCGCTTTCGCGCAGGTGGCGGTCGTGGACGAGCTGCTCGGGCTTGACGATCGGCGCGTACGGCAGGCCGGCGGCCTCGAGCTTGGGGACGAGCTCGGCGACGTCGTGGTGGCGCAGGATCTCGGCGAGCTTCTTCAGGAGCTCGGGGCGCAGCGCGACACGCTTCTCGTTGCTCGAGAGGGCCGGGTCGGCGGCGAGCTCGGGCGCCTCGAGGACGCGGCACAGGATCAGGAACTGGCGGTCGCTGACCGCGCCGATGAAGAGCTGCTCGTCGTCCTTCAGCGTGAAGACGTCGTAGACGCTCCACGACGAGACGCGCGACGGCATCGGCGGCACCGGCTCGCCCGTCATCAGGTGCTGCTGCATGTTCTGCGCCGAGAGGAAGACGCAGTTCTCGAACAGCGCGCTCTGCACTTCCTGGCCGCGCCCGGTCTGGTCGCGCTCGCGCAGCGCCGCGAGCACGCCGATCGCGCCGAACATGCCGCCCATGATGTCGTTGACCGAGGTGCCGGCGCGCAGCGGCCGGCCGACCGGGCCGGTCATGTACGACAGGCCGCCCATCATCTGCACGACCTCGTCGAGGGCGACGCGGTGCTCGTACGGGCCGGGCAGGAAACCCTTGTGCGCGACCGAGATCAGGTGCGGGAACTCGGCCTCGAGCGAGGCGTGGTCGAGGCCGAGCGAGGCCATCAGGCCGGGGCGGAAGTTCTCGAGGACGACGTCGCTCGCGCCGATCAGCTCCTTCGCCGCGGCCAGGCCCGCGGCGGTGTGGATGTCGAGGACGACGCTCTTCTTGTTGCGGTTGAACGAGCGGAAGAAGCCGATGCCGAGGCCCGGCAGCTTCCTCGTCTTGTCGCCGCCGGGCGGCTCGACCTTGATCACCTCGGCGCCGAGGTCGGCGAGGATCATGCCGCAGGTCGGCCCCATGACCATGTGCGTGAACTCGACGACACGGATGCCGTCGAGCGGCAGGCCGGTGGGGCTGGCGGGAAAGCTCGGCATCGAGCGCGTCTCCGATCGTTGGCCGATCGAGGCGTCGGCGCCGGCGCCACTCTAGACGTTCCGCCGCGGCTCGCCGGCGGTATTTGAGAATTCCCGGGTTTCCCGGTGGAACCGCTGCGGCGATCATCGCGACGTGCGCGACATCGACCTGAAAACGCTTCGCCTCTTCGTCGCGGTGTGCGACTGCCGCTCGATGGCGCGCGCCGCCGAACAGGAGCACATCGAGCCGTCGGCGATCAGCAAGCGGATCGCCCAGCTCGAGGACGATCTCGGCGTCGAGCTGCTCGTGCGCGGCCGGCGCGGCGTGCAGGCGACGCCGGTCGGCCTGGCGCTGCTCGAGCACGCGCGCAGCGCCGTCTTCACGGTCGATCGAATCGTCGCCGACGCCGCGGCGTTCAGCGGAACGGCCGGCCTCGAGGGCCACGTTCGCCTGATCGCGACCGCGTCGGCGATCGCCGAGGCGCTGCTCGACGACATCGCCTCGTTCATGCGCGAGCCCGACAACGAGAACATCAAGGTCGACATCGAGGAGCGCGTCTCGCGCGACCTCGTTCGCGCGGTGCGCGACGGCAACGCCTCGCTCGGCGTCTGCTGGGACCAGGCCGACTTCGAGGGCCTCGCGCAGCGCGCCTACCGCAAGGACCGCCTCGCGCTCGCGGTCTACGCCGGCCATGCGCTCGTCGGCCGGCCGTCGCTGCGCTTCGAGCAGACGCTCGACTTCGAGCACGTCGGCCTGCCGCCGTCGACGGCGGTGCACACGATGCTGCAGCGCGCCGCGGCGCGCGCCGGCCGCACGGTCGCCTACCGCGTCATCGTCTCGACCTTCGACGCGGCGCTGCGCGTCGTCGCCGCCAACCTCGGCGTCGGCGTCGTGCCGATCGAGGTCGGCCGGCGCAGCGCGGTCGGCGCCGACATCGTCCTGATCCCGATCGACGATGCCTGGGCCGAGCGCAGCTTCGCGATCTGCTTTCGCGACTTCGCGGCGCTGCCGCCGCCGAGCCGGCGCCTCGTCGACCATCTGCAGGCGCGTGCGGCGGCGGCGGGGCGCGCGGCCTGACGAGAGCCGCGCTCGGGCGTCGCGCGTGCCGGCCCGCGGTCAGGTCCGCGCCGGGTCGGGGCGAAGCGCGAGCACGTCGCCGGCCGCCGCCTCGTAGGCCTGGGCGAGACGCAGGATTTCGAGGTCGCCGCGCGGCCGGCCGATGAGCTGCATCCCCATCGGCAATCCCGTCGCGCCGAAGCCGACCGGCACGCTGATGCACGGCAGGCCGGCAAAGGTCGCGACGACGACGACTTCCATCCAGCGGTGGTAGGTGTCCATGGTGCGGCCGGCGATCTCCTTCGGCCAGCGCTCGCCGACCGGGAACGGCCAGACCTGCGTCGTCGGCAACGCGAGCACGTCGACGCGCTCGAAGAGGGTCAGGACGTGCTGGTAGAAGGCGCTGCGCTCGACGCTCGCCGCCATCACCTGCGGGCCGCTGAGCTGCGCGCCCTGGTCGTGCTCCCACAAGGCCTCGGCCTTGATGAGGGCGCGGTTCCCGGCCTTCTTCAGGAACGGCGCGATGCGGCCGTGGACGAGCCACCAGCGCCAGGTGAGCCACGCGTCCCAGAGGCGCGCCGGCGAGAAGCCGAGCGCCATCGGCTCGATCGCGCAGCCGATCGACGCGAGCCGGTTCAAGCCGCTCGCGCAGACGTCGACGATGCCGGCCTCGATCGCGAGGTGGCCGCCGAGGTCGCCGAGCCAGCCGACGCGCGGCCGCGGCGGCGGCGCGGACGCATCGCCGAGGCGGTCCGCGAACGACGCCTCGCGCGCGAGCGAGAGCGGCGCGCGCGCGTCGTGGCCGGCCTGGACGTCGAGGAGGAGGGCGAGGTCGCGGACGGTCCTGGCCATCGGCCCTTCGGTGCCGAAGTGCGTCACCCACACGTCCTGCGCCGGCACCGCGGGAACGCGGCCCTGGCTCGGCCGGAAGCCGAAGACGTTGTTCCAGGCCGCCGGGTTGCGCAGGCTCCCCATCGAGTCGCTGCCGTCGGCGACGGGCAGCAGGCGCTGCGCCAGCGCGACCGCGGCGCCGCCGCTGCTGCCGCCGGCCGATTTCGTCGGGTCGTAGGCATTGCGCGTCGCGCCGAAGACCTCGTTGAAGGTGTGCGAGCCAAGGCCGAACTCGGGCGTGTTCGTCTTGCCGATGACGATGCAGCCGGCGGCCTTCATCCGCTGCACCATCAGCGCGTCCTCGGCAGGGATGAAATCGCGCAGCAGCGGCGAGCCGAAGGTCGTGCGCAGGCCGGCCGTCGGCACGACGTCCTTGATCGCCTGCGGCACGCCGAACAGGAACGGCAGCGGTGCGTCGCCGGCGCCGCGACGAACGAGCTCGAGATCGCAGCGCTCGGCCTCGCGCAGCAGCACGTCGCCGTCGCGCAGGCTGACGATCGCGTTGTGGCGCGGATTGATCGCGTCGATGCGCGCCAGGTACGCCTGCATCACTTCGCGGCACGAGACGTCGCCGGCGCGGATGGCCGTGCCGAGCGCATGCGCCGGCAGGTCGGTGAGCTCGCTCGCGCCGGCGGCGCTCATCGCGAGCCGAACATCATCTGCCGCGCGATCGCCGACCTGACCGGCGCGAGCGCCTGCAGCGCGGCGAGGCCGATGCTGCGCGCCGTCGCCGCACCGGGCAGGGCCCACGTGAAGCTGCGTGCGAGAAAGTCGGTGGCGGCGATCATCGCCCAGCGGTCGGGAGCGCGCTGCCATTCGAGCCGGCGCAGGACGGCATCGACGTCGCGATCCCTGGCCAGCGATCGCACCAGCTCGAACGCATCGCGCATGCCGAGATTGAGGCCCTGGCCGGCGACCGGATGCAGCGTCTGCGCCGCGTTGCCGATGCGCACCGTGCGGCCGTCGGTGAGCGTCCGCTCGGCGGAGAGGCCGAGCGCGAACGCCTTCAGCGGCGAGATCGACGCGAGGCGCGGCGTGCGCGGATGAAAGATCGTGTTGAGGACGGCGACGCGCTGGGCGTCGTCGAGGTCCCTGACCGGATCGTCGCGGCTGTCGACGCACCAGACGAGGCCGGCACGGCCGTCCTTCAGCGGCAGCAGCGCGGCCGGCCCGTGACGCGTGAAGCGCTCGTAGGCGACGCCGCCGGTGCCGGTCGCATCGGCGCTGACGAACGTGGCGATGCCGACCCACGCCGTCTGGCCGTAGTCGTGGCGCAGCGCCGGCCGGCGTTCGCCGGCGACGAGATCGCGCTTCGGCGCCGCCGCGAAGACGCCGCCCTCGGCGACGACG
>DASYKC010000011.1:0-6881 GCA_035995885.1 Caldimonas sp. | reverse complement strand
CGTTCCTGGCCATTCTCCAGGTGGACGATTGATGGGTTTGCTGACCAGTGTGCTCTACGCCTGCCTGGCCGTCTTCGGTCTCGGCTGGTACTTCAACCGGTGGTCCGGCAACTTTTCGCTCCTTCTCTTCGTCCTCACCGTCATCACGTTCGCCTACTGGCTCGCGGAACGCTTCTATTTCGCGCCGCGCCGGCTCGCCGCGGTCGCGAACTTCGAGCAGCAGGATGCTGCGCGCCGGGAGCAGCTCGCCCGCCAAGGCATCACGCGAGTCGACGACAACGTCGCCGCGACCCGCCAGGCGCTCATGCTGCAGCCGTGGTGGCTCGACTGGACGGCCGGGCTCTTCCCGGTGATCCTGGTCGTCTTCCTGCTCCGCTCGTTCCTGTTCGAGCCGTTCAAGATCCCGTCCGGCTCGATGATGCCGACCCTCCTGGTCGGCGACCTGATCCTGGTCAACAAATTCCACTACGGCGTTCGCCTGCCGGTGATCAACAAGAAGATCATCGCCAACCACGACCCCGAGCGCGGCGACGTGATGGTCTTTCGCTACCCGAAGGACCCGAGCACCGACTACATCAAGCGGGTCGTCGGCGTCCCCGGCGACGAGGTCGTCTTCCGCAGCCAGCAGCTTTTCATCAACGGCCAGCAGGTTTCGACCGAGGCGATGCCGGCGCCCGGGTTCTACGACGAGGAAGCACGTCGTTACGTACCCGAGTTCAAGGAAAAGCTCGGCGCGGTCGAGCACGGTATCCTCATTAATCCTCAATCCACGCAGTTTTGGAAAAGCCACGAGGACATTCAATTTCCGTTCCGCGACAACTGCCGCTACAGTGCCGAGGGCGTCGCCTGCAAGGTGCCGCCGGGCAACTATTTCATGATGGGCGACAACCGCGACAACTCGCTCGACTCGCGCTACTGGGGGTTCGTTCCAGACGAGAACATCGTCGGCCGGGCGTTCTTCATCTGGATGAATTTCGGCGACCTGAAGCGGATCGGGTCGTTCCGCTAGGCGGCCGCGGTCGCCGGGCAACGGACGAGGAGGGCGGATGATCGGGCAAGTCGAGAAAGCGAGCCGCCAACGCGGCGTGACCCTGTTCGGCCTGCTCTTCTGGGCCGTGATCGTCGGCTTCCTGGCCCTGATCGGCATGCGGGTACTGCCGTCGCTCAACGAATACTTCACGATCAAGCGCACCATCAACAAGATCGCGACCGAGGGCTCCACCGTTCCCGAGATTCGCGCTGCGTTCGAGCGTCAGAAGGACATCGAGTACTCGATCGTCTCGATCAGCAGCAAGGACCTCGCGGTCACCAAGGAAAACGACAAGGTCGTGGTTTCGTTTGCCTATGACAAGGAAGTGGAACTTGTGAAGCCCGTCTTCCTTCTCATCAAGTTCGAGGGCCGCTCGAACTAGTCTCGCGGCCCGCCCATCGAACGGAGCCGTTTTTGCCCATGGATTCCCGCCTCGACGCATTGCAGCAGCGCATCGGTCACCGCTTCGCCGACCCGGCGCTGCTCGAACGGGCTCTGACCCACCGCAGCTACGGCGCCGACCACAACGAGCGCCTCGAGTTCCTCGGCGACGCCGTCCTCAGCCTGGTCGTCTCGAGCCTCCTATTCGACCGCCTCGGCGATTCCGACGAGGGCGACCTGACGCGGGTGCGCGCTCACCTCGTTCGCGAGGACAGCCTGTACCGCGCCGCGCTCCAGCTCGGCCTGCCGGAATCGCTTCGGCTCGGCGAAGGCGAAGCGCGCGGCGGCGGCGCGCTGCGCTCGTCGATCCTCGCCGACGCGCTCGAGGCTCTGATCGGCGCAACCTTCCTCGACGGCGGCCTGCAGGCCGCACGCACGCTGGTCCACAGCCTGTTCGGCGAGGTGATCGAGACCACCGAGGTCGCGAGCTGGGCCAAGGACGCCAAGACGGAGCTGCAGGAATGGCTGCAGGCGCGCCGCATCCCGGTGCCGAGCTACCGCATCATCGCCACGCGCGGCCAGGCGCACGCGCAGACCTTCGAGGTCGAGTGCGCCGTGCCGGCGCTCAGCCTGCAGGAGACGGGCGAAGGCAAGTCGCGCCGCGCCGCCGAGCAGGAAGCGGCGCGACGCATGCTCGACGCACTCAGCGCCAGCGACGAGCCGGGAAGCCCGCTCCGCGCCTGATGCGCTGCGGCCTGGTCGCGATCGTCGGCCGGCCCAACGTCGGCAAGTCGACCCTCCTCAATGCGCTGGTCGCGCAGAAGATCAGCATCACCTCGAACAAGGCGCAGACGACGCGCCACCGCATCACCGGCATCCGCACCCGCGGCGAGGCGCAGTTCGTGTTCGTCGACACGCCCGGGTTCCAGACGCGCCACGTCGCCGCCCTCAACCGCTCGCTCAACCGCGCCGTCACCGGTACGCTCTCCGACGTCGACGTCGCCCTGCTCGTCGTCGAGGCGGGCCGCTTCGGCCCCGACGACGCGGCGGTCCTGGCGCTCGTCGACCCGGCCAAGCCGCTCCTGCTCGTCGCCAACAAGCTCGACACGGTGACGCGGCGCAGCGACCTCGCGCCCTGGCTGCAGCAGATGCAGCAGCGCCACGCCTTCGCCGAGTTCGTGCCGATGACGGCGACGAAGGCGGCCGACGCCGAGCGGCTGCTGACGATCGTCGAGCCTTACTTGCCCGAGCAGCCCTGGCTCTACGGCGAAGACGCGCTCACCGACCGCAGCGATCGCTTCCTCGCCGCCGAGGTGGTGCGCGAGAAGCTGTTCCGGCTCACCGGCGACGAGCTGCCCTACACCTCGACCGTGGTGATCGACAACTACGAGGAAGAGGGCAACCTCCGACGCATCGCCGCGACCATCGTCGTCGAGCGCGACGCCCACAAGGGAATGATCATCGGCGCCGGCGGCGAGCGGCTGAAGCGGATCGGCTCGGAAGCGCGCCAGGAGCTCGAGCGCCTGCTCGACGCACGCGTCTTCCTCGAGCTCTGGGTCAAGGTGAGGAGCGGCTGGGCCGACGACGAAGCGCATCTCCGCTCCTACGGCTATGACTAGCGGCCGGCGGCGCGCTGCCGCCGCCCGGGCGCGCTGAGGGATGGCGAGCCGCGCCACCCGCCAGGCCGCGCTCGCGGCGTACGTGCTGCACCACTACGACTGGAGCGAGTCGAGCGTCATCCTCGACCTCTTCACGCGCGAGCAGGGCCGGATCGCCGTCGCCGCCAAGGGCGCCAAGCGGCCGTTCTCGCAGCTGCGCAGCGTCCTGCTGCCGTTCCAGCGCCTGCAGGTCGGGCTCGGCCGCCAGCCACCGGGCGACGACACGCGCGAGGTGCACACGCTGCGCGCCGCGGAATGGGCCGGCGGCCACCCGATGCTGACCGGCGCCGCGCTCTTCAGCGGCTTCTACCTGAACGAGCTGCTCATGAAGCTGCTCGCCCGCCACGATCCCCATCCCGCGCTCTTCGACGCCTACGCCGGCACCGTCGCCGCGCTCGGGCAAGGCGACGACGCCGCGACGCAGGCGGCATTGCGCGCGTTCGAGCTCGTCCTCCTGCGCGAGATCGGCCTGCTGCCCCATCTCGGCACCGAGACCGCGTCGCATCGGCCCGTGCGTGTCGATCGACGCTACCTCGTCCTCGCCGATGCCGGCGTCGTCGAGACCGCCGACGAGAACGAGGCGACCGTCGGCGGCGCGACGCTGGCGTCGCTCGAGAAGGCGCTCGGCGCCGACCTGGCGTCGCTGCAGCGCGTCGCCGCCGGCGCGCTCGCCGAGCTGCGGCCGCTCCTGCGCGCGCAGCTTCACTATCATCTCGGCACTTCGCAGTTGCGCACGCGCCAGGTCATGATCGAAGCGCAGGCGCTCGACCGATGAATCCCCTCGTCACCACCGGCCAGGACCGGCGCGGCGCGCCGACCGCGCTGTCGGTCAACGTCAACAAGATCGCCCTGCTGCGCAACCAGCGGCCGCTGGCGATCCCGAGCGTCGTCGGCCTGGCGCGGATCGCCCTCGAGGCCGGCGCGCACGGCATCACCGTCCATCCGCGTCCCGACGAGCGCCACATCCGCGCCGGCGACGTGCGCGAGCTCGCCGCGCTGCTGCAGGCGTGGCCCGAGGCCGAGCTCAACATCGAAGGCAACCCCTACCAGAACCTGATGCCGCTGCTGCGCGAGCTGCGCCCGCAGCAATGCACCTTCGTTCCCGACGACGCGGCGCAGGCGACGTCGGACCACGGCTGGGATCTCGGCAGGGAGGCCGATCGCCTGGCGCCGATGATCGCCGAGACGCACGCGCTCGGCGTCCGCGTTAGCCTGTTCATGGACGCCGATGCCACGGCGATGGCGAAGGCGCAGGCGATCGGCGCCGACCGCATCGAGCTCTATACCGAGCCGTACGCGCAGGCATGGGCCACGCCGGCCCAGGGCGCGGTGCTCGCCGCCTTTCGCGCCGCGGCCCAAGCGGCGCAGCGACTCGGCCTCGGTGTCAACGCCGGTCACGACCTCAATCTCGCCAACCTCGGCGCGTTCCTCGCCGCCGTTCCCGGCGTGCTCGAGGTGTCGATCGGCCACGCCTTCATCGCCGACGCGCTCGAGCTCGGCATGGCCGAGGCGGTGCGCGCGTACCGGCGCGTCATCGAAACCGCGGCGGCGTCGTGATCTTCGGTGTCGGCACCGACCTCTGCGACGTGCGCCGCATCCGCGCGGTGCTGGCACGGCGCGGCGACCGCTTCGCCGAGCGCGTTCTCGGACCGCACGAGATCGCCGTTTTCCACGCCCGTCGTGCCCAGCTCGAGGAGCGCGGCGTGCGTTACCTGGCGACGCGCTTCTCGGCCAAGGAAGCGTTCTCGAAGGCGATCGGCCTGGGCATGCGCATGCCGATGACGTGGCGCGGCTGCGAGGTCGTCAAGCGGCCGAGCGGCAAGCCCGAGATCCGCCTGCACGGCGCGCTCGCCGACTGGTTCGCGACGCGCGGCCTGCGCGCGCACGTCAGCGTCACCGACGAAGCCGACTACGCGGCGAGCTTCGTCGTCGTCGAACAGGAGCCCGCACGATGAGCGCTCGCGCCCAGCCGTTCCGGAGGGAGCCCTGCGTCCCTCTCGGAGGAACCGCGCGCAGCGCGAGGGAGCACCCATGAACCACGCCCACGCCCCGGTCATCCTCGACGTCGCCGGCCTCGCCCTCGACGACGCCGATCGGCGCCGCCTCGCCCATCCGCTGACCGGCGGCATCGTCTTCTTCGCGCGCAACTGGCGCGATCGCCTGCAGCTGACCGAGCTGATCGCCGAGGTCAAGTCGATCCGCAACGACCTGCTCGTCTGCGTCGACCACGAGGGCGGCCGGGTGCAGCGCTTTCGCAGCGACGGCTTCACGGCGCTGCCGCCGATGCGCGTGCTCGGCGAGATGTGGATGGACGACGCCGGCGGCGGCCGCGGCGCCGGGGCGATGCGTGCCCTCGAGGCGGCGCGCGCGACCGGCCACGTCCTCGGCGCCGAGCTGCGCGCCTGCGGCGTCGACCTCAGCTTCACGCCGGTGCTCGACCTCGATCATGGCGGCAGCGGCGTCATCGGCGACCGCGCCTTTCACCGCGACGCGCGCGTCGTCACCGAGCTCGCGCGCAGCCTCGCCCTCGGCCTGCTGCAGGCGGGGATGCACAACTGCGGCAAGCACTTCCCCGGCCACGGCTTCGTCCGCGCCGACAGCCACCTCGAGATCCCCGTCGACGAGCGGCCGCTCGAACGCATCCTCGCCGACGACGCGCGCCCGTACGAGTGGCTCGCCGGGACGCTGACGAGCGTGATGCCCGCGCACGTCATCTACCCGCGCGTCGACGAGCGCCCCGCCGGCTTTTCGCCGCGCTGGCTGCGCGAGATCCTGCGCCTGCAGCTCGGCTTCGACGGCGCCATCTTCAGCGACGACCTGAGCATGGCCGGCGCGCGCAAGATCGGCGGCGCCGAGGTGACGTATGCCGAAGCGGCGGCGCTCGCGCTCTCCGCCGGCTGCGACATGGTGCTGCTCTGCAACCAGTCGGTCGACGGCGGCGCGGCCGTCGACACGCTGCTCGACGAGCTGCTCGCCGCCGAGGCCGCGGGCGGCTGGCAGGCCGATCCCGACAGCGACGTGCGTCGCCTCGATCTGCTGCCGCAGACCGCACCGATCGTCTGGGACGATCTCATGCACCAGCCCGCGTACCAGCGCTCGCTCGAGCGGCTGCCCTAGCGCCGGACGAAGAAAAGGCGCCGACGGGCGAACCCGCGGCGCCTTGGTCGCGGAGGCGCGCGGCTAGAGGCCTTGCGTCTCGCGCGGCGTCGTCTCGAACGGCAGCTTGACCTGCGACAGGTCCTTCTTCGTCTCGACAAGAACGAGCGGACCGGCATCGACGGCGGCAACCTCGGGGATGTCGCGCGGCACATGGATCGGGGCTGCCGCCGCGGCCATCGCCGCTTGCGCCGCCTCGATCTTGCCGGCATCCGAGTTCACCCATTGCAGCCCGGCCGATTCGGCGACGGCGACGAGCGAGTCCAGCGGCAGCGCATACGGCGCCGCAGCGGGCGCACTCGGCTCGGCCGGAGCCGGCTCGACACGCGCTTCCCGGCGGGCGCCGGCAGGCGCCACCGAGCGCGGTGCCGGCTCGGGCGAGCGCCAGGCGTCGGCTGCGGCGTCGCGGCGCGGTTCATCGGCGCGCGCGGTGTCGCGCGGCGTCTCTTCCCCGTGCGAGAACGGCGTCGCCTCACGAGCGAACGGCGGCGCCGCGTCGCGCATGAAAGGCGTCGCTGCGGTCGATGTCATCGGCTCGCGCGGGCGCTCATCGTCGCTCGGCTCGGCGCGAGTCTCCGCGTCGGTGCCGAACGGGGTGCGCGCCCGCTCGGCCATCGGCCCGCCTTCGCTGCCTTCACCGGCGAGCGCCTCGGCAC
>DASYKC010000010.1:0-1562 GCA_035995885.1 Caldimonas sp. | reverse complement strand
AGCGGCATCGTCATCGCGCCACCCTCCTCATGACGACCGCGCAAGGATGACCGCGCCGGTGCACAGACACCGGTCGTACGTGACCATGCCGAAGCCGGAGACGAGGCCGAGCTGCGCGTCCTTCACCGCGCGCTCGCCCGCTTGGTCGGTGAGCTGGCGGATCGCTTCCGTCATGCCGAGGAAACCGCCGGCGCAGCCCGCCTGCCCCGCGGAAAGCTGGCCGCCGCTCGTGTTGTGGGGAAAGTCGCCGTCGTGGGTGAGCGTCCTCGCGCGGACGAACGCCGGCCCTTCGCCCTTCGCGCAGAAGCCGAGGTCTTCCATCTGCAGCATAACGACGACCGGGTAGTCGTCGTAGGTCTGGACGAAGTCGATCGCATCGGCGCCGACGCCGGCCTGCGCGTAGAGGTCGTCGCGGTCGACGAGCCAGCCGCCGCGCAGCAGCACCGGGTCGTCGGCGAAGGCGTTGTGGCGCTCGATCGCGCCGCGCACGAGCGCGTGGGCGAGCCCGCAGTCCTTCGCCCGCTCTTCGCTCATCACGAGGAACGCTTCGGCGCCGGCGCACGGCATGACGCAGTCGAACAGATGGATCGGCTCGGCGATCGGCCGCGCCTCGAGGTACTGCTCGATCGTCAGCGGCACCTTGAAGAGCGCGTTCGGATTTTTCAGCGCGTTGGCGCGCTGGGCGACGGCGATGCGGCCGAAGTCCGCGCGCGTCGCGCCGTGCGTTCGCATGTAGGCGGCGGTGATGAACGCGAAGATCGAGTTCGGCCCGCCCGAGCCGTACGGATAGCTCGCGTCGCGCGCGAAGTGCGAAAAGCCGCCGAGCATCTGCCGGAACGACTCGACGTGGTTGGCGTCGGCGGCGACGCAGGCGACGACGTCGGCGTCGCCCGCCTGCACCGCGCGCGCGGCGCGGCGCAGCGCCATCACGCCCGACGCGCCGCCGGTCGGGAGGTGATCGAGCCAGCGCGGGCTGAGGCCGAGGTGCTGGGTCACGCCGACGGCGGTGTCGGGCGCGAGCGAGAAGCTGCTGACGGTGAGGCCGTCGATCTCGTCCTTGGCGATTCCCGAGCGCTCGACCAGCGCTTCCATCGCCTGGCCGATGAACCAGTGCGCGCCGTGCGTCGAGTAGCGCAGGTAGGGCACGGTCACCGGCACGGCGACGGCGACGCCTTCGTAGGAACGGCGTGAGGAGCGCGAGGAGCGCGGCGTCACGTCACCGCTTTGCGGCGCCGCTTCATCGGCCGCGTGTCGATGCAGTTCGGCGCGCCCGGGAGATTTCTCGCCAGCTCGCGCAGCTCGCTGCGCTGGATCTTCTGCGACACCGTCAGCGGCAAGGCATCGACGAAGGCGATGTAGCCCGGCGCCTTGAAGTATGCGAGGCGCTCGAGCGCGTGGCGGACGATGCTGGTCGCGAGCCGTTCGTGCGGTGGTGTGTTCGGCGCCTTGCGCAGGACGATGCAGGCGAGCACCTCGTCGCCGCGCACCGTGTCGGGCGTCGCCGCGACGCCGCTCGCGGCGACCGCCGGATGCTGGTTGAGGATGCCCTCGACCTCGAGCGC
>DASYKC010000009.1:0-12736 GCA_035995885.1 Caldimonas sp. | reverse complement strand
GAACTCGCGGTCGTGGCTGATGACGATCATCGTTCCGGCGTAGCGCTGCAGCCAGGCTTCGAGCCAGACGAGGGCGTCGAGGTCGAGGTGGTTGGTCGGCTCGTCGAGGAGCATCAGGTCGGCCGGGCACATCAGCGCGCGAGCGAGCTGCAGGCGCATGCGCCAGCCGCCCGAGAAGCTCGACACCGGCGCGTCGAGCTCGGCGATCTTGAAGCCGAGGCCGAGCAGCATCGCCTGCGCGCGCGGCCGCGCGTCGAAGCCGCCGGCGAGGTGGATCGCCTCGTGCGCGTGCGCCATCGCGTGGCCGTCGTCGCTCGCCTCGGCGCGCGCGAGCTCGGCCTCGGCCTCGGCGAGCGCGCTGTCGCCGGCGAGGACGAAGTCGGTCGCGCCCTCGTCGGTCTCGGGCATCTCCTGGGCGACCTCGCCGATGCGCCAGCGCGACGGCACCGAGACGTCGCCGGCGTCGCTGTGCAGGCGGCCGGCGAGGAGCGAGAACAGCGACGACTTGCCGGCGCCGTTGCGCCCGACCAGGCCGACCTTCTCGCCCGGCTGGATGGTGAGGCTGGTGCGATCGAGAACGAGCTTGACGCCGCGGCGAAGCGACAGTTGGGTGAGAACGAGCATCGAGCGATTGTCGCGTGGAGATCCTTCGCTTCGCTCAGGACGACAGCGAAGGCCTTGACGCCTTGCCTGTCATCGCGAGCGCGGCGCAGGATCGGCCCCGCGCAGCGCCCGGCGCTCGATCAGGACGACGCGATCGTCGCCGCCGCTCGTCTCGAGCCAGGCGCATTCGAGGCGCGGAAACGCCTGCTCGAAGTGCGAGCGCTCGTGGCCGACCTCGAGGACGAGGACCGCGTCGTCGCTCAGGTGCGCCGGCGCCTCGGCGACGATGCGGCGGATCAGGTCCATGCCGTCGGCGCCGCCGGCGAGCGCGAGCGCCGGCTCGGCGTGGTACTCGGCGGGCAGCGCCGCCATGCTGGCGTCGTTGACGTACGGCGGGTTGCAGAGGATGAGGTCGTAGCGGCCGGGCAGATTCGCGAACAGGTCCGACTCGACCAGCGAGATGCGATCGCCGAGCCGGTGGCGATCGACGTTGATGCGTGCCACGGCGAGCGCGTCCGCGGAGACGTCCGATGCGTCGACGGCGATCTCCGGATAGGCCATCGCCGCGATCACCGCGAGGCTGCCGTTGCCGGTGCCGAGGTCGAGCACCTTCCTCGTCTTGTCGGAGAGCCACGCATCGAGCGTGCCGGACTCCTCGACGTCGACGAGCAGCTCGGCGATGTAGGAGCGCGGCACGATCGCGCGCTCGTCGATCGTGAACGGGATGTCGAGCAGCCAGGCTTCGCCGGTGAGGTAGGCCGCGGGGCGACGGCTCTCGATGCGGCGCGCGATCAGGGCGTCGGCTTTGGCCTTCTCTTCGTCGCCGATCGGGCGCTTGCCCTTCGTCTCGAGCGCGTCGAGCGGCAGGCCGAGCGACCAGGTGACGAGCCACGCGGCCTCGTCGAAGGCATTGCCGGTGCCGTGGCCGAACGCGACGCCGGCCTGCTTGAGCCGCCCGGCGGCGGCGACGACGAGCTCGACCAGGTTCATCGCGCCACCAGTCGCTCGAGCGTCGAGCGATAGATGGTCTTCAGCACGTCGAGGCTGGTGATCTCCACGTTCTCGTCGATCTTGTGGATGCTGGCGTTGACCGGGCCGAGCTCGACGACCTCCTTGCAGATCCTCGAGAGGAAGCGCCCGTCCGACGTGCCGCCGGTCGTCGACAGCTCGGTCTCGACGTCGGCGTGGCGCCGGATCGCCTGGGCCAGCGCGTCGCTCAACACGCCCGGCGCCGTCAAGAACGGCTCGCCGCCGAGCGTCCAGGCGATCTCGTGCTCGACGTCGTGCCGGGCGACGATCGCCTCGAGCCGCGCGCGCAGCGACGCCGGCGTCGACTCGGTGCCGAAGCGGAAGTTGAAGTCGACCACGATCTCGCCCGGGATCACGTTGCCGGCGCCGGTGCCGGCGTGCATATTCGACATCTGCCACGACGTCGGCGGGAAGTGCGCGTTGCCGCGGTCCCACTCGACGCCGATCAGCTCGGCGAGCACCGGCGCGGCCAGGTGGATCGGATTCCTCGCCAGCTGCGGGTAGGCGATATGGCCCTGCACGCCCGCGATGCGCAGCTTGCCCGAGAGGGTGCCGCGGCGGCCGTTCTTGATCGTGTCGCCGAGGCGGCTGACCGATGTCGGCTCGCCGACGACGCAGTAGTCGGGCCGCGTTCCTTGCGCCCGGAGCCAGTCGCAGACGCGCGCCGTGCCGTCGAGCGACGGGCCTTCCTCGTCGCTCGTGATCAGCAGGGCGATGCTGCCGGCGTGATCCGGCGTCGCCGCGACGAACTCCTCGGCGGCGACGACCATCGCCGCGATCGAGCTCTTCATGTCGGCGGCGCCGCGGCCGTAGAGCTTGCCGTCGCGCCGGGTCGGCACGAACGGATCGCTCGACCAGGCCGAAAGCGGCCCGGTCGGAACGACGTCGGTGTGGCCGGCGAAGACGAGCAGCTTGCCGGCCGTCGAGGTGCCGCGCCGGATCGCCCAGAGGTTGCTGACGCGCGCCGAGTCGGGCCCGAACGGCAGCGAGGTGCAGGCGAAGCCGAGCGGCTCGAGGCGGGCGGCGATGAGCGCCTGGCAGCCGCCGTCTTCGGGCGTCACCGAGCGGCAGGCGATCAGCTGCTCGGCGAGATGGAGCGTCGCCGACATCGGCGCGGTCGTCCGGGAAACGGCGCGATCAGAAGCGGCGCACGTTCGGCGAGACGCCGATGACTTCCTCGGGCCGCACGTCGATCGTGATCTCGGTGAAGCTCGGCTGGTCGCTGTCGTCTTCCTTCTTCGGCACGATCCGCGACACCGGCGTCATGTCGTTCTGCAGGCGCCACATCAGGTTGGTCGGCGAATCGGCGTAGGCGAGGCCCTCGTCGCGGGTGATGATGTTGTTCTCGATCATGCGTGCCAGGTCCTGCTCGAAGGTCTGCGAGCCTTCGGCGAGCGACTTCTCCATCGCTTCCTTGATGCCGCTGAAGTCGCCGCGCTCGATCAGCTCCTGGATCAGCTTGGAGTTGAGCAGCACCTCGACTGCCGGCATGCGGCCGCCGGCGACGCTGCGAACGAGGCGCTGCGAGACGATCGAGCGCAGGCCCGCGGCAAGGTCGGCGAGCAGGGCGGGGCGCGCCTCCGGCGTGTAGAAGGAGAGGATCCGGCCGAGGGCGTGATAGCTGTTGTTGGCGTGCAGCGTCGACAGCACGAGGTGGCCCGAGAGCGCGTACGAGATCGCCGCCGTCATCGTCTCGCGGTCGCGGATCTCGCCGATCATGATCAGGTCGGGCGCCTGGCGCAGCGCCGTCTTCAGGCCGACCTGAAGCGTCTGCGTGTCGCGGCCGACCTCGCGCTGGTTGACCACCGACTTCTTGTTGTTGAACAGGAACTCGATCGGGTCCTCGATCGTGAGGATGTGGCCGGCCATCTGCTGGTTGCGCTGCTCGAGCATCGACGCCAGCGTCGTGCTCTTGCCGGCGCCGGTCGCGCCGACCATCAGGATCAGGCCGCGCTTCTCGAGCACGAGCGTGCTCAGGATCGAGGGCACGTTGAGGCTCTCGAGCGTCGGGATCTCGAACGGGATGCAGCGAAAGACGGCGGCGATCGTGCCGCGCTGCTTGAAGCCGGAAAGACGGAAGCTGCCGACGCCGGCGAGGCCGACGCCGACGTTGAGCTCGCCGGTGTCCTCGAGCTCCTCGAGCTGGCTCGGCGTCAGCAGCTCGGCGAGCAGCTGGCGCGGCTGCGCGTGGGTGAGCGGCTGGTCGGAGAGCTGCAGCAGCTGGCCGTTGATCTTGATCAGGATCGGCGAGCTCGCAGATAAATAGACGTCGGATGCGCCTTTCTCAGACATCAGGCGCAGCACGCGCTCCATGTTTCCGGCGCTCATACGATTTCCTTCAGCTTCGCAGCAGTTCGTTGATGCTCGTCTTGGCCCGCGTCTGCGCGTCGACGCGCTTGACGATGACCGCGCAGTAGAGGCTGTGGCTGCCGTCGGCCGCGGGCAGGTTGCCGCTGACGACGACCGAGCCCGCCGGGATCCGGCCGTAGCTCACCTGGCCGGTCGCGCGGTCGTAGATCTTGGTGCTCTGGCTGATGTAGACGCCCATCGAGATGACCGAGTTCTCCTCGACGATCACGCCCTCGACGATCTCCGAGCGGGCGCCGATGAAGCAGTTGTCCTCGATGATCGTCGGGTTGGCCTGCATCGGCTCGAGCACGCCGCCGATGCCGACGCCGCCCGAGAGGTGCACGTTGCGCCCGATCTGCGCGCACGAGCCGACGGTGACCCAGGTGTCGACCATCGTGCCCTCGTCGACGTAGGCGCCGATGTTGACGTAGCTCGGCATCATGACGACGTTCCTGGCGAGATACGCGCCGCGCCGCGCCATCGCCGGCGGGACGACGCGGACGCCGCTCGCCCGCAGCGCGGCCTCGCTGTCGCTCGAGAACTTCGGCTCGACCTTGTCGAAGAAGCCGAGCTCGCCGGCCTGCATCATCCGGTTCTCGCTCAGGCGAAAGCTGAGCAGGACCGCCTTCTTGACCCACTGGTTGACGCTCCATTCGCCGACGCCGCGGCGCTCGGCGACGCGGATCTCGCCGGCATCGAGAGCGGCGATCACCTCGTCGATGGCGGCCCGGATCTCCGGGCTGTTGCCGGGAACGAGCGAGGTTCGCGCTTCCCAGGCGAGGTCGATGGTGCTTTGCAGCGGATGGGTCATGGAGCGAAAGGGTGAGGTCGAAGGCGACGTCCTGACCGGCTGCCTAGCCGCCGGGACCGAGGCCGCTCGCATTGTAGGGAGCGGGTCGGCCGCGGGCCATCGCCGCGGCACCGGCGCCCGGCACTTTTGCCCAGATCACGGCGCGCCGGGCGAGCCGGCCGCCGCGGGCAGCGCGATCGCGGGCGCAGGGCGCCAGCCTTTCTTGCGGTGCTCGGCGACGATCTGGGTGTAGATGCCGCCGCGCACGTTCCAGCGCGCGGTGATGCGGACGAAGCGCGGCTTCGTCGCCGCGACGATGTCGTCGACGATCGCGTTGGTCACCTTCTCGTGGAACGCGCCGACGTTGCGATAGCTCCAGAAGTAGAGCTTCAGGCTCTTCAGCTCGATGCAGAGCTTGTCGCACACCATCTCGATCGTGAAGTGGGCGAAGTCGGGCTGCCCCGTCAACGGGCAGTTGCAGGTGAACTCGGGAACGACGAACTCGATCAGGTAGTCGCGCTTCGGCTGCGGATTGGCGAAGACGTCGAGATCCGTCTGCGGCGCGCTCGGCGCCACGGCCGGCGTCGGGCGCGTCGAGCCGAGCTCGCTGCGACGGGAAGGACGGGCCATGAAGAGGTCTCTCGTGCCGGGAAGAAGGGGTCGCGATGCTATCATCCGGCCGCTCCGCACGCCCGCGAAGGCAGCGTTTTCTCCAATTAGATCAATAACTTAGGCCAGGTCGCCGGCCGTTTCAATGCGCCTCCACTCGATCAAGCTGTCGGGCTTCAAGTCGTTCGTCGAACCGACCCATTTCCAGCTCCCCGGGCAGCTCGTCGGCGTCGTCGGCCCGAACGGTTGCGGCAAGTCGAACATCATCGACGCGGTGCGCTGGGTGCTCGGCGAGAGCAAGGCGAGCGAGCTGCGCGGCGAGTCGATGCAGGACGTGATCTTCAACGGCACGAACCTGAGGAAGCCGGCCGGTCGCGCCAGTGTCGAGCTCGTCTTCGACAACGCCGAGGCGCGTGCCGGCGGGCCCTGGAACCGCTTCGCCGAGATCGCCGTCAAGCGCGTCCTGACGCGCGACGGCACGAGCAGCTATCACATCAACGGCCAGCCGGTGCGCCGGCGCGACATCCAGGACGTCTTCCTCGGCACCGGCCTCGGCCCGCGCGCCTACGCAATCATCGGCCAGGGAACGATCTCGCGGATCATCGAGAGCAAGCCCGAGGAGCTGCGCCTCTTCCTCGAGGAAGCCGCCGGCGTCTCGAAGTACAAGGAGCGGCGGCGCGAGACCGAGACACGCCTCAAGGACACGCGCGAGAACCTGACCCGCGTCGACGACATCCTGCGCGAGCTCAACGGCAACCTCGAGAAGCTCGAGACGCAGGCCGAAGTCGCCGGCCGCTATCGGTCGATGCAGCAGGATGCGCAGACCAAGCTGCACCAGCTCTGGTTCCTGCGCCACCGCGACGCGGCGCGCGAGGAAGAGCGCGTCGGCCAGGCGGTCGTCGCCGCCGTCGCCGCGCTCGAATCGAAGAGCGCCGACCTGCGCCGCGCCGAGGCCGAGCTCGAGACGATCCGGCAGACCCACTACGGAGCGAACGACGCCTTGCACGCCGCGCAGGGCGCGCTCGCCCAGGCCGCGCTCGAGGTGAGCCGGCTCGAGGAGCGGATCCGCTACGTCGCCGCCGGGCGCGAGCGACTGGTGCGCCAGCGCGCCGACCTCGAGACGCAGAGCGCGGCGTGGCGAGCGCGCGAGAGCGACGCCGTCGCCGAGCACGCCCGCCTCGGCGGCGAGATCGAGGCGGCCGAGCGTGCCGCCGAGGCGCTCGCCGCCGAGCTCGCCGCGCACGCGGTCGGCGCCGGCGCGCGCGAAGAGACGCTGCGCGAGGCGCAGTCGCGCAGCAGCGCGCAGCGCAACGCAGTCGCCGCCGTGCAGCAGCAGATCCAGGTCTCCGCCGCCGAGGCGCGCGGCGTCGACGAGCGGCTGACCCAGGCCGAGGCGCGGCGCGAGCGTCTGCTCGGCGAAGAGAAGGGCCTGGTCGCGATCGAGCCCGGCGAGCTCGAGAGCGCCGAGCGCACCGCCGCCGACGCGGAGGCGAAGCAGCGCGCCGCGCTTGCCACCGTCGCCGACTGGCAGGCGCGCGTTCCCGCGCTCGACGAAGAGCGCAAGTCGCTGCAGGACCTCGTCAACGAGGAGGGCCGCCGCCATGCCGAGCTCGGCGCGCGCCTCGCCGCGCTGCAGGCCTTGCAGGAGAAGGTGCAGGTCGAGAACAAGCTCAAGCCGTGGCTGTCGCGCCATGGGCTGGAATCGCTTGCCGGCCTGTGGACGCGGATCCGCATCGAGCCCGGCTGGGAAGCGGCGCTCGAAGCGGCGCTGCGCGAGCGCCTCGGTGCGCTCGAGATCGGCCGGCTCGACACGGTGCGCGCGTTCGCCGCCGATGCGCCGCCGTCGCGGCTCGCCTTCTTCACCGCGCCCTCGGCCGTGCACTCGACCTCGCACCAGACGCTGCCGCGCCTGGCCGACCTGCTCCATCTCGGCGACGCGGGCCTCTCGGCCCTGCTCGGCGACTGGCTCGAGGGCGTCTACACCGCGAGCGACTTCGATGCCGCGCTCGCCGCGCGCTCGAGCCTCACCCACGGCGAAGTCATCATGACGCGCGAAGGCCACGCGGTCAGCCAGTTCGCGGTCAGCTTCTACGCGCCCGATTCCGAGCAGGCCGGGCTCCTCGCGCGCGCCCAGGAGATCGAGAACCTGCAGCGGCAGACGCGCGCGCAGGCGCTCGTCAGCGACGAGTCGCGCAGCCGGCTCGTTCGCGCCGAGGCGGCGAGCACCGACGCGGCGGCGCACCTCGCCGCGAGCCAGCGCGAGGCGACGCAGCTGCAATCGCTCGCGCACCGCGAGCACGTCGAGCTCGTCCGCCTCACGCAGCTCGCCGAGCAGACGAAAGCGCGGCGCGAGCAGCTCGGCAGCGAGCGCGCCGCGCTCGAGGCCGAGCTCGCCGAGCTGGCGGCGCGCCGCCAGGAGAGCGAGACGCGCTTCGACGCCCTCGACGGCGAGCTCGGCGTCGCCCAGGAGCGCCAGGCCGAGCTCGACGAAGCGACGCTCGCGGCGAGCGCCGCCCTCGACGCGGCCCGCGAGGAGCAGCGCAGCCTCGAGCGCAAGGCGCAGGAAGCGCAGTTCGAGCTGCGCTCGCTCGCGGCGCGGCGCCAGGAGCTCGACCGCCAGGTCGAGACCGCGCGCCAGCAGCTGCAGGACAACCTCGGCGCCGACGCTGCGCTCGCCGCCGAGCACGCCCAGCTCACCGACGAGCCGGCGCAGGCCGAGCTGCAGAGCGCGCTGGCGACGCGGCTCGAGCACGAGCAGCGCCTCGGCGAAAAGCGCAGCCTCTACGACGACCTCTCGCAGGGCCTGCGCCGCGCCGACGAGGCGCGGCTCTCGCACGAGCAGGCGCTGCAGCCGCTGCGCGACAAGGTCGGCGCGCTCCAGCTCGAGGCGCAGGCGGCGCAGCTCGGCGGCGCGCAGTACGCCGAGCAGCTCGATGGCGCCGGCGCCGATCGCGAGGCGATCGCCCGATCGATCGAAGAGGGCACCGTCAAGCTCGCCGGCCTGCAGGGCCGGATCGATTCGCTCAACCGCGAGATCGAGGCGCTCGGCGCCGTCAACCTCGCCGCGCTCGAGGAGCTCGGCCAGGCGCGCGAGCGAAAGAGCTTCCTCGACGCCCAGAACGCCGACCTCACCGAGGCGATGACGACGCTCGAGGACGCGATCAGGAAGATCGACCTCGAGACCCGCGAGCTCCTCGGCACGACCTTCGACCAGGTCAACGACCATTTCGGCCGCATGTTCCCGATCCTCTTCGGCGGCGGCACGGCGCGCCTCATCATGACCGGCGACGAGATCCTCGACGCCGGCGTGCAGGTGATGGCGCAGCCGCCGGGCAAGAAGAACAGCTCGATCCACCTGCTTTCGGGCGGCGAGAAGGCGCTCACGGCGATCGCCCTCGTGTTCGCGATCTTCCAGCTCAACCCGGCGCCGTTCTGCCTGCTCGACGAGGTCGACGCACCGCTCGACGACGCCAACACCGAGCGCTACGCCAAGCTCGTCACCGAGATGGCGAAGGCGACGCAGTTCCTGTTCATCAGCCACAACCGCATCGCCATGGAGATGGCCGAGCAGCTGATCGGCGTGACGATGCAGGAGCAGGGCGTCTCGCGCATCGTCACGGTCGACATGCCCGGCGCGATGCGGCTCGCCGAAGCGGCCTGACCCGCTCGAGGCGCGCTTGAACAGCCTCACCGTCGCTCTGGCGTCGCTCGGCGGCATCGTCCTCGCCGGCGTTGTCGCGCACGGCGCCTGGCAGGCGCGCCGCGCCGGACCGAAGCGCGCCTCCGAGCCGACGCGCGAAGAGCCGAGCGCGTCGGCGCCGAGCGATCGCGAGGCGGCCGACCTCGGCGCTGATGAGAGCGACGATGCCGGCGTGCCGGCGCGGCGTCTCTCGAAACGACTGCCGATCCAGCTCGACGCGCTGATCGACGCCTTCGCGCCGATCACCGTCGACGCGCCGATCGGCGGCGACGCCGTGCTCGCGCATTTGCCGTCGAAGCGCCACGTCGGCAGCAAGCTCGTCCTGGTCGAAGGCCTCGACGTCGAGACCGGCCAGTGGGAAGCGCCGAGCGCCGGCGCGCGCTACGGCGAGCTGCAGGCCGGCGTCCAGCTCGCCAGCCGGACCGGGCCGCTCAACGAGATCGAGTACTCGGAATTCGTGCAGCGGATGCAGACCTTCGCCGAGGCGATCGGCGCGAGCATCGACCCGCCCGACATGCTCGACGCGATGGCGCGGGCGCGCGAGCTCGACGCGTTCGCGAGCCAGCACGACGCCCAGCTCGCCGTGCACCTGCACGCGCGCGGCGCGGCGTGGAGCGTCGGCTACATCCAGCAGCACGCGCGCCGGCACGGCTTCGTCCCCGGCGTCGTTCCCGGCCGGCTTGTCTACGCGGCCGCGGAAGAAGGCGCGCCACCGGTGCTGACGCTGACCTTCGATTCGCAGGCCGCGCTCGCCGACGAGCCCGATCGTGCCTCGGTGCGCGACGTCACTCTCGCCTTCGACGTGCCGCAGACGGCGCCGTCGGTCGAGCCGTTCAAGGCCTGGCAGGCGGCGGCGCAGGCGCTTGCGGTCGGCATGGAGGCGGCCATCGTCGACGACGACGGGCGCCCGCTCAGCGGGCCCGGCTTCGAGGCGATCGGCGCCGAGCTCGGCCAGCTCTACGAGGCGCTCGAGGCGCGCGATCTCGCCGCCGGATCGGCCGCGGCGCGTCGCTTGTTCAGCTAGAAGGAGGCAGGCCATGTCGTTGCATCGGGTCTTCGGTGTCGAGCTGCCGGTGATCCAGGCGCCGATGGCCGGCGTGCAGGACAGCGCCCTGGCGATCGCCGTCTGCGCCGCCGGCGGCCTCGGCTCGCTGCCGTGCGCGATGTTCGACGCGGCGGCGGTCGCCCGCGAGGTCGCTGCGATCCGCGCCGCGACGAGCGCGCCCTTCAACCTCAACTTCTTCTGCCATCGGCCTCCGGTCGTCGACGCCGGGCGCGAAGCGGCCTGGCGTCGCGCCCTGGCGCCTTACCACCGCGAGTTCGGCATCGACATCGACGCGGTCCCCGCCGGTCCGGGACGGATGCCTTTCGACGAAGCGACCGCCGCGATCGTCGAAGCGATGCGGCCGCCGGTCGTCAGCTTTCATTTCGGCCTACCGGAACCGGCGCTGCTCGCGCGCGTCCGCGCCAGCGGCGCGCGCATCGTGTCGAGCGCGACGACGGTCGACGAGGCGATCTGGCTCGAGCAGCACGGCGTCGACGCGATCATCGCCCAGGGGCTCGAGGCGGGCGGCCATCGCGGCCACTTCCTCGCCGACGACATCAGCCTCCAGTGCGGCACCTTCGCCTTGCTGCCGCAGATCGTCGCGGCAGTACGGACGCCGGTCATCGCCGCCGGCGGCATCGCCGACCGCGCCGGCGTCGAGGCCGCGCTCCGCCTCGGCGCATCGATGGTCCAGCTCGGGACCGCCTATCTGTGCTGCCGGGAAGCGACGACGAGCCGCGTCCATCGCGCCGCCTTGACGAGCGCTGCGGCGCGGCACACGGCGCTGACCCGTCTCATCACGGGCCGGCCGGCGCGCGGCATCGTCAACCGCCTCATGCGCGAGGTCGACGACGCCGCAGCGCCTGCGTTCCCGCTCGCCACCGCCGCGATCGGTCCGCTGCGCGCCGCCGCCGAGGCGCGCGGCAGCGGCGACTTCTCGCCGCTCTGGTGCGGCCAGAACGCGAGCAGCTGCAGGGAGGCGCCGGCCGGCGAGGTGACGCGTGAGCTCGCCGGCGTCTGAGCGGAAAGCCGCCCCGAGCTCGGCGGCGCGCGCCGCGCAGCTGCGCGCGCAGCTCGAGCGTCACGCGCGCGCCTACTACGTGCTCGATGCGCCCGCGATTGCCGACGCCGATTACGACGCCCTGTTCCAGGAGCTGCAGGCGATCGAGGCCGATCATCCCGACCTGGTGACGCCGGATTCGCCGACGCAGCGCGTCATCGGCGCCGTCCTCGAGGGGCTCGAGGCCGTGCGCCACGCCGTGCCGATGCTCTCGATCGACACCGAGACCGACACCAGTGCCGCCGGCGCCGAGAAGTTCGACGCGCGCATCCGCAAGTCGCTCGGCCTCGGCGACGCCGATGCGCCGGTCGACTACGCCGCCGAGATGAAGTTCGACGGCCTGGCGATCAATCTGCGCTACGAGAACGGCGCCCTCGTCCAGGCGGCGACACGCGGCGACGGCGAGACCGGCGAGGACGTCACCCACACCGTGCGGACGATCGCCGCGGTGCCGAAGCGCCTGAAGGGCGTCGCCGCGCCGGTGCTCGAGGTGCGCGGCGAGGTTTTCATGCGACGCGACGACTTCGAGGCGCTCAACGCGCGGCAGAGGAAGCTCATCGAGGGCGGCGCGAAGAACGAGAAGACCTTCGTCAATCCGCGCAACGCCGCGGCCGGCGTCGTTCGCCAGCTCGACGCCAAGGCCGCGGCACGCCGGCCGCTCAGCTTCTTCGCTTACGGGCTCGGCGAGGTCCGGGGCTGGCAGGTGCCGGCGACGCAGATCGCGCTCCTCGATGCGTTCGATGCGATGGGCCTGCCGGCGAGCCCGATGCACGCGCGCGTCGCCGGCGCCGCCGGCCTGGTCGCGTTCCACGCTGAGGTTGCGGCGCGCCGCGACGCGCTGCCCTACGACATCGACGGCGTCGTCTACAAGGTCGACGACCGGGCGCTGCAGGAGCGCCTCGGCTTCAAGTCGCGCGAGCCGCGCTGGGCGGTGGCGCAGAAGTACCCGGCGCAGGAGAAGACGACGCTGTTGCGCGCGATCGAGATCCAGGTCGGCCGCACCGGCAAGCTCACGCCGGTCGCCAAGCTCGAGCCGGTCTTCGTCGGCGGCACGACGGTCTCGAACGCGACGCTGCACAACGTCTTCGAGATCCGGCGAAAGGGCGTGCGCATCGGCGACACGGTGATCGTGCGGCGCGCGGGCGACGTGATTCCCGAGGTCGTCGGGCGCGCGTCGGGCAAGCGCACGCACTACGTGCCGAACTTCCGGATGCCGGCCACGTGCCCGGTGTGCGCGAGCCGCGTGGTGCGCGAGAAGGGCAGCGTCGAGCACCGCTGCAGCGGCGGCCTTTTCTGCGCAGCGCAGCGCATCCACGCGATCCTGCTGTTCGCGGGGCGGCGCGCGATGGACATCGAGGGGCTCGGCGACAAGATCGTCGCGGCGCTGGTCGAGGCCGGCCTGGTGCGCACGCTGCCCGATCTGTACCGGCTCACCGCCGAGCCGCTCGCCGGCCTGGAGCGCATGGGCGAGAAGAGCGCGGCGAACCTGGTGGCGAACATCGATGGCAGCAAGCGCACGACGTTCTCGCGCTTTCTCTACGCGCTCGGCAT
>DASYKC010000008.1:0-1773 GCA_035995885.1 Caldimonas sp. | reverse complement strand
CCTGCAGGTCGGTGGCCTCGAGCGCCTGGGTTCGATCGAACCGGCGCGAGACGCCGCGCACCTGCAGGACGGCCTTGATCGTCGTCATCGATCGTGCGCGCCGCGGGCTCGCCTCACAGCGGCTTCACCGGCAGGCAGATGTCACAGTCGAAGACGCCGGTCGCCGGGTCGAACTTCGCTTCGATCGGATAGTGCTCGAGCAGCGGCCGCGCATCGAGCTGCAGGCCGCTCGTGGGCAGCCAGCCGCTCAGCATCCGCTGCCAGGCGGCATCGATCTCGTCGACCGTGCCTTCGAAGCGCGAGCAGGCGTAGCGCCCGCCGGGCAAGGGGGTGCGCATCGGCTGGCCCGACAGCACCTCCTTCGCGTCGGCGACGACGCAGGCGTCATAGCGGCACTTCGCCGGCTCGGCGATGGTCGGGTCGTCGTGGACGATGCCGTAGCGCACGCGGCCGAAGAGATTGTTCTCGGCCATCCACGGCGCCACGCGCTCCATCCAGAAGCTCAGGACGGGCGTGCCGTACGGTCCGGTATGGCGGTAGTAGGCGACGGGCGTGGGCGGCATGTCGATCAGCGAGACGGTGGGGGTGGTCATGGTCGTGTCCTCGATCAATGGGGTTGGGGAATGCCCATGATCGAAGTCGACGCTCTTCATTGCCTGATGGAGGCTGCGCTCCGCCTGACCAGGATTGCGCTCCTCGCGCCACGCGCTCGGCGTGGCGCCGAAGCGCGTCTTGAAGGCGCGCGCGAACGCCTCGCCCG
The DNA here is from genome assembly GCA_035995885.1 of Caldimonas sp. Classification (GTDB taxonomy): domain Bacteria; phylum Pseudomonadota; class Gammaproteobacteria; order Burkholderiales; family Burkholderiaceae_C; genus Schlegelella_A. Next base: position 1,013 of record DASYKC010000008.1, on the reverse strand, counting down.
AGCCGAAGCCGACCGCCAGCGCCACCTCGAGCACCGTCGAGCGCGGCTGCGTCAGGAGGCGCAGCGCGCCGGTCTCGACGCGGCGTCGGCGCAGGTAGTCGCCGAGCGTCTCGCCGGTCCAGGCGCGGAACAGGCGATGGAAATGGAAGGCCGAGAAGTTGGCCACCGCCGCGAGCGTCTCGAGGTCGAGCGGCTCGTCGAGGTGCGAGTCGATGTGGGCGACGACGCGGTGGATGCGCCGCTCGTACTCGCCGCGGCTGTCGCGCGGCGCGGTCGCGGCGCCGGTCGTCGCGGTGCTCGTCGTCACCGCAGCTGCGCCCACGGGAAGAGGCGCCGGTTGAGCCACTTGAAGATCATGTCGCTCGCCAGGCCGATCAGGCCGATGACGATGATGCCGAAGATGATCTGGTCGGTGGCAAGGAGCGCCTGGCTGTCGGTGATCATGTGGCCGATGCCGCTCGACGCGCCGATCAGCTCGGCGACGATCACGTAGGTCCAGGCCCAGCCGAGGACCATGCGCAGCACCTCGGCGATCTCGGGCGCGGCGCCGGGCAGGAGCACGCGCCGGATCAGGCCGCGGTCGCCGACGCCGAGCGTGTACGCCGCCTCGACCAGGTCGCGCCGCGTGTTGCCGACGATCACCGCGATCATCAGCACGAGCTGGAAGAAGCTGCCGATGAAGATCAGCGCGAGCTTCTGCGCCTCGCCGATGCCCGCCCACAGGATCAAGAGCGGAATGAACGCGCTCGCCGGCAGGTAGCGCGCGAAGCTCACGAACGGCTCGAAAAACGCCTCGACCGGCTTGTACGCGCCCATCGCCACGCCGAGCGGCAGCGCGAGCAATGCGGCGAGGACGAAGCCGCCGAAGACGCGCCACACGGTGATCGCGACGTCCCTGGCGAAACCGAAACGCGTGAACAGCTGGTAGCCCTCCTCGATCATGGTGACCGGATCGGCGAGGAACGTGCGTGAGACGAAGCCGCCGAAGGTGGCGACACTCCAGCCGGCAACGA
>DASYKC010000007.1:0-18254 GCA_035995885.1 Caldimonas sp. | reverse complement strand
TGACGGCGCACAGCCGTAGGCCGAGCCGCGGCCGGTCGTGAAGCAGATCAGGTTGGCGCCGCCGGCGACCTGGCCGGTCGCCGACACCGGGTCGTAGCCGGGCGTGTCCATGAAGACCAGGCCCCGGGCCGTGACCGGCTGCGCGTACTCGACAACGTCGACGAGGTTGGTCGTTCCGCTCTTGGCGATCGCGCCCAGGCTCTTCTCGAGGATCGTCGTCAGGCCGCCGGCCTTGTTGCCCGCCGACGGGTTGTTGTCCATCGCCGCGTCGTTCCGCTCGCAGTAGCGCTCCCACCAGCGGATGCGCGCGATCAGCTTGTCGGCGACCTCGGTCGAGACGGCGCGCCGCGTCAGCAGGTGCTCGCCGCCGTAGATCTCGGGCGTCTCGGAGAGGATCGCCGTGCCGCCGTGGCGGACGAGGCGATCGACCGCGGCGCCGAGCGCCGGGTTGGCGCTGATCCCCGAATAGCCATCCGAGCCGCCGCACTGCAGGCCGACCATGATATGGCGCGCCGGCACCGGCGTCCGCGCCGCCGTGTTCGCGTCCTCGAGCAGCCATTCGACCAGCTCGATGCCGTGCGCGACCGTCTTCCGGGTGCCGCCGGTCTCCTGGATGTTGAAGGCGTGCAGCGTCGGCCCGGAATAGGCGGCGCCGCCGAGCTTTTCCTGTTCCATCAGGCCGCTGATCTGGTTGGTCTCGCAGCCGAGGCCGACGACGACGACCGAGGCGAAGTTGGGATGGCGCGCGTAGCCGCCGAGCGTCCGGCGCAGCACCTGCAGCGGCTCGCCGGCGCTGTCGGTGGCGCAGCCGGCGCCGTGCGTCAGGGCGACGACGCCGTCGACGTTCGGGAAGCGCGCGAGCGCGCCCGGATTCGTGTCGCGCCGGAAGTGATCGGCGATCGCCCGCGCCACCGTCGCCGAGCAGTTGACCGAGGTCAGGATGCCGACGTAGTTGCGCGTCGCGATGCGGCCGTCGGCGCGGACGATGCCCTCGAAGGTGGCGGGCACGGCGACGTACTCGGTCGGCTTCGCGCCGCTCGCTGCCGCGTACTCGCGCGCGAAGCTCGAGAACTCGAGGTTGTGCGTGTGGACGTGCTGGCCGGGCGCGATCGCCTGCCTCGCGCTGCCGATGATCTGGTCGTAGCGGCGCACCGGCGCGCCGGCAGCGATCGGCCGCGTCGCGACCTTGTGGCCGGGCGGGATCAGGCCGACGACGGTAATGCCTTCGCTCTCGATCCGCGTGCCGCCGACGAGCTGGCGGCGGGCGATGACGACGTCGTCGTTGGCATGGATGCGGATCACGAGCGCGTCGCCCGCGGCGGCGCCGTTCGCGGCGGTCGGTGCGACGACGGCGCTCATGGCCGTCCTAGTCGTCGATCAGGGCGGCGTCCCACGCGTGCACCTTCTGGCGCTGCTCGCCGAGCCCGGCGATGCCGAGGCGCATCTCGTCGCCGGCCTTCAGGTACACCGGCGTCGGCTTCATGCCGAGGGCGACGCCGGGCGGCGTTCCCGTCGTGATCAGGTCGCCCGGCCAGAGCGTCATGAAGCGGCTGCAGTAGGCGACGAGCTCGGCGACGCCGAAGATCATCGTCTTGGTGCTGCCGTTCTGGCGGCGCTGGCCGTTGACGTCGAGCCACATCGCCAGCGCCTGCGGGTCCTTGATCTCGTCGGCAGTGACCATCCACGGGCCGACCGGGCCGAAGGTGTCGCAGCCCTTGCCCTTGTCCCAGGTGCCGCCGCGCTCGAGCTGGTACTCGCGCTCGGAGACGTCGTTGACGACGCAGTAGCCGGCGACGTATTTCAGCGCATCGGCCTTCTCGACGTAGCGCGCTTTCGCGCCGATGACGACGCCGAGCTCGACCTCCCAGTCGGTCTTGACCGAATCCTTCGGGATCACGACGGCGTCGTTGCAGCCGACCAGCGCGCTCGTCGGCTTCATGAAGATGATCGGCTCCTTCGGGATCGGCGCGCCGGTCTCGGCCGCATGGTCGGAGTAGTTGAGGCCGATGCAGATGAACTTGCCCATGCCGCTCCACGGCGGCGCGATCCGGCCCGGATGGGCGACGGCAGGCAGCCTGCTCGCGTCGAGCTCGGCGAGGCGCTTCAGGTTCTCGGCGCGCAGCGTCTGCGCCGTGATGTCGGGGATGATTCCCGAGAGGTCGCGCACCGTGCCCTGCACGTCGACGAGCGCAGGTTTTTCCGCGCCCTTGGCGCCGTATCGCATCAGCTTCATTGATCTTCCTTGGTGGCCCGGAGGCCAGTGTAGGCCGGTCAGTTCGACCAGCCGCCGTCGATCACCTGCGTCGTCCCCGTGGTGAACGCCGACTCGTCGCTCGCCAGGTAGACGGCGAGCGCCGCGATCTCGGCGGTCGTGCCGAGCCGCCCCATCGGCTGGCGCGCGACGAACGCGGCCTCGACCTGGGCGAGCGTCTGTCCGCTCGCCTTGGCCTGCGCCTCGATGCGCTGGCGCAGCGACGGCGACTCGACCGTTCCCGGGCAGATCGCGTTGCAGCGGACGCCCTGGGTGATGAAGTCGGCGGCGATCGATTTGGTCATGCCGATGACCGCGGCCTTCGTCGCCGTGTAGACGAAGCGGTTCGGCACGCCCTTGATGCTCGATGCCGCCGAGGCGACGTTGATGATCGAGCCGCCGCCCGCCTTCAGCATCGGCGGCAGGAGCGCGCGGATGAGGCGGTACATCGCCCGCACGTTGAGGTCGAACGAGAAGTCGAAGGCGAGCTCGTCGCACTCGAGGATCGTTCCGGCGTGGACATAGCCGGCGCCGTTGAAGAGGACGTCGACGGTGCTCTTGCTGTTGGCCTCGATGCTCGCGGCGAGCACCGCGCTCGCGTCGGTGACGTCGAGGCGGCGCGTCTCGCAGCCGGTCGCGCGGGCGAGGTCGGCGAGCAGCTCGTCGTTGATGTCGGTGGCGACGACGCGCGCGCCCTCGCGGACGAAGGCTTCGGCAGTGGCGCGGCCGATGCCCTGGCCGGCGGCGGTGATGAACGCCGTCTTGCCGGCGAGTCGATCGGTCATGGGGAGATCTCCGGCGGCGTGAAGGGGGGCGGTGCGCGACGCGGGCCTCGACCGGACGGGTAAAGAATAGTTTCGGCCCGGTTGCGCCGTCAACACCGGGTTTGCCCCGCGCGCGCCGGCGCACGAGCGAAGGCACCGGATTTGCTCTGAAAAGGCCGACGTCGCTCGCGACCGCCGCCGGTCGCCTGCGCGCTGCGGCGTGCCCGCCGTCTTGTTAGCCTTCGCGGCCTTCTCCGCAGACCGCTCCGCATGGACCCAACGCCCACCGACGCTCGATCCCCTCCGCCGCCGGCTCAGCCTCGGCGCGCGCCGTCGGCAGGACGTCGATGGCTCGGCTCGGCAATCGCTCTCGCCGCCTTGATCGGCCTGGCCGCGCTCGCCTGGTACCTCACCCATCGCCCGCCCGAAAGTCCGGGCGGCGCTTTCGCCGCCGCGTCGGGGGCCTCGGGCGCGTCGGCGGCGGAGCGCGGCGCGGCGGGCGGCGGTCCGGGCGGTCCCGGCGGCGGCGGCGGCGGCGCGGGCGGTGCTGGCGGCGGCGGCCGGGGCGGCCGCGGCGGCGCGGCGCCGAGCACGGTCGGCATTGCCGTCGCGACGCACGCCAGCCTGCCGGTCGTCCTCGACGCGCTCGGCACCGTCACGCCGGTCGTGACGGTGACGGTGCGGCCGCAGGTCTCGGGCGTCATCACGCAGGTGCTGTTCGTCGAAGGGCAGATCGTCACCAAGGGCCAGCTCCTCGTCACCATCGATCCGCGTCCGTTCGAGATCGCGCTGCAGCAGGCGATCGGCGCGCGCCAGCGCGACGAGGCGCAGCTCGACAGCGCCCGGGTCCAGCTGCAGCGCTACCAGACGCTGCTCAGCCAGGACTCGATCGCGCGCCAGGACGTCGACACCCAGGCGGCGCTCGTCAAGCAGCTCGAGGGAACGCTCGTCATCGATCGCGCCAACGAAGGCACGGCGCGACTCAACCTCGGCTACAGCCGCATCGTCGCGCCGGTCGCCGGTCGCGTCGGCCTGCGCACCATCGACACCGGCAACTACATCAGCGCCGGCGATGCCAACGGCGTCGCGGTGATCACGCAGCTGACGCCGATCGACGTCGCCTTCGCGGTGCCGCAGGACCGCGTTCCCGAAGTCCAGTCGCGCGTCGCGGCCGGCGCCAAGCTGCCGGTCACCGCCTTCGACCGGACGCGGACGAAGAAGCTCGGCGACGGCGCCTTCATGACGCTCGACAACCAGGTCGACGTGCAGACCGGCACCGTCAAGGCCAAGGCGCGCTTCGGCAACGGCGAGGCAGCGCTGTTCCCGAACCAGTTCGTCAACGTGCGCCTGCTGCTGCGCATGGTCGAGGGCGCCGTCGTCGTGCCGGTGACGGCGATCCGGCACGGACCGAACGGCGACTTCGTCTTCGTCGTCAACGACGACCGGACGGCGAGTATGCGCACGGTCGAGCGCGGCATCGCGACCGACGACGTCGTCGCCGTGACCAAGGGCCTGCAGGCGGGCGAGCGCGTCGTCACCGAAGGCGGCGACCGTCTCAAGGACGGCGCTCGCGTGCAGCTGCCGGCCGACCGGCCCGCCTCGGGCGCCGGCAGGCGCGGCGCGGCGGGCGCGTCGGGCGCGTCGGGCGCGTCGGGTACGGCGTCGGGCGCCGGCGCGTCGGCGTCGGGCGGTCAGCGACAGCGGCGCCAGCGGCCGAGCGATGGCGGCGGCTGATCGTTCGCGCATGACCGTCGGCATTCGGCGATGAGCCCATCGCGCCCGTTCATCCTGCGCCCGGTGGCGACTTCGCTGCTGATGGTCGCGATCGTCCTCGCCGGCCTGGTCGGCTTTCGCTTCCTGCCGCTCTCGGCACTGCCGCAGGTCGACTACCCGACGATCCAGGTGCAGACGCTCTATCCGGGCGCGAGCCCCGAGGTGATGAGCAACACCGTGACCGCGCCGCTCGAGCGCCAGTTCGGCCAGATGGCCGGGCTCGACCGGATGAGCTCGACGAGCGCGGCGGGCGCGTCGATCATCACGCTGCAGTTCGCGCTCGGCCAGACGCTCGACGTCGCCGAGCAGGAGGTGCAGGCGGCGATCAACGCCGGCGGCTCGCTCCTCCCTGCCGACCTGCCGGCGCCGCCGGTCTACGCCAAGGTCAACCCGGCCGACGCGCCGGTGCTGACGCTCGGCATCAGCTCCGACACGATACCGCTCACCGAGGTGCAGAACCTCGTCAACACGCGCCTGGCGCAGAAGATCAGCCAGGTCAGCGGCGTCGGCCTCGTCACCCTCGCCGGCGGGCAGCGGCCGGCGGTGCGGATCCAGGCCGACACGCAGGCGCTGGCGTCGTACGGCATCGGCATCGACACCTTGCGCACCGCCATCGCCGCCGCCAACGCGAACAGCGCCAAGGGCAGCTTCGACGGGCCGAAGCGCTCGTACACGATCAACGCCAACGACCAGCTGCTCACCGCCGACGACTACAAGAAGCTGATCGTCACCTACAAGAACAACGCGCCGGTGCGCCTGGCCGACGTCGCGCGCGTGATCGAGAGCGCCGAGAACACGCGCCTCGGCGCCTGGGCCGGCAAGAGCGGCGCGCTGCGGCCGGCGATCATCCTCAACGTCCAGCGCCAGCCGGGCGCCAACGTGATCGCGACCGTCGACGCGATCAAGAAGCAGCTGCCGGACCTGCAGGCGTCGCTGCCGGCGAACCTGCAGGTCGACGTGCTCTCGGACCGCACGACCGGCATCCGCGCCTCGGTGCAGCACGTCGAGATCGAGCTCGTGCTCGCCGTCGTGATGGTCGTTCTCGTCATCTTCGCCTTCCTCGGCAGCCCGCGCGCGACGGTGATCGCCAGCCTCTCGGTGCCGATCTCGCTGATCGGCAGCTGCGGCGCGATGTACCTGCTCGGCTACAGCCTCAACAACCTGAGCCTGATGGCGCTGACGATCGCCACCGGCTTCGTCGTCGACGACGCGATCGTGATGATCGAGAACATCTCGCGCCACCTCGAGATGGCGCGCGCTCGCATCGGCGCGGCGGGCGGCGCCGCGACCTCGAGCGCGGCGACGTCGGGACAGCGCGAGGTCGCGACGCCGCAGTCGACGCTCGAGGCCGAAGCCCAGGCCGCCGACGACCTGCGCCCGGAGACGCTGAGCGGCGCCGAGGCGGAGTCGCTGCCCCGGGGCCGGCAGCGCATCGTCATCGAGGCGGCGCTCGCCGGCGCGTCGGAGATCGGCTTCACGATCATCTCGCTGACGGTCTCGCTGATCGCCGTGCTGATCCCGCTCCTCTTCATGGGCGACGTCGTCGGCCGGCTCTTCCGCGAGTTCGCGGTGACGCTGGCGATCACGATCCTCATCTCCGCCGTGGTCTCGCTGACGCTGGTGCCGATGATGTCGGCGCGCTGGCTGAAGCCGCGCGAGGCCGCGGACGAGACGAAGCACGGCCTCGGCGCGCGCCTGCGCGGCTACTTCAAGCGCGTCGTCGACCACTACGACCACGCCCTGACGTGGGTGATCGACCACGAGATGCTGACCCTCGCCGTCGCCGTCGGCACGCTCGTCCTGACGGTCCTGCTCTACCTCTTCATTCCGAAGGGGCTGTTCCCGACCCAGGACACGGGCCAGCTGCAGGCACGCGTCGAGACCGCGCCCGACGTCTCGTATTCGCGCATGGCCGAGCTGCAGCAGCAGGTCGCGGCGGCGGTCCTGCAGGATCCGGCGGTCGCCAACGTCAGCGCGTTCATCGGCGTCGATGCCGCCAACAACACGATGCTGCACACCGGCCGCATGCTGATCGACCTCAAGGCCGATCACGGCGACCAGACCGTGGTGATGACGCGGCTGCAGGAGCGGGTGCAGAAGATGCCGGGCATCACCCTCTACCTGCAGCCGACGCAGGACCTGACGATCGACGCCGAGAGCGGCCCGACCGAGTTCCGCGTCTCGCTCGAAGGCGCCGACACGGCGACGGTGACGACCTGGGTGAACCGGCTCGTCGCCGAGATGCGCAATCGGAACGAGCTGCGCAACGCCACCAGCGACGCCGGCATCCAGGGCGTGGCGGCGTTCATCGACATCGACCGCGACACCGCGGCGCGCCTCGGCGTCACCGCGAGCTCGCTCGACGACGCGCTCTACAGCGCCTTCGGCCAGCGCATCGTCTCGACGATCTTCACCGAGACCAACCAGTACCGCGTCATCCTCGAGGCGCAGCCGGGCCTGCTGACGACGGCCGAGTCGCTCGGCAAGCTCAACCTGCGCACCAGCGGCGGCGAGCCGACGCCGCTCGACGCGATCGCCCGCATCAGCGAGCAGCCGGCGCCGCTGCAGATCACGCACGTCGCCCAGTACCCGGCGTCGACGATCGGCTTCGACACCGCGCCCGGCGTCTCGCTCGGCGCCGCCGTCGACGCGATCCGCGCCTCCGCCAAGGCGATCAACCTGCCGTCGTCGGTGCAGCTCACCTTCCTCGGCGCGTCGGGCGCGTACGAGCGGTCGCTCGCGAACCAGCTCTGGCTGATCCTGGCGGCCGTGATCTGCGTCTACATCGTCCTCGGCGTTCTCTACGAGAGCTACATCCACCCGCTGACGATCCTGTCGACGCTGCCGTCGGCCGGCGTCGGCGCCCTGCTCGCGCTCCTCGTCAGCGGCAACAGCCTCGGCGTCATCGGCATCATCGGCATCATCCTGCTCATCGGCATCGTCAAGAAGAACGCGATCATGATGATCGACTTCGCGATCGAGGCCGAGCGGGTCGAGAAGAAGCCGCCGCGCGAGGCGATCCACCAGGCGGCGCTGCTGCGCTTCCGGCCGATCCTGATGACGACGCTCGCCGCCCTCTTCGCCGCCGTGCCGCTGATGCTCGGCGGCGGCCAGGGCCACGAGCTGCGCGGCCCGCTCGGCCTGGCGATCTTCGGCGGCCTCATCGTCAGCCAGCTGCTGACGCTCTTCACGACGCCGGTGATCTACCTCGCCTTCGACAAGCTCGGCCGCCGCTTCGGCGGCGCGCGCGAAGGCGAGGGCGAAGGCGGCGCCGCCGCCCCGAGCGACTCGCGCGACGTCGTCGCCGTTCCCGGCACGCTGCGAAAGGGCGAGACGTGAACCTGTCGCAGCCCTTCGTGCGCCGGCCGATCGGCACGGTGCTGCTGACGGCCGGCGTCGCCCTGGCCGGCATCGGCGCCTTCTTCGTGCTGCCGGTCTCGCCCTTGCCGCAGGTCGACTACCCGACCATCTCGGTGAGCGCGCAGCTGCCCGGCGCCAGCCCCGACACGATGGCGACGAGCGTGGCGACGCCGCTCGAGCGCCGCCTCGGCACGATCTCCGGCGTCACCGAGATGACGTCGTCGAGCCAGGTCGGCAGCAGCCGCGTCAGCCTGCAGTTCGAGCTCTCGCGCAACATCGACGGCGCGGCGCGCGAGGTGCAGGCGGCGATCAACGCGTCGCGCGTCGACCTGCCGGCGACGCTGCGCTCGAATCCGACCTACCGCAAGGCGAACCCTTCGGACGCGCCGGTGATCATCCTCGCCCTTACCTCCGAGACGATGTCGCCGGGCGAGATCTACGACACGGTCTCGAACATCGTCAGCCAGCGCCTGGCCCAGGTCGACGGCGTCGGCGACGTCGAGATCGGCGGCTCGACCTTGCCGGCGGTGCGCGTCGAGCTGCTGCCGTTCGCGCTCAACAAGTACGGCATCAGCGCCGAGGACGTGCGCGCCGCGATCCAGGCGAGCAACGCCAACCGGCCCAAGGGCGCGGTCGAGGACGACGAGCGGCGCCTGCAGATCTACACCCAGACGCCGGCGCGCCGCGCCGCCGACTACGCGCCGATGGTCGTCGCCTGGCGCAACGGCGCGGCGGTGCGCCTCGACGACGTCGCCGACGTCCGCGACGGCGTCGAGAACACGCGCACGCTCGGCCTCTTCAACGGCAAGCCGGCGGTGATCGTCCTGGTCACGCGCCAGCCCGGCGCCAACGTCATCGCCACCGTCGACGGCGTGCGCGCGCTCCTGCCCGAGCTGCGCGCCCAGCTGCCGGCGCAGATCGCCCTCGACGTCGCCTCCGACAGCACCAACTCGATCCGCGCCTCGCTGCGCGAGATCGAGCTGACGCTGATCATCTCGATCGGTCTCGTCGTCATCGTCGTCAGCGCCTTCCTGCGCAGCGTCCGCGCCACCGTCATCCCGGCGGTGGCGACGATCGCCTCGCTGCTCGGCACCTTCGGCGTGATGTACCTGCTCGGCTTCTCGCTCAACAACCTGAGCCTGATGGCGCTCACGGTCGCGACCGGCTTCGTCGTCGACGACGCGATCGTCGTCCTCGAGAACACGGCGCGCCACATCGAGGCCGGCATGGACCGGATGAAGGCGGCGCTGCTCGGTGCCCGCGAGGTCGGCTTCACGGTGCTCTCGATCAGCGTCTCGCTGGTCGCGGTGTTCATCCCCCTTCTCTTCATGCAGGGCCAGGTCGGGCGCCTCTTCCGCGAGTTCGCGATCACGCTCTCGGCGGCGGTGATGATCTCGCTCGTCATCTCGCTGACGACGACGCCGATGATGTGCGCCTGGCTGCTGCCGCCGGGCGGCGACAAGGCGAAGGAGAAGAAGCCGGGCCGGCTCGCCCGCTGGGCCGAGCGCGGCTTCGCCCGCGTCCTGTCGTGGTACGAGGCCAGCCTCGACTGGGCGCTCGCCAGCGTCTGGCTCGTCCTCTTCATGCTCGTCGCCGTGATCGGCCTCAACGTCTACCTCTTCAGCGTCGCGCCGAAGGGCTTCTTCCCGCAGCAGGACACCGGCCAGATCAACGGCGGCCTGCGCGCCGACCAGAGCATCTCGTCGCGGGCGATGGGCGACAAGCTGCGCCAGGTCGTCGACATCATCCGCCGCGATCCGGCGGTCGCGACGGCGGTCGGCTTCACCGGCGGCAGCCGCGCCGGCGGCGGCTTCATGTTCGTCAATCTCAAGCCGGCGTCCGAGCGCACGGTGAGCGGCCAGGCGGTGATCGCGCGCCTGCGGCCGCAGCTCGCGCAGGTCACCGGCCTGCAGATCTTTCTCAACACGGTCCAGGACGTCCGCGCCGGCGGCCGCCAGGCCAACTCGACCTACCAGTACACGCTGAAGAGCGACAACCTCGCCGACCTGCGCCGCTGGGCGACGCGCCTGGCCGACGCGCTGAAGCAGGAGCCGGCGCTGACCGAGGTCGACACCGATCAGCAGGACAACGGCGTCGAGACGCTGGTCGAGGTCGACCGCGACGCCGCGTCGCGGCTCGGCCTGACCTCGGCGACGATCGACGCCTCGCTCTACGACGCCTTCGGCCAGCGCCAGGTGGCGACGATCTACAGCGAGCTCAACCAGTACCACGTGATCATGGAGTGGGCGCCGCGCTACACGCAGGGGCCGAATGCGCTCGCCGACGTCTACGTTCCGGCGAAGGCGACGGCGACGACGACGACGACGACGAGCGCGACCGCCGCGGCTGCGGCCTCGTCGGCGGCGGCCGCGACGACGCCTTCGGTCAGCGCCAACCCCGGCGCGCGCGACCCGTCGAGCGGCAACCCGCTCGCCAACACGGCGACGCCGCTCGTCCCGCTTCCCGCCGTCGCGAAATTCCGCGAGCGCTCGACGCCGACCTCGATCAACCACCAGGACGGCGAGCTGGCGACGACGATCTCGTTCAACCTCGCCGACGGCAAGACGCTCGCCGACGCCAGCGGCGTCATCAGGCAGGCCGAGGCCGACATCGGCCTGCCGAACAACGTGCGCGGCTCGTTCCAGGGCACGGCGCTCGCCGCGCAGCAGTCGCAAGGGCAGCAGACGCTGCTCATCCTCGCCGCCATCGTCGTCATCTACATCGTCCTCGGCATGCTCTACGAGAGCCTCATCCACCCGGTGACGGTGCTGTCGACGCTGCCGTCGGCCGGCGTCGGCGCCGTCCTCGCCCTTCTCCTCTTCCGCATGGACTTCTCGATCATTGCCCTCATCGGCGTCTTCCTCCTGATCGGCATCGTCAAGAAGAACGCGATCCTGATCATCGACTTCGCCCTCGAGGCCGAGCGCACGCGCGGCCTGTCGTCGGTCGAGGCGGTGCGCGAGGCGTGCCTGCTGCGCTTCCGGCCGATCCTGATGACGACGCTCGCCGCCGCGCTCGGCGCGCTGCCGCTGGCGATCGGCTTCGGCGAGGGCGCCGAGCTGCGTCGGCCGCTCGGCGTCGCGATCATCGGCGGCCTGATCGCGAGCCAGGTGATGACGCTGCTGACGACGCCGGTCGTCTACGTCGTGCTCGACAAGCTGCGCCGCAAGCGGCGCGCGCCGGTCGCGCCGCCGGGCGGCGCCGCGGTCGTACAGGGAGCGGCATGACGATGCGCCGATTCACCGCGTCGCTCGCGGCAGCGCTGGCCGCGGCGCTCGCCGGCTGCGCCCTCGGCCCCGACTACGTGCGGCCGAGCGCGCCGGTGTCGGCGGCCTACAAGGAGGCGCCGGTCGCCGGCGGCGCGCTCTGGCTGCCGGCGGCGCCCGCCGACGCACTCGACCGCGGCGACTGGTGGCGCCTCTTCGACGACCCCGAGCTCAGCCGGCTCGCCGCCGAGGTCGACGCCGCGAACCAGACGGTGGCCGGCGCGGTCGCGTCGTACCGCCAGGCCGAAGCGCTCGTGCGCGAGGCGCGCGCGTCGTTCTTTCCGGCGGTCTCGCTGGCGGCGAGCGGACGCCGCAGCGGCGGCGGCAACAACGGCGACTTCTCGAGCGGCTCGTCGTCGTCGGGCGGATCGTTCTCGGCCTCGCTCACCGGCGACTGGGCGCCCGACTTCTGGGGCCGCGTCGGCCGCGCCGTCGAGAGCGCGCGTGCGAGCGAGCAGGCGAGCGCGGCCGACCTCGCGTCGGCGCGCCTCTCGGCACAAGGATCGATGGCGGTCGACTACTTCGCCCTGCGCGAGTCCGACTACGAGGCCGATCTGCTCGTGCGAACCATCGCGGGCTACGAGCGCGCGCTGCAGATCACGCAGAACCGCTACGCCGCCGGCATCGTCGCCAAGACCGACGTGCTGCAGGCCGAGACGCAGCTGGCGACGACGCGCTCGTCGCTGGCGACGGTGCGCGCCAACCGCGAGCGCTTCGAGCACGCGATCGCCGCCCTCACCGGCAAGGCGCCGGGCGATTTCGCCATCGCCGTGCAGCCGTGGAACGCGGTCGTCCCGGGCCTGCCGATCGGCGTGCCGTCGGCGCTGCTGCAGCGCCGCCCCGACATCGCCAGCGCCGAGCGTCAGGTCGCCGCCACCAACGCCCAGATCGGCATCGAGCGCGCCGGCTACTTCCCGAGCGTCACGCTCTCGGCCTCGCTCGCCAACAGCAGCTCGCGCATCGGCGACCTGTTCAAGGTCTCGAACGCGCTCTGGTCGGTGGGCGCGTCGCTCGCGCAGACGATCTTCGACGCCGGCGCGACCGCCGCGCGCGTCTCCGCCGCCGAAGCGGGACGCGACGTCGCCGTCGCCCGCTATCGCCAGACCGTGCTCACGGCCTTCCAGGGCGTCGAGGACCAGCTCACCAACGCGCGCGCTCAGGCCGAGCAGGCCGAGCTGCTGAAGCAGGCTTCCGACGCCGCCGACCAGACCGAGCAGCAGATCCTCAATCGCTATCGCGCCGGTCAGCTCAGCTACACCGACGTCGTCACCGCGCAGGCGTCGGCGCTGTCGGCGCGGCGCGCGCTGGTGCAGATGGCGGTCAACCGGCAGGTGACGGCGATCACGCTGATCCAGGCCCTCGGCGGCGGCTGGGACGCGGCGGCGCCGGTCGAGATCAAGAGCTCGGTGCGCGTCGACAACCCGCGCTGAGGCCGCGCCGGTCGCGCGCCGCGCTCGCAGCGGCAAGCGTGGAACACCCTAGCTCGAGCGCCTCGTCGCTCCGTCAGAATCGCCGCTCGATCGAGCCGAAGCGAGTGACGCGATGGAAAAGATCTGGTTGAAGCAGTACCCGGCGGGCGTGCCGGCCGAGATCGACGTGAACCAGTACCCGTCGCTGGTCGCCCTGCTCGACGAGAGCTTCCGCCGCTATGCCGACCGCACGGCGTACAAGTTCATGGGCAAGGCGATCGGCTTCAGGCAGGTCGACGAGGCGTCGGCGGCGTTCGCCGCCTGGCTGCAGTCGCAGGGCCTGGCCAAGGGCGATCGCGTCGCCGTGATGATGCCGAACGTGCCGCAGTACCCGGTCGCGGTCGCGGCGATCCTGCGTGCCGGGCTGGTCGTCGTCAACGTCAACCCGCTCTACACGCCGCGCGAGCTCGAGCACCAGCTCAAGGATTCGGGCGCGAAGGCGATCGTCATCATCGAGAACTTCGCCAGCGTGCTGCAGCAGGTGATGGCGGCGGTGCCGACCAAGAAGGTCGTTGTCGCGTCGATGGGCGACATGCTCGGCTTTCCCAAGTCGCTGGTCGTCAACTACGTCGTCCGCAAGGTCAAGAAGATGGTGCCGGCGTTCGAGATTCCCGGCGCCATCCGCTTCAACGACGCGGTCGCGCAGGGCCGCGGCAAGCCGTTCAAGCCGGCCGAGGTCGGCCCCGACGACGTCGCCGTGCTGCAGTACACCGGCGGCACGACCGGCGTCAGCAAGGGCGCGGTGCTGCTGCACCGAAACCTCGTCGCCAACATCCTGCAGTCCGAGGCCTGGTACCAGCCGGCGCTGAAGAAGATCCCGAAGGACGAGCAGATCGTCACCATCTGCGCGCTGCCGATCTATCACATCTTCGGCTTCAACACGAACATGATGCTGGCGATGCGGATGGGCGGATCGAACATCCTGATCGCCAATCCGCGCGACCTGCCGGCCGTCTTCAAGCAGCTGCAGGGCGAGAAGTTCCACAGCTTCCCGGCCGTCAACACGCTCTTCAACGCGATGGCCAATCACCCCGACTTCAGCAGCGTCGACTGGAGCGGCCTGGTGATCTCGGTCGGCGGCGGCATGGCGGTGCAGAGCGCGACCGCCAAGCTCTGGCTCGAGAAGACCGGCTGCCCGATCGTCGAGGGCTACGGCCTCTCGGAGACGTCGCCGTCGGCGACCTGCAACCCGGTCGACAGCACCGCCTACAGCGGCAACATCGGCCTGCCGATGCCCAACACCGAGCTCGAGCTGATCGACGACGACGGCAACGAGGTGCCGATGGGAACGCCGGGCGAGATCGCGATCAAGGGGCCGCAGGTGATGGCCGGCTACTGGCAGCGGCCCGACGAGACCGCCAAGGCGATGACCGCCGACGGGTTCTTCCGCAGCGGCGACATCGGCGTCGTCGACGAGCGCGGCTACTTCAGAATAGTCGACCGCAAGAAGGACATGATTCTGGTCAGCGGCTTCAACGTCTACCCGAACGAGGTCGAGGAGGTCGTCACGCAGATGCCCGGCATCCTCGAATGCGCCGCGGTCGGCATCTCCGACGCCAAGGCGGGCGAGGCGGTCAAGCTGGTCTGCGTCAGGAAGGACCCGTCGATCACCGAGGCGGCGGTGCGCGCCTACTGCGAGGCCAACCTCACCGGCTACAAGCGGCCCAAGATCGTCGAGTTCAGGAACGACCTGCCGAAGACGCCGGTCGGCAAGATCCTGAGGCGTGAATTGCGCGACAAAGCCTAGCGCGACCGGCGTGAGCGGCGCGGCAAGCGCGCTGCATGCTGATACATTTCGTGGTGGTGCCGAAGGCGCTGGCATGACGGGAACGGGAACACACGGGTGATCTGGGTCAAGACAGACGCTGGCCGCGCCGAAATGCAGACGCGGGCGCTGGTCAAGGAGCGAGCGCGGCGCAATCTGCTGCTTCTCATCGACGGCGCCAAGTCCGAGGAGATGCTGCTCGCCAACCTGGCCGGCATCACCGCCGCCGACTTCCAGGAGCTGCGCAAGCTCGACCTCATCGCTCCGGCGGCGGGTGCGGTGACGGTCGGCAATCCGGCGCGCGCCGGCGCCTACGAGGCGACCCGGCCGACCCTGCCGCTGCCGCTCGAGGGCAAGTCGCTCGACTACAGCGAGTTCACCGCCGCCCTCACCAAGCTCATCTCGAGCCAGCTCGGCCTGCGCGGCTTCACGCTGACCCTGGCGGTCGACAAGGCGTCGACGATCGAGGAGCTGCGCGACGTCGCCCAGCGCGTCATCGAGCAGATCCGCGAGCGCAAGGGCGAGCCGGCCGCGATCGAGGCGCGAAAGACGCTCTACGGCGGTTGATCGCGAATCGGCGGCGAAGACGCCGCGCAGCATCGGCCGCAGGCTCGCCGGCGCGCTCTGGTGGCCGGTCCGGATGGTCCTCATGGGCCTGCTGGTCATCGTCATCTTCGTCGAGGAATGGGGACTCAGGCCGCTCACCCGGATGGCGGCAGCGCTCGCCCGCTGGGGACCGATCGCCGCCCTCGAGCGGCGCATCCGCCGGGTGCCGCCGCCGGTGGCGCTCGCGCTCTTCCTCGCCCCGGCGCTGCTGCTCGTTCCGCTCAAGCTGGTCGCGCTCTGGCTCATCCATCAAGGGCGAGCGACGCTCGGCATCATCGTGATCGTCGCCGCCAAGGTGATCGGCACGGCGTTCGTCGGCCGCCTCTTCGTGCTGGTCGAAAAGCAGCTCATGACCTATCGCTGGTTCGCACGCTGCCTCGAGCTCTGGCGCTCGACGCGCAACCGCGTCCTGGCCGCGCTGCGCGCGTCGCTGCTCTGGCGCGGCGCGCGCGCGTTCCGGCGCGCCGCGCGGCACTGGCTGAAACGCCTTCGCGGCCTGGACGCCGAGCCGTGACGCCGCGCCTCCACGTCGCCGCGGTCTTCGCGCCGGACGCCGTTCTGACCCTGCCGCCGACGGCGGCGCGCCACGTCCAGGTGCTGCGCCTGCAGCCGGGCGACGCGATCACGCTCTTCAACGGCAGCGACGGCGCCGACTGGCCGGCCGAGATCGTCCGCATCGGCCGCCGCGATGTCGACGTCCGCCTCGGCACGGCGCAGCCGGTCGACCGCGAGCTCGCCTTTGCGGTGACGATCGCGCTCGGCGTCCCGGCCAACGACCGCATGGACGCGCTGGTCGAGAAGGCCGGCGAGCTCGGCGCCGCGGCGATCCAGCCGCTGCTGTGCGAACGCTCGGTCGTTCGCCTCGCCGGCGAGCGCGCCGAGGCGCGGCGTGCGCACTGGCAGGCGGTCGCGGCGGCGGCGAGCGAGCAGTGCGGGCGCGCTCGCGTCGCTCGCGTCTTGCCGCTCGCGCCGCTCGCGAGCTGGCTCGGCTCGGCCGAGGCGGCGTCGTCGAGCCGGCGCATCGTCCTCAGCTTCGACCCGGCAGCGCTCGATTTGGCGCGCGCGCTCGGCGCTGCGCCGTCGGCGCCAGCAGTGGCGCGCGAGGCGATCGTCGTCCTGAGCGGGCCCGAGGGCGGCCTGACGCCGGCCGAGGAAAGCAGTGCCGTCGCGCGCGGCTTCGTTCGCGTCGGCCTCGGCCCGCGCGTTCTGCGCGCCGATACCGCGCCGCTCGCCGTGCTCGCCTGGCTCGGGCTGCGCTAGGGCGAAGCGAGCGCCGCCGTCGCGCCGCGCGCCGAGCCGGCGACGAGGTCGAAGCGGAACAGGCGGCACTCGATCGGGCCGTTCCACATCGGCACGCGGCGCGACTCCTTCAGCCGCATCGCGCTCGGCAGGCGCATGTCGGGGCTCAGGATCCACGCTGTCCAGCCGGCCGGGTGCGCCGTGTAGGCGTGCTTCCAGTGCGTCGCCAGGCGCGGGAAGAAATCGCTCGGCGCATCACGGTCGCTGGCGGGCTCGCCCTCGCTTCGGCCAGACGCTCGCGGCGCCGCTCGGTGCGCGTCGCCACGACCCCGCGCCGCAGCGGCCGACGCCGGCGCGGCGGCGCCGGGCCGCGCCTTGCCGGCGACCTCGATCCGCTCGCCGTACGGCGGGTTGACCATCAGCGTGCCGGGCAGCTCGGCCGGCAGCGGCGGCGGCGGCCGCTCGAGCGCGTCGCCGCCATGGAAGACGATCGCCACGGCGACGCCGGCGCGCTCGGCGTTGCGACGCGCGAAGTCGACCATCCGGAACGAGACGTCGCTCGCGAAGATCGGCACCTGCGGCGCGCGCACGCGTGACGCCGCCTTCGACTTGAGCCGCTGCCAGTCGGCGCGCCGCTCCGGATTGGCGAAGGGCAACAGGCGCTCGAACGCGAAGCGGCGCAGTCGCCCCGGCGCCAGATCCATCGCGATCTGCGCCGCCTCGATCGCGATCGTCCCCGAGCCGCAGCACGGATCGTGGAGCGCGCCGCCTTCGGCCGCCGTGCCGCGCCAGCCGGCGGCGGCGAGCATCGCCGCGGCGAGCGTCTCCTTGAGCGGCGCGTCGCCCTGGTCCTCGCGCCAGCCGCGCTTGAAGAGCGACTCGCCCGAGCTGTCGACATAGACCGCGGCGCGCTCCGCGCCGACGTGCAGGACGATGCGCAAGTCCGGTCGCACCGTGTCGACGCTCGGCCGCTCGCCGTGCTCGTCGCGCATGCGGTCGCAGACGCCGTCCTTGACGCGCAGGGCGGCGAAGTTGAGGCTCTTCAGCGGGCTCTTCTGTGCCGTCGTGTCGACGCGCAAGGTCTGGCGCGTCGTGATCCAGTCCGACCAGGCGACGTCGAGCGCGAGCGCGTAGAGGTCGGCCTCGTCGCGGTACGGTCCTTCGGCGACCTCGATCAGGACGCGCTGCGCGAGCCGGCTCTCGAGATTGAGGAGCATCACTTCGCGCGGCTCGCCAGCGAGAGCGACGCCGCCGCGCACGACCCGCAGCGCCGTCTCGGGCAACAGCGCGCGGACCTCGGCTTCGAGCAGCGCTTCGACCCCCGCGGCGCAGGGCAGGAACAACGGCAAGGGCATGACGGGATCGAGGCTTCGCGACGCGAAGCGGCTACATCGCCTTGCGCAGCTGCGTCGGCGCGATCTTCAGCGCCTCGCGGTACTTCGCCACCGTGCGCCGGGCGACGCGAATGCCCTGCTCGTCGAGCACCTGCGAGATCTGGCTGTCGGAGAGCGGCTTGGCCGGGTCTTCGGCGCCGACGATCTGCCGGATCAGCGCGCGCACGGCGGTGCTCGACGCCGTGCCGCCGGCATCGGTGCCGAGCGAGGAGCCGAAGAAGTACTTGAGCTCGAAGGTGCCGAACGGCGTGTTCATGTACTTGGCCGTCGTCACGCGCGAGATCGTCGATTCGTGCAGCCCGAGCTCGTCGGCGATCTCGCGCAGCACCAGCGGCTTCATCGCGATCGCGCCGTGGGTGAAGAAGTT
>DASYKC010000006.1:0-9766 GCA_035995885.1 Caldimonas sp. | reverse complement strand
GACGCGGCCGTCGCCGTCGCCGACGACGGTGAGCGCGGCGAAGCTGAGCGTGCGGCCGCCCTTGACGACCTTGGTGACGCGGTTGACCGCGATCATCTTTTCCTTCAGGCCGTCGTCGTTGCCTTCGGTCTGGGCGCGGGGGTGAAACTTTGCCATCTGCTATTTCCTTGTCGCTGCCGCGATCAGAACTGGAGGCCGGCTTCGCGCGCCGCTTCGGCCAGCGCCTTGACGCGGCCGTGGTAGGCGAAGCCGGCGCGGTCGAACGCCACCCGCTCGATGCCGGCGGCCTTCGCCTTCTCGGCGATCCGCTTGCCGATCGCTGCCGCGGCGGCGACGTTGGCGCCCTTGCCGCCGACCTTGCCGTCGCCGGCGAGATCCTTGCGGACCTCGGCCTCGGCGGTCGAGGCGCTGGCGAGGACGCGCGCGCCGTCGTCGGAGATGACGGCGGCGTAGATGTGCAGGTTGGTCCGGTGCACGGTCAGGCGCGCGACGCGCTGCAGCGCGATGCGGGTGCGCGTCTGCTTGGAGCGGCGGACGCGTTGGTCCTTCTTGGTGAGCATCTCGGTGTCCCCTTACTTCTTCTTCGTTTCCTTGATCGTCACCTTCTCGTCGCTGTAGCGGATGCCCTTGCCCTTGTAGGGCTCGGGCGGGCGCAGCGCGCGAACTTCGGCGGCGACCTGACCGACGGCCTGGCGGTCGAAGCCCGAGATCACGATCTCGGTCTGGGTCGGGCAGACGACCTTGACGCCGGCGGGCATTTCCTTGGCCACCGGATGCGAAAAGCCGATCTGCAGGTTGAGCTTGGCGCCCTGCGCGGTGGCGCGGTAGCCGACGCCGACCAGGTTGAGCTTCTTCTCGAATCCCTTGGTGACGCCGCCGACCATGTTGTTGACGAGCGCGCGCATCGTCCCCGACATCGCGTCGGCTTCGGGCGAGTCGTTCGCCGGCGTGAACATCAGCTTGCCGTCTTCGTTCTTGACGGCGACGAGCGGGTTCACCGGACGCGACAACGTGCCGAGCGAGCCCTTGACGCTGATCGTTTCCGCTCCCGCCGTCACGTCCACTCCCTTGGGAATGGCGATCGGCATTTTTCCTACGCGTGACATGTGAGCCTCTTCGCTAACTCGTAGATCAGGAGACGTAGACCAGCACTTCGCCGCCGATGCCCGCCTGGCGCGCCTTGCGGTCGGTCATCACGCCCTTCGGCGTGGTGACGATGGCGACGCCGAGGCCGTTCATGACGTTCGGAATGTCGTGCCGGCCCTTGTAGACGCGCAGCCCCGGGCGGCTGACGCGCTCGATCTTCTCGATCACCGGGTGGCCGGCGTAGTACTTCAGCGCGATCTCGAGCTCGGGCTTGGCGCCCTCGCCGCGGATCGCGAAATCCTCGATGTAGCCCTCGTCCTTCAGGACCTTGGCAATGGCCGCCTTCAGCTTCGACGACGGCATCGCCACGCTCGGCTTTTCCACCATCTGCGCGTTGCGGATGCGGGTCAGCATATCGGCGATCGGATCACTCATGCTCATGAATCGGACTCCTACCAGCTGGCCTTGATGATTCCGGGGATGTCGCCCTTGAAGGCGAGCTCACGGATCTTGTTCCGGGCCAGGCCGAACTTGCGGAAGGTGCCGCGCGGGCGGCCGGTGAGGCCGCAGCGGTTGCGCTGGCGCGTCGGGTAGGCGTTCCTCGGCAGCTTCTGCAGCTCGAGGCGCGAGGCGTAGCGCTCTTCGTCCGACTTCTTGGCGTCGTTCGCGGCCGCCTTCAGCTCGGCGTACTTCTTCGCGTACTTGGCGACCAGGTGGGCGCGCTTCTTCTCGCGCTCGATCAGGGAAAGTTTGGCCACGGTCTGGTGCCCTTCAGGTCTTGAACGGAAACTTGAACGAGGTGAGGAGCGCGCGGCACTCCTCGTCGGTCTTGGCGGTCGTCGTGATCGAGATGTTCAGGCCGCGCAGCACGTCGATCTTGTCGTAGTCGAGCTCGGGGAAGATGATCTGTTCCTTGACGCCGATGTTGTAGTTGCCGCGGCCGTCGAAGGCGCGCGACGAGATGCCGCGGAAGTCGCGCACGCGCGGCAGGGCGATCGTCACGAAGCGGTCGAGGAACTCGTACATGCGGACGCCGCGCAGCGTCACCATGCAGCCGATCGGCACGCCGTCGCGGATCTTGAAGCCGGCGATCGCCTTCTTCGACTTGGTGACGACGGGTTTTTGCCCGGCGATCTTCGAGAGATCGCTGACCGCGTGGTCCATCACCTTCTTGTCGGACACCGCTTCCGAGACGCCCATGTTGAGGGTGATCTTGGTGATGCGCGGTGCCTGCATCGCCGAGGTGTAGCCGAACCTGGTGACCAGGTCGGGGACGACCTTGTCGCGGTAGAACTCTTGCAGACGAGCCATGAGAGCCTCTTTAAACCTTGATCTCTTCGCCGCTCGAGCGGAACACGCGGGTGCCGCGCTCGACGGTCTTCCGGGACTTCTTCTCGTCGTCGCTGAAGAGCTTGATGCCGACGCGATCGGCCTTGCCGCTCGCCGGGTTGAAGATGGCGACGTTCGACTGGTGGATCGACAGCGTCTTGTCGACGACGCCGCCGGTCACGCCCTTCATCGGGTTCGGCTTGACGTGCTTCTTGACGACGTTGACGCCCTCGACGATCAGGCGCTCTTCGTCGACGCGGCTCAGCACCGTGCCGCGGCGGCCCTTGTCGCGGCCGGTCAGCACGATGACCTGGTCGCCCTTGCGAATCTTGTTCATCTCGATGTTTCCTGAATCAGCCGCCGCTCAGAGCACTTCCGGCGCCAGCGAGACGATCTTCATGAAGCGCTCGGTGCGGAGCTCCCGCGTCACCGGCCCGAAGATGCGCGTGCCGATCGGCTCGAGCTTGGCGTTGAGCAGCACGGCGGCGTTGCCGTCGAACTTGACGAGCGAGCCGTCCTGGCGGCGCACGCCCTTGGCGGTGCGGACGACGACGGCCGAATAGACCTCGCCCTTCTTGACGCGCCCGCGCGGCGCCGCTTCCTTGACGCTGACCTTGATCACGTCACCGATCGCGGCGTAGCGGCGCTTCGAGCCGCCCAGCACCTTGATGCACATGACGGACTTGGCGCCCGTGTTGTCGGCGACGTCGAGCCGCGACTGCATTTGAATCATGTTGTCCTCTTTCCCAACTTGGTCGCACAGCGGACAAGCCGAAGGGCGGTCAGTCTTGGGCCCCGCGCGGGGGGTTGGTTCGTCGTCGAAGGCCCTGGCCGGGATCCCGGCCAAAACCTCGAGCGAAGCCGGTGATTATCGCCCGGCGGCCGAATTCCTGTCAAACGGCGGGTCAGCCTTTCAGCTGGCGCGCCTGCTCCACGAGCGTCTTGGCGTCGCTCACCTCGAACTTGCCCGGCGCCTCGATGTTGAGCGCCTTGACGACGCCGTCCTTCACCAGCATCGAGTAGCGCTGCGAGCGGACGCCCATGCCGCGCGCCGTCAGGTCGAAGGTCAGGCCGGTCGCCTTGGCGAAATCGGCGCTGCCGTCGGCCATCATGCGGACCTTGCCGGCCGTCTTCTGGTCGCGCGCCCAGGCGCCCATGACGAACGGGTCGTTCACGGACACGCACCAGATCTCGTCGACGCCGGCCGCCTTCAGCGCGTCGGCCTGCTCGACGTAGCCCGGCACGTGCTTGGCCGAGCAGGTCGGCGTGAACGCGCCCGGCAGGCCGAAGACGGCGATCGTCTTGCCGGCGCTCGCCTTCTCGATGTCGAACGTGTTCGGGCCGATCGAGCAGCGATTGCCGTCGATCTCTCCTTCGACTTCCACGAATTCCTGAAGGCTGCCCGCAGGCAGCTTGTCACCGACCTTGATCATGCTTCGCCTCGTTTTCCAGGACAGCGCCGCGGCGCCGGATCAGACCGTGGCGCCCTTTTGCACCAGGCGCGTCACGACCCACGACTTGGTCTTGGAGATCGGCCGGCTTTCGGCGATCTCGACGACGTCGCCGTTCTTGTACTCGCCGGCCTCGTCGTGCGCGTGGTACTTGCTGCTCTTGGCGACGATCTTGCCGTAGAGCTCGTGCTTGGTGCGGCGCTCGATCAGGACGGTGACGGTCTTCGATCGCTTGTCGCTCACGACCTTGCCGATCAGCGTGCGCGTGTTCTTGGCGCGCGGCGCGGCCGGCTCGCCGGCGGCTGCCGTCTCGGTAGGGGTGGTCACGTCGGCGTTCATTTCTTGGCTCCGGTCTTCTTCGCCGGCGCAGGCGAGCCCGCGGCGGCGGCGCGCTTCTGCTCGGCCTGGATCGTCTTGGCGCGGGCGATGTCGCGCCGCGTGTTCTTCAGCTGCGAGTGATTGGTGAGCTGCTGCGTCGCCTTCTGCATGCGCAGGCCGAAGTGAGCCTTGAGCAGCTCGCTCACTTCCTTCTCGAGGCCCGCGCCGTCCTTGGCGCGGAGGTCAGACGTCTTCATGGCTGGTTCCTTGTCGCGTTCAGGCGCCCACCTGGCGGGCGACGAACGTGGTCTTGAGCGGCAGCTTCGCCGAGGCGAGCAGGAACGCTTCGCGCGCCAGCTCCTCGGGAACGCCGTTGATTTCGTAGAGCACCTTGCCGGGCTGGATCTCGGCGACGTAGTACTCGGGGTTGCCCTTGCCGTTGCCCATGCGGACCTCGGCCGGCTTCTGCGAAATCGGCTTGTCCGGAAAGATCCGGATCCAGATCCGACCGCCGCGCTTGACGTGGCGCGAGATCGCGCGGCGGGCCGCCTCGATCTGGCGCGCCGTCAGACGACCGCGCTCGGTGGCCTTGAGGCCGAAGTCGCCGAACGAGACATTGGCGCCGCGCGTCGCGACGCCGGTGTTGCGGCCCTTCTGTTCCTTGCGATATTTTCTGCGTGCAGGTTGCAGCATTCTTATTCTCCTTTGCCGTCGGTCTTCGGCTTGCCATCCGCCGCAGGAGCGGCGGGGGTGGCGGCCTTGCGGACGCGCTTGACGGCGGGGCCCTTCGGCGCGTCGGGGCCTGCGCCCGGCGCCTTCACATCAGGGGCGGCGGCGATGGCACCCGGGTCGAGCGATTTGTCGGTGCGCTCGGCGCCGGCCGCAGCGCGCAGCGGACGCTCGCCGACAGCGCCTCCCGGCCCACCCGGACGGCCGCGGCCACCCGGAGCGCCCGGCCCGCCGGGGCGCGGACCGCGGCGATTGCGCCGGTCGTCCTCGGCACCGGCCGGCGTGTTGATGTTCGGCGCTTCGCCATTGGCAAGACGGTCGCCGCGATAGACCCAGCACTTGACGCCGATGACGCCATACGTCGTCTTGGCTTCCGAAAAGCCATAGTCGATGTCGGCGCGGAGCGTATGGAGCGGCACGCGGCCTTCGCGGTACCACTCGGTGCGCGCGATCTCGATGCCGTTCAGTCGACCGGCCGACATCAGCTTGATGCCCTGGGCGCCGAGGCGCATCGCGTTCTGCATCGCCCGCTTCATGGCACGGCGGAACATGATCCGCTTCTCGAGCTGCTGGGTGATCGAGTCGGCGATCAGCTGCGCGTCGATCTCGGGCTTCCTGACTTCTTCGATGTTGACGGCCACGGGCACGCCGAGGCGGCGCGTCAGCTCGGCCTTGAGGTTCTCGATGTCCTCGCCCTTCTTGCCGATGACCACGCCCGGCCGTGCCGAGTAGATCGTGATGCGCGCGTTCTTGGCCGGGCGCTCGATCAGGATGCGCGAGACCGCCGCGTTCTTCAGCCGCGCCTTCAGGTACTCGCGAACCTTCAGGTCTTCGGCGAGCATGGTCGCGAAGTTCTTGTTCGAGGCGTACCAGCGCGACGACCAGTTCCGGGTGACCGGGAGGCGAAAGCCCGTCGGGTGAATCTTCTGTCCCATGGTGTCCTTTTCGCCTCAGTTGCCGACCGTGATGTAGATGTGCGCCGTCGGCTTGCTGATGCGGTTGCCGCGCCCCTTGGCGCGTGCCGAGAAGCGCTTCAGCGTCGCGCCCTGCTCGACGTAGATCTGCGTGATCTTCAGCTCGTCGATGTCGGCGCCGTCGTTGTGCTCGGCGTTGGCGATCGCCGATTCGAGCGCCTTCTTGATGATTCCGGCGGCCTTCTTCTGCGTGAAGTTGAGGATGTTGATCGCCTGGTCGACCTTCTTGCCGCGGACGAGGTCGGCGACGAGCCGTCCCTTGTCGGCGGACAGGCGAACCCCGCGAACGATCGATCTGGTTTCCATCGTGGCCATCCTTACTTCTTCGCCGCCTTCTTGTCGGCCGGGTGGCCCTTGAAGGTGCGCGTGAGGGCGAACTCGCCCAGCTTGTGGCCGACCATCTGGTCGGTCACGTAGACCGGCACGTGCTGCTTGCCGTTGTGCACCGCGATCGTGATGCCGATGAAATCGGGCAGGATCGTCGAGCGGCGCGACCAGGTCTTGATCGGCTTCTTGTCCTTGGTGGCGCTCGCCTTCTCGACCTTCGCCGCGAGGTGATGGTCGATGAACGGGCCCTTCTTGAGCGAACGAGTCATGGAGGGACCTTCTTACTTCTTGCGGCGCGCGACGATCATCGTCTGCGTGCGCTTGTTGTTGCGCGTGCGATAGCCCTTGGTGAGCGTGTTCCACGGCGAGACCGGCGCCTGGCCTTCGCCGGTGCGGCCTTCGCCGCCGCCGTGCGGGTGGTCGACCGGGTTCATCGCGACGCCGCGCACCGTCGGGCGGATGCCCTTCCAGCGCTTCGCACCGGCCTTGCCGTAGTGGCGCAGGCTGTGCTCTTCGTTCGAGACCTCGCCGATCGTGGCGCGGCAATCGATGTGGATCTTGCGCACTTCGCCCGAGCGGAGCCGCACCTGCGCGTACGTGCCTTCGCGCGCGAGCAGCGTGCACGCCGTGCCCGCCGAGCGCGCGATCTGGGCGCCCTTGCCGGGCAGCATCTCGATGCAATGGATGATCGAGCCGACCGGGATGTTCCTGATCGGCAGCGTGTTGCCTGCCTTGATCGGCGCTTCGGCGCCCGAGAGGATCGTCGAGCCGACCTCGAGGCCGCGCGGTGCGATCACGTAGCGGCGCTCGCCGTCGGCATAGACGACGAGGGCGATGTGGGCGCTCCGGTTCGGGTCGTATTCGATGTGCTCGACCTTGGCCGGAATCGAATCCTTGTTGCGGACGAAATCGACGACGCGGTAGTGGTGCTTGTGTCCGCCGCCCTTGTGGCGCGTCGTGATGTGGCCGTTGTTGTTGCGACCGGCGTTCTGCATCTGCGGCTCGAGCAGCGACGCTTCGGGCCGGCCCTTCCACAGGTGCGGGTGCGTGACCTTGACGACCGCGCGCCGGCCCGGCGACGTCGGCTTGACCTTGATGACGGGCATTACGCGCCCTCCCCGGAGAAGTTCAGCTCCTGGCCCTGGGCCAGGCATACGTAGGCCTTCTTGACGTGATCGCGCCGGCCCGATCCCTTGCCGAAGCGCTTCGTCTTGCCCTTGTGCTGAACGGTTTGCACCGAATCGACGGTGACCTTGAACATCAGCTCGACCGCGGCCTTGATCTCGGGCTTGGTCGCGTCGCGCATGACCTTGAACAGCACCTGGTTGTGCTTCTCGGCCGCCATCGTCGCCTTCTCGCTGACGATCGGCGCGATCAGGACCTGCGCCAGGCGGCTCTCGCTGTGCGCCGGGCGCGCAGCGGGCTTCGCGGCCTTGGCCTTCTTGACGGCGGGCTTCTTCGCGACCGCTGCCTTCGGCGCCTTGGCAGGCTTCGCTGCAGCCGCCGCCTTCTCGGTCGCCGCCGCCTCGGCCTTCGCCTTGCTCTTGGCCGTGACCTTGGGCTCTGCCTTCACGTCGGCCTTCGCGGGCTTGGCGGGCTTTTGTGCCTCGGGTGCCGTGCTCATGACAGCATCTCCTTCAGTTGCTCCATCGCGCCCTTGGTGACGAGCACCTTCTTGTAGTGCACGAGGGCGAGCGGGTCGGCGTAGCGCGGCTCGACGATGAGCACGTTGGCGAGGTTGCGCGACGCCATGATCAGGTTGTCGGCCATCTGGTCGGTGATGACGAGCACCGAGTCGAGGCCCATCGACTTGAGCTTCTGCGCCAGGCCCTTGGTCTTGGGCGAGTCGACGCTCAGCGACTCGACGACGGCCAGGCGGCCTTCGCGCGCGAGCTGCGACAGGATCGCCGCCATGCCGGCGCGGTACATCTTCTTGTTCACCTTCTGGGTGAAGTTCTCGTCGGGGCTGTTCGGGAAGATCCGACCGCCGCCGCGCCAGAGCGGCGACGAGGTCATGCCGGCGCGGGCGCGGCCGGTGCCCTTCTGGCGCCACGGCTTCTTGGTCGAGTGCTTGACCATCGCCCGGTCGAGCTGGGCGCGCGTGCCCAGGCGGGCGTTGGCCTGGAAGGCGACGACGATCTGGTGCACCAGCGCTTCGTTGTAGTCGCGCGCGAACACCGTGTCGGGCGCGTCGAACTTCGACGTCGCCTGGCCTTGTTCGTTGAGGAGCTCGAGTTGCATCAGGCGGCTCCCTTGGCGGAAGTCTTGGCGGCGGCGCCCTTGGGCGGCGCCTTCACTGCGGGGCGGACGACGACGTGACCGTTCTTCGCGCCCGGAACGGCTCCGCGGACGAGCAGCAGCTGGCGCGCTTCGTCGATGCGGACGATGTCGAGGTTCTGGGTGGTGCGCGTGACGTTGCCGAGCTGGCCCGACATCTTCTTGCCCGGGAACACGCGCCCCGGATCCTGCGCCATCGAGATCGAGCCCGGCACGTTGTGCGAGCGGCTGTTGCCGTGCGAGGCGCGCTGCGACTTGAAGTGGTGCCGCTTGATCGTGCCGGTGAAGCCCTTGCCGATCGTCGTGCCCTGCACGTCGACGAGCTGGCCGACGGTGAAGACGCCGACCGGCACCTGGGCGCCCGGCTTGTATTCGGCGGCGACAGTCTCGGCGACGCGGAATTCCTGCACCAGCTCGCCGGCGACGACGCCGGCCTTGGCGAGATGGCCCGCCTCGGGCTTGCTGACGCGCGAAGCTTTTCTCTCGCCGAAAACGATCTGGAGCGCGGCGTAGCCGTCGGTCGCGGCGGTCTTGACCTGGGCGACTCGGTTGTTCGAGACGTCGAGGACGGTGACGGGGATGGCGTCTCCGTCGTCGGTGAAGATGCGCATCATCCCCACCTTGCGGCCCAGGAGCCCCAGGCGCTCATCGACGTGAGCGGCCGGGTTCGCGGTCGTGGTCATAAATGTTCTCCAGCCACGCAAGCGCGGCCTTTGTTGCAACGCCCGACATCGATTGGCCGGGCTGACTCTGGCTTTGCAGCCTAATCTGGCTTTGCAGCCTAGTTCCTCGCCCGAGGGCGGGAAAGCCTATGAGTATATCAGCGCTCGGCTACTGGAGCTTGATCTCGACGTCGACGCCGGCCGGGAGATCGAGCTTCATCAGCGCATCGACGGTCTTGTCGGTCGGGTCGACGATGTCCATCAGGCGCTGGTGGGTGCGGATCTCGAACTGGTCGCGCGAGGTCTTGTTGACGTGCGGCGAGCGCAGGATGTCGAAGCGCTGCATGCGCGTCGGCAGGGGCACCGGACCCTTGACGATGGCGCCGGTGCGCTTGGCGGTGTCGACGATCTCGAGCGCCGACTGGTCGATCAGCTTGTAGTCGAACGCTTTGAGGCGGATGCGGATTCTTTGCTGGGTGGCCATGATGTGTCTTTCAAAGAGCGATGCCGGCTCGCGCCGGCGGGAGTGAGCGCGACGCGTGGTCCTATTCCAGAATCTTCGCCACGACCCCTGCGCCGACGGTTCTGCCGCCTTCTCTGATGGCGAAGCGCA
>DASYKC010000005.1:0-3900 GCA_035995885.1 Caldimonas sp. | reverse complement strand
CATCGGGGTCGGCGGCCAGGGCACGGGCAACACCGACTCGCTGCTGCTCGCCGCCCGACAATTGGTGCGGGTACTTGCTGCGATAGATTGCCGGGTCGAGGCGGAACAGCTCGAGGAGTTCGGTGACCCGGTCGCGCACCTTCTGCCGTGGCCAGTTCAGCAGGCGCGGCACGGTGGCGATGTTGTCCTCGACCCGCCAATGCGGGAACAGGCCGGCGGATTGGATTGCGTAGCCGATCCGGCGGCGCAATTCCTCCGGCGGCACTTGGCGAATGTCCTCGCCGCCGACCCGGATTTCGCCGGCGTCGAACGGGATCAGCCGGTTGATCATCCGCAGCGTCGTCGACTTGCCGCAGCCCGACGGGCCGAGCAGGACGACCAGCTTGCCGGAATCGGTCGCGAAGCTCGCGCTGTCGACCGCCTTCGCCGAGCCCCAGTGCTTGCTCACGCCCTCGAGGCGAAGTTGCATCTGCCTAGTTTCGGCGCCGCGCCGGCCCCGTGCAGCCGGGAGAACCCCCGAGCATCGGCCAGCGCCGAGGGCGCGACCGCATCCTTGCGCGGCCCTCGAACGTCTTGACAGAAGCCCGAACGGATCGGGCCGAGACCACCGCCCGACCCGGGCAGCACCGAAAGGACCAGACCGTGAAGCACATGGTGAGCTACCGCCTCCACCCCGAGCGGGTGGCGGAAAACGAACGCCTCGTCGGCGCCGTCTTCGAAGCGCTTCGACAGACCCGCCCGGCAGGACTACGCTACGCGACGTTTCGGCTCGGCGACGGCGTCAGCTTCATGCACGTCGTCGGCCACGACGAGGCCGACGGGAGAAATGCATTGACGTCGTTGCCGGCCTTCCAGGCATTCGCCGCCGGCATCAAGGACCGTTGCGTCGAGCCGCCGGCGCGGGTCGAGCTGACGGAGATCGGATCGTATGGATTCTTCGATCGCTAGCAGCGGCGCGACCGACGACGGCGCCGACCTCATCGGCGTCCTCGAGCAGGGCCGGCGCCAGTTCCTCGCCCTGGTCGAGCACATCCGGCCCGAGCTGCTGCGCTACTGCACGCGCATGACCGGATCGGTGGCCGACGGCGAGGACGTCGTCCAGGACACGCTCGCTCGCGCCTGCTACGAGCTGCCGCAGCTGCGCGAGCTGCCGGCGCTTCGTCCGTGGCTCTTCCGCATCGCCCACCATCGCGCCGTCGACCACTGGCGCCACGAGCGGCATCGCGCCAGCGAGCCGCTCGAGGCCGTCCGCGACGTCGCCGCCGCGGCGGCGCTCGAACCGGACAGCGCGATGGCGCGGCGTCAGGCCGTCGGCGCCGCGCTCGCTTCGTTCCTCGCCCTCGCGCCGGCGCAGCGCGGCTGCGTCATCTTGAAAGACGTGCTCGAGCATTCGCTCGACGAGATCGCGGCCGAGCTGAACCTGACGCTGCCCGCCGTCAAGGCGGCGCTGCACCGTGGCCGCGCCGCGCTGCAGAAGGCCGCCGCCGTCGCGCCGCCGGCGCTGCCGTCGGCGCCGATCTCGCCGGCGCTCAGGCGCTACGCGAGCCTCTTCAACGCGCATGACTGGGACGGCGTGCGCGCCCTCCTCGCCGACGACGTCCGCCTCGATCTCGTCTCGCGGCGCAAGTCCGCCGGGCGGCGCGACGTCGGCAGCTACCTCGGCAACTACGAGCGCACCGGCGGCTGGCACCTGGTGCCGGCGCGCTTCGACGGCTGCGAGGTGCTCGCGGTGCGCGCGTCGGCGAGCGACATCGGCCGGCCGCGCTACGTCATCGAGCTGACCTGGGACGACGAGCGCGTGACGCGGATCCGCGACTTCCGCTACGTCTCCTACATCGTCCAGGAAGGTTGCTTCGAGCTCGCGCCGGAGCCGGTCGCGAGCGCCCCGTCAACGTCGAACCCGGAGGTTTCATGAAGATCGAACTCGTCTACCTGCTGCTCACCGCCATCCTCACCGGCGTGCTCTGGATCCCGGTCGTGATCGGCTACGTGTCGTCGCGCGGCGCCCTCACCGACGAGGCCTACAAGGTCGCGCCGACCTCGGCGCTGCCGCCCTGGGTCAATCGCGCCAACCGGGCGCACCAGAACGCGGTCGAGAACTTCGCGCCGTTCGCGGCGGTGGTGCTGATCGCGCAGATCGCCGCCATCTCGACGCCGGTCACGGTGGCGTGCGCCGCGGTGTATTTCTACGCCCGGCTCGCGCACGCGCTGGTCCACCTCAGCGGCACCGGGCTGCTCAAGGCGCGGACGATCCTCTTCACGATCGCCTGGATCGCCTTCCTGACCTACGCGATCGTGGTGCTGCGTCAGACGATGTGACGTCCCGACGAACGGCGGATCGCGCTCAACACACTCTGTTACATTGGAAAAACAGCTCGTTCAGAGCGATCCAAGGAGCCGAGGATGAGTGCAGCCAAGCCGGTTCGCGAGTACCAGGAATCACGCATCGAGGACGAGCCGATCCTCGGCGCGGTGCTGGTCCTGCCGAGCGGGACGATCCAGCCGCTGACCTTGTGGGAGCGGGTGCTCGTCGCCCTGCACCTGACCAGCGCGAAGGCGCTCGAGGCGCGCTACTTCAACCTCGCGAACTCCTGAGAGACCGGGCGGAGCGGCGCGCCGTTCGCGCCGTCGCCCGGCCGGCGCGAACGAGAATGTCGCGATGAGCCGCGCCGACGTCGACAAGGTCTTCGCGGGATCGATCCCGCGCCTCTACGACGAGTACCTCGTGCCGCTGATCTTCGCGCCGTATGCCGAAGACCTGGCCCGGCGCATCGCCGTCCGAACCCCGTCGCGCGTGCTCGAGATCGCCGCCGGCACCGGCGTCGTCACGCGCGCCCTGGCGGCGCAGTTGCCCGACTCGGCGGCGATCGTCGCCACCGACCTCAACCCCGGCATGATCGCCACCGCGCAGCAGATCGGCACGCGGCGGCCGGTGCAGTGGCGCCCTGCCGACGCGATGCAGCTGCCCTTCGGCGACGGCGAATTCGACGCCGTCGTCTGCCAGTTCGGCGTCATGTTCTTCCCCGGCAAGGGTTCCGCCTTCGCCGAGGCGCGCCGCGTCCTGCGGCCCGGCGGCGCCTTTCTCTTCAACGTCTGGGATCGCATCGAGGAGAACGAGCTCGCCGATGTCGTGACGACGTCGCTCGCGTCGTTCTTTCCCGACGATCCGCCGCGCTTCCTGGCGCGCACGCCGCACGGCTACCACGACCGCGCGGCGATCGAGCGCGACCTCGGCGCCGGCGGCTTCGCCTCGGCGCCGCGCTTCGACACCGTCGCGGCGCGGAGCAAGGCGGCTTCGGCGCGGCACCCGGCGATCGCCTACTGCCAGGGCACGCCGCTCCGGAGCGAGATCGAGGCCCGCGATCCGGCGCGTCTCGGCGAAGCGACCGACTTCGCGGCCGCCGCGATCGCACGCCGCTTCGGCGCCGGGCCGGTCGACGCCAAGATCCAGGCGCACGTCGTCAGCGTCGAACGCTGATCGGCGGGCGCCCGGCGCCGCCCGCGCGCCGCGGATCGCTACTTCGTCTTGGCCGGATCCTTGACCGCCTTCTGCACGTCGAACTCGACGTTGTAGAGCTGGCCGTTCTGCTTCTCGACTTTCCTGATGTAGACATCCTGGACGATGTCGCGCGTCTGCGCGTCGATCAGGATCGGCCCGCGCGGGCTCTCGAAGATCTGGCCCTTCATCGCCGCGAGCAAGGCGTCGCCGCCGCCCGCGCCCTTGGTCGCGGCGAGCGCGTTGTAGATCACGTGCATGCCGTCGTAGCCGGCGACGGCCATGAAGTTGGGGCGGAACTTGTTGGCCGCCTCGAACGCCTGCACGAACTTCTTGTTCGCCGGCGAAGGATGCGCCGCCGAGTAGTGGTGCGAGTTGACGACGCCGAGGGCGACGTCGCCCAT
>DASYKC010000004.1:0-4105 GCA_035995885.1 Caldimonas sp. | reverse complement strand
AGCGTGTCGAGGGTGTCGTCGGGCAGCGCGTCGATGAGCATGCGGATGCCGGCCTCGGCACCGAAATCGATCCACTTGGTGCCGAGGATCGACTCGCGAGTCCTTGAGTAGGCGCCATCCGCAAGGACGATGAGGTCCGCCTCGACGCGCTGGCCGTTCTCGAACGTCGCCGAGCCGTCAGGCCCGACCGCGACTGCCAGCGACGACGTTTCGATGGCCACGCCCTTTGCAATGGCGCCATCGATCAGCGCCTGGTAGAGGTCCGCGCGCGGCGGCAAGAGCAGGCGATCGTCCGGCGTGGTCGGGCGCGACATGAGAAGCCGTCCGCGACCGTCGCGGATCTGCCATTCCCTGATGACGCGCGCGTTCTTCATCGCCTGGTCATAGCAGCCGATTGTCTCGAGCGTCTTCAGCCCGCTCTCCCAGATCCAGATGCCGGCGCCGAACATCCGCAGCTCGGCGTTTCGCTCATGGATGCGCGTCTTCCAGCCGAGTTGCGCGAAGCGATTCGCCGCGACCAGACCCGCCAGGCCGGCACCGATGATTTCGACCGAGCGTTGTTTCATGGAGATGGAGACCGATCGATGGTTGCTAGACGCGCTCTCGCCGCCGGACGCGATCGAGGATGACGGCCAGAATGATCACGATGCCCACCACCAGGGTCTGGAAATAGGCCGAGACGCCGATCATGTTCATGACGTTGGAGAGCATGCTCAGGACGAGAACGCCGAGGAACACCTGGCGAATGCTGCCGCTGCCGCCGGTGAGGGCGACGCCACCCAGAACGACCGCAGCGAGCGATTCCAGGGTGATGTTGGGCGCGGCGATCGGCTGCGCGGAGCTCACCCAGGCCGTCAAGACGAGAGCGCCGATGCCGGCGCAAAGGCCACTGAGCATGTACACGAGAAGCGTGCACAGTTTGACGTCGACGCCCGATTTCGCCGCGGCGGCAGAACTGGAACCGATCGCGTAGACGTAACGGCCGAAGACCGTCCGCTTGAGGATGAGCGCCGCAGCGACCGCAACCGCGGCGGCGATCCAGACCATGACCGGAATGCCGAGCAAGGTATCGAAGCCGATTCGCTGGACGAAAGCCGCCGGAACGTCGTAGATCGGAACACCCCCGGCCGCGATCAGCGCCAGACCTTGGGCAACCGACAGCATGCCCAGGGTGACGACCAGGGGAGTCGTGCGCAGGTAGGCGATGATGAAACCGGAGGCGCCTCCGACCGCTGCGCCGACCGCCAGCATGACCAGCGTCCCCGGGATGATCCCCGCCTGCTGCATGACCAAGACGCCGGCCACACCGGACAGCGACATGACGGCCGCCACGGACAGGTCGAGCCCGCCGACGATGATGGCGAAAGCCTGGCCGACCGAGATGATCATCAGCGGCACCATCTGGCGCAGCAGGTTGAGCAGGTTGTCGATGCTCCAGAAGCGCGGCTGGATGATCCCGGCCAAGAGCGCGATCAACGCGATGAAGATCGGCAGCATGGCGTCGGGGTGCGCGATGCGCTTCCAGTCCCAGCGCCGGCTCGTCGACAGCGCCGGGCGCGCCGGCGGCGCGATGTCGCCAGGGGCCGACGTGCCGTTCGGTTCGCCGATGTTCATGCGGCTGCCTTCGCGACATTCGTGCCAGCAAGGTGAGTTGCCGCGCCTTCGCGGCGCTTGCCGAGAACGTCGAACAGGAGGGTGGGTTCGTCGCTCGCCGTCGGCGCGACGTGCGAGCCGACGAGGTGACCGGCATACATCGTGTGGATGACATGGCACAGGGCGATCGCTTCGGCGAGATCGCTCGATAGCAGCAGGACCGCGGTGCCCGAGTCGGCGGCGCTGCGAATCAACCGGTGGATCTGCTCCTTGGAGTCGATGTCGACGCCCGCGGTCGGCTCCTCCAGGACCAGGACCTCGCGCGCACCGATGAGCACGCGGGCCATCAGGACCTTCTGTTGATTGCCCCCCGAGAGGCTCGTGATCGGGGCATCGATGGCGGAGAACTTCGCCTGTACGGCCGAGAGCGCGTCAGTGACCGCCTGTCTCTCCGAACGCGCCGAGACGACGCCGAAGCGCGCGAACTTGCCGACGCGTCCCAGCGTCAGGTTCTCGCAGATCGAGCGGGCCGGAGCGATGCCATTGCGAGCTCGGCCGGCCGGCAGGTAGGCGACGCCGGCGCGCAGGGCGCCGGCGATGGTGGACGGCCGATAGGGCTTGCCGTGCAGGAAATAGCGCAAGGGCCGGGTATCCACGCTGGCGCCGACCGCACCGCGGACGAGCTGCTCCGCGCCGCAGCCGACGACGCCGTAGAGACCGACGATCTCACCGGCCCGAAGCTCGAGGCGCACCTGTCGGCCATTGCGATCGCGGAGGCCCTCGACGGCGAGGACCGACTCCGACTCGGTCGGCATGGCATGGCGGATCGGCGCGGCGCGCTTCTTTCCGGTGAGCCTTTCCAGGACCTCATCAGCGCTCAGGGCGCCGAGCACGAAGCTTTCGACGAGGGCGCCGTTGCGCATGACGCTCACCCGGTCGGCAACCTCCATGACGTCTTCGATGTGGTGGGTGATCAGGATGACGGCGACGCCTTGTCTGCGCAGCTCGCGAATGACGTCGAACAGCTGCCGCTTCTCGACCGCGCCGAGGGTCGCCGTCGGCTCGTCAAAGACGATCAGCCGAGGCGATGCCATCAGCGCCTTGCCGATCTCGACCAGCTGCTGCTCCGCAGGCGAGAGATCGCCCGCGCGCCGCTCCGCATCGAGGTGAAGCCCGAGCGATTGCAGCACCACCGCGCCGCGTTGCCGTTCCATTCGCGTCGCGATGAAGCCGAGCAGGCGCGCCTCGCTGCCGAGCCACAGGTTGGCGCGGACCGACAGGTCAGGGGCGAGCGACAACTCCTGGTGCACGAGCGCGATGCCGGCGCGGCGCGCCTCCCGGGCGTTGCTCAGATGCAGCGGCCGGCCGTCGAGGGAGACGATGCCATCGTCCGCCTCGACCAGGCCACCGATCACCTTGCCCAGCGTGCTCTTGCCGGCGCCGTTTTCGCCGAGCAGGCAATGCGTTTCTCCGCCGCTGAATGCGGCGGAGACGCCGATCAGGGCTCGGGTCGCGCCATACGACTTCGAGACGCCCTCGACCTGCAGGCAAAAGTTGCCCATGACGCGTGTCGTCAGGAGATCGTTGCGCCTACTTGATCGCGGGCATCTTCCAGGACGCCGGCGGGATCTCGTAGATCTCGAACGGATGCGAGTCGACATTGGCCGGAGTGATCAGCGTCGTCGGAACGTTGAAGTAGGGATAGCCCGAGGTCTTGTCGGCCGCGGCCAGCCCTGTCAGCGGCTTGCCGTCGAGCTTGCGGATCGCGTACTGGACGACGAGCCGGCCCATGATGATCCCCGGCTCGGAGACGACCGCCAGGAGACGACCGTCCTTGATCATCGGCGCCGCCTCCTTGACCATCGAGCTGGACACGACCTTGACCTGCTTGCCCTGCTGGCGAACCGCCTGCGCCGCGCCCATGGCCAGGGAGATCTCCGGCGTGTAGACGTACTTTGCGTCGGGAAAGCGAATCAGCAGGTCCGAGGTGGTCGACAGGCCATGCTGGAGTCCCAGCGCGCCGCCGAAGGCTCCTTCGGTCGGAACGAGCCCCTGGCACTTCTTCGCCTCGTCCATGAATCCGACGTAGCGGAGTCGAGCCCATTCGGCGCCGGCGGGACCCGGGACGGTGAGGACCCGACCGCCGGTCTTGGTCGCGCAGAGCTGGTCGGCCAGGACCTTGCCGATCGCGGTGTCGTCCTGGGTGATGCCGAAGTCGACGTTCTTGCTGTTGACGGGGATGCCTGCCGCCACCACCATGATGCCGGCGTCCTTCAGGCTCTTCAACGCGGTGTCGTAGCCGTTGTAGGCCGCGGGCGCGAGGACAACCACGTCGACCTTCAGCGCCTTGAGCGCCTCGAGCTGAGCGAACTGCTCGCGCACGTTGCCGTAGGCGCCGGCGATCGACACCTGCACGACGTCGACGCCCGAGCGCTTCGCCTCGTCATCGATCCCGTAGACGATTCCTTTGTAGAAGTCGTCGTTGAGGTGGACGACCGTGACGCCGATGCGA
>DASYKC010000003.1:0-24873 GCA_035995885.1 Caldimonas sp. | reverse complement strand
CTCGGCGGCGAAAAGCTCTCGTCGACGAGCCTCGCCCACGCCCAGGAGATGCTCGCCTCCGGCGCCGAGACCAAGCCCGCCCGGGCGCGCAATTCGACGCCATGAACCCCGACCCCAAAAGCGACCCCGACGGGGTCGGCCCCTCCCGCTCGGAGGGAGGGGAGCGAAGCGGGGAGGGAGCAACCCCGGCACGCGCAGCGGGCAGCGCCGCGCCGCAACAAGCGGGCGGCAAAGCCGCCCGCGTGGTCCTCGTCACGGGGATCTCCGGATCAGGCAAATCAGTGGCGCTGCACGCTCTCGAAGACGCCGGCTTCTTCTGCGTCGACAACCTGCCCCCCGAGCTGCTGCGCGACTTCCTCCGCCTCGAGTCGCAGCGGCGCGAACGGCGCATCGCCATCGCCGTCGACGTCCGCAGCGCCGGCTCGCTGCCGCACCTGCTGCCGCTCCTCGCCCAGCTGCACGGCGAAGGCGTCGGCGTGCAGGCGATCTTCCTCGACGCGACGACCGGCGCCCTCGTCCGGCGTTTTTCGGAAACGCGGCGCGCCCATCCGCTCGCCGACCGCGGCGCCCTGATCGAGGCGATCGAGCTCGAGCGCCAGCTCCTCGCCGATCTGCGCGAGCTCTCGACCGTGATCGACACCAGCCAGCTCAGGCCGACGCAGCTGCGCGCCTGGATGCGCGAGCTCGTCGGCGCCGCCGACAGCCGGCTCACGCTCGTCTTCGAGAGCTTCGCCTACAAGCACGGCGTTCCGCTCGACGCCGACTACGTGTTCGACATCCGCGTCCTGCCGAACCCGCACTACGTGCGCGAGCTGCGTCCGCTCACCGGCCGCGACGCCGCGGTCGGCGCCTACCTCGAGGCGCAGCCGGAAGTGATCGACATGCTGGCGCAGATCGAGGCGTTCCTGCGTCGCTGGCTGCCTTCGTTCGAGGCCGACCAGCGCAGCTACCTGACGGTCGCGATCGGCTGCACTGGCGGCCAGCATCGCTCGGTCTGGTTCGCCGAGCGGCTCGCGCGCAGCTTCGGCAGCAGCCAGCAGGCGCTCGTGCGCCATCGCGAGCTCGACGCCGCGCCGTAGCAGGTCGAGGCAGGCATGGCCGACGAGCAGCCGCTCTTTCCGCTGCGCACCGTCCTCTTTCCCGACGGCCTGCTCGAGCTCAAGATCTTCGAGGCGCGCTACCTCGACCTGATGTCGCGCTGCCTGCGCGAATCGTTGCCGTTCGGCGTGGTCGCGCTCCGCGCCGGCAGGGAAGCACGCAGCGGCGCCGGCGACACGGTCCAGCTCTACGACGTCGGCACGCTCGCCGAGCTGATCGAGGTCGACAGCGCCCAGGCCGGCATCCTGCTCGTCCGCTGCCGCGGCACGCGGCGCTTCGCCGTCGGCACGACGCGGCAGGAGCGCGACGGCCTCTGGCTCGCCGAGACGACGCCGATCGCCGCCGATCCCGCGGTCACGCCGTTGCCGAGCCACGCCAGCGTCGTCAAGAGCCTGGCCGAGGCGATCGCCACGCTCGCCGCGGAAGGCGCCGAGCCTTTCCTGGTGCCGCATCGGCTCGACGACGCCGGCTGGGTCGCCAACCGCTGGTGCGAGATCCTGCCGCTGCCGCTCGAGGCCAAGCAGCGGCTGCTGACGCTCGGCGATCCGCTCGCCCGCCTCGAGGTCGTCGATTCGCTGATGCGGGTGCGGCACGCGCCGGCTTGACTCGCGTCGGCGTCGGGCGGCGTCGGGCGGGCGGCGTCGGCACACGGCGTCCGCGCACGGCGTCGGCGCACGAGCCTCAAGCGGCGCGGCGCGGCGCGAGCTCAGCACGCGCGGCGCGGCGTCGAGTCAGGCGCCGGCCGTCGCCTCGAAGCGCAGCCGCTTCCTGAGCGGCGCCGGCAAGCCGAGCGCGAGCGCCGCGTCGTTCGTGAACCAACGCCCTTGCGGCCACGCCGCGAGCAGCGGCGCGAGCGCTGCGGCCGATGCCTGCGCCGGCAAGGTCCAGCGGACGGGCTGCAGATGCCAGTCGAAATGCGTCAGCACGTGGACGAAGCGATCGAGCGTCTCGCCTTGCCCCGGCCAAGCGGCGGCGGCAGCGGCGAACGCATCCATCGATTCGAATTCGGGCAGGCTCCAGAGCCCGGCCCAGACGCCGCTCGCGCCGCGCTCGACCAGCCAGATCGAGTCGCGCCAGCGCAGCTCGAGCCAGACGTGCTCGCGCCGGCCGCGCACGAGACGACGCGACTTGACCGGGTAGCGCTCCTGCGTCCCGGCGCGCGCGGCGGCGCACACGGCGCGCGCCGGGCAGAGCAGGCAGTTCGGCGAGCGCGTCGTGCAGACGGTCGCGCCGAGGTCCATCAAGCCCTGCGTGTACGACTCGATGCCGCGTGCCGGCAGGAGCGCCGTCGCCGCCGCCCAGAGCTCGCGCTCGGCGCGTGCCTCGGCGAGGTCGCCGGCGAAGGCGAGGACGCGGGCGAGGACGCGCTTGACGTTGCCGTCGAGGATCGCGACGCGCTCGCCGGAACAGAACGCGGCGATCGCGGCCGCCGTCGAGCGGCCGATGCCGGGCAGCTCTGCCAGCGCCGCGCTCGTCGTCGGGAATTCGCCGCCGTGCTCGGCGACGACAACCTGCGCGCAGCGATGGAGGTTGCGCGCGCGCGAGTAGTAGCCGAGGCCGCTCCACGCGGCGAGCACGTCGCCCGGTTCGGCGGCGGCGAGGGCGCGGACATCGGCGAAGCGCGCCGTGAAGCGGTCGTAGTAGGCGAGGACCGTCGCCACCTGCGTCTGCTGCAGCATGATCTCTGAGAGCCAGACGCGGTACGGATCCCGCGTGTTCTGCCACGGCAGCGCGTGGCGGCCGTGCTGCTGCTGCCAGGCGACGACGCGCTCGGCGAACGACGGGTCGGGGGCAGGGTCGCGGCGATCGCTCATCCGGCGATGGTGCCGCATGGGCGCGTCAGGCCTGGCGCTGCTCCATCTCTTCGACCGGCACGGCATCGTCGAAAAGCGGCAGGTCGATCTTGACGAGCGCGGCGTCGGTCGCGAGGGGCGCCGCGAAGGCGTGCTCGCGCAAGGCCTCGG
The DNA here is from genome assembly GCA_035995885.1 of Caldimonas sp. Classification (GTDB taxonomy): domain Bacteria; phylum Pseudomonadota; class Gammaproteobacteria; order Burkholderiales; family Burkholderiaceae_C; genus Schlegelella_A. Next base: position 21,811 of record DASYKC010000003.1, on the reverse strand, counting down.
CGAGCTCGGCGATGCGCGCCTGGAACTGCTGCAGCCGCTCGTCCTGGGCGTCGATCTCGGCGATGCGCGTCTCCAGCTCGCCGGCCGCGTTCTGCACCTTCTCGAGCGTCTCGATGCGCCGCTTGAACGCCTTCCTGCGCTCGCGCAGCTGGCCGTCGACCTGCGCCGAGACCGCCTTGTTCCAGAGCTCGAGCTCGCTGCTCGCGTTCTCGAAGACGACGCGCAGCTTCGAGACCAGCATGCGCCGGAACTGCTCCATGAACTTCGGCTGCGCCAGCCGCAGGGCGAGCGTCAGGCCGAGGTACTGGACGTAGTTGGTCTCGATCAGCTGCAGCTCGCTCGCGAAGCGGTCGAAGTCGAGCGGCTTGCCGATCGCCAGGCCGAAGCCGTATTCGGCGTTCAGGCGCGCGAACGACGCGCTCAGCATCTCGCGGATCTCGCTGTTGCGGCGCAGGCCGGCGGCGAGGAGCGCGCGCAGCCGCTCGCAGAGCGCGACGAAGGCCTTGCGCGCGCCGAGGTTGAGGAACGCCGAGCCCATCGCCGCCTGCATCTCGGCGACCTCGTCGCGCAGGCGATCGGAAGAGAGGTCGACGAGCATGTCCTTGAGCATGCGCGCGTGCACCGAGCGCATCGCCTGAAGCAAGGTCGTGCATTCCTCGAACTCCGCCGTCTCGGCCTCGACGCGCTTCAGCATCAGGCGGACCTTGGCGCCATTCTTGCCGCGCAGGCCGCGCAACTCGAGCGTCTGCTCGGCGAGCTGGCGGCGCGAATCGCCGATGTGGCGGCCGACGTAGCTCTCGATCCGCAGCGCGCCTTCCTGGACGACCTGCTCGAGCACCTGGCGGCGCTGCGGCAGCAGCTGCGCGCCGAGCGCCGCCTCGAGCAGCGGCAGCCGGCTCTCGTTCAGCGCCATCTCGTCGCCGTTGACGCGCGCGGCGAGCGCCTGGCGCGCCGAGAGCGGGAAGACGCGCTGGATCGGCACGGCGAGCGTGCGCGCGGTCTCGCGCTGCTGCTGCGCGATCTGCGCCTCGACCTCGCCGTGCGTCGCCAGCGGATCCTCGAGGGTGTCGATCTTGTTGAGGACGACGAAGCGCGTCGGCGCGTGCGCGCCGAGGTGGTCGCGCCAGATCGCAAGGTCGGACTTGGTGACGCCGGTGTCGGCGCCGAGGATGAAGACGGTCGCGTGCGCGCTCGGCAGGAGGCTCAGCGTCAGCTCGGGCTCGGCACCGATCGCGTTCAGGCCCGGCGTGTCGAGGACGACCAGGCCCTGCTTCAGGAGCGGATGCGGGTAGTTGATGAGGGCATGGCGCCACGCCGGCACCTCGACCTTGCCTTCGTCGTTGCGTGGCGGGTTGTCGTCGGGCGTGGCGTCGTCCCAGAAGCCGAGCGCGCGCGCCTGCTCCTCGGTGACCCACTCGGTGCGCGTCACCTCCTGCAGCGAATTCGCCAGCTGGTCGGCGTCGCCGACGTCGAGCACGAGGCGGCGCCAGGCGCGCGGCTGGCCGCGCATCTCGCCGAGCGAGAGACCTTCGAGGCGCGTCTCGATCGGCAGCAGGAGGAGCGACGCGGGCTCGTCGCCGCGCCAGCCGAGCTCGACCGGGCACATCGTCGTCCGGCCCGGCGTCGCCGGCAGGATGCGCCGGCCGGTATCGGCGAAGAAGATCGCGTTGATCAGCTCCGACTTGCCGCGCGAGAACTCGGCGACGAAGGCGACGACGAGCTTTTCGTTACCGAGCCGCTCGCGCAAGGCGACGATCTGCTCGGCGGCCTCGCCGTGGGCGAGGTCGTGATCGGCGAGGAAGCGCGCGAGCGACTCGAGGCGCTCGCCCAGGGCGGCACGCCAGCCGCCGAGGGCGTCGAGACTGGTGGCGAATGAAGGCGTCATCGAGGGCGCAAGGCGTTCGAGTCATGGTATCGCACGAGCTCGCGAACAAGCCGTGACGAAACACTTCCTCACATGCAGGCGCGGGCGTTTCGCACACGCGGCGTTGACACGGCAACGTTGTGCGACGTCCGGCCTCGAATCGGCGCGATCGTGCAGCCAACGGAGTGGAATCGGCCGCGTCGATCAGCGCCGCTGGCAGACCGGACAGAAGAAGGTCGCGCGCGCCCCCTGGACGATGCGCCGGATCGGCGTGCCGCAGCGCAGGCACGGCTGGCCGGCGCGGCCGTAGACCTTGGCGTCGAGCTGGAACGCGCCGGCGGCGCCGTGGGCGTCGCGGAAGTTGCGCAAGGTCGAGCCGCCGAGCTCGACGGCGCGCGCCAGCGTCGATCGCACGGCGGCCGCGAGGCGGTCGGCACGGGCGCGGCTGACGCGGTCGCTGCGCGTGCGCGGATCGATGCCGGCCTCGAACAGCGCCTCGCACGCATAGATGTTGCCGGCGCCGACGACGATCGCGCCGCCGAGGAGCGCGGTCTTGACGGCGACGCGGCGACGATGCAGCGCCGCGTACAGATGCGCGCCGTCGAAGCGATCGTCGAAGGGCTCGAGGCCGAGGCCCGCGAGGAGCCTCGCCGCCGGCGCCGCGTCGGTGGCCGGCGACCAGACGACGGCGCCGAAGCGGCGCGGGTCGGTCAGGCGCAGCGTGCCGCGCGCGGTGACGAGGTCGAAGTGGTCGTGCGGGCCGGGGTCGCCCCGGGTCGGCCCGAACGAGAGCGAGCCCGACATGCCGAGATGGAGCAGCAGGCCGCCGCGCTCGAGCGCGAGCCACAGGTACTTGCCGCGCCGGCTCACCTCGCCGACGCGCTGACCGACGATCGCTTCGGCCGTGCTGCCGAGCGGCCAGCGCAGCGGCTTGCCGATGCGGACGGCGGTGACGCGCGCGCCCCGGATCCGCTCGGCGAAGCTCAGCCGGGTAACCTCGACTTCGGGCAGTTCAGGCATGGTGCGGGAATGATGGGAAACGCATCGAACGGCGCAGGCGACCGCTTTTACGCAACGCGCGGGGAATTATCACGATCGGCGGCGATCGCACGTTCCGACACCGTCCCGCGGCGTCGCGCGCCCGGCTCCGGCGCGCCCGCCACACTAGAATCTTCCTTCGCCTGAGGAGTCGTACATGCCGGCGTTTCGCACTGCTTTCGCCCCGCGCCGCATGCCGGTCCTCGTCCTGGCGCTGCTCGCGCTGTCCTTCGGCGGCGGCGCTGCCAGCGCGGCCGGGACGGCCACGGCCAAGGTCGAGAACTCGGGCCTCGACGCGCCGCTCTTCTACCAGCTCCTGCTCGGCGAGATCCAGTTGCGCGACGGCCAGGTCGGCACTGCCTTTCAAATCATGCTCGACGCCGCCAAGCGCGGCAAGGACGAGCAGCTCTTCCGCCGCGCCACCGAGATCGCGCTCCAGGCACGGGCCGGCGACCAGGCGCTCGCCGCAGTCGTCGCCTGGCGCCAGGCGCTGCCCGATTCCGCCGATGCGTTGCGCTACCAGATCCAGATCCTCGTCGCCATCAACCGCATCGCCGACGTCGAGGAGCCGCTGACGGCGCTGCTGCGCCAGGCGCCGCGGCCGGGCCTGCCGGTGCTGATCGAGGCGGTGCCTCGCTTCATGGCGCGCGCGACCGATCGCAACGCAACGGCCGTGCTCGTCGAGCGCGCGCTGCGGCCGTTCGCGGAAGCGCCCGAGACGAAGTCGGCCGCGCTCGTCGCCAGCGGCCGCGCCTGGCTCGCCGCCGGCGATTCGGCCAAGGCGCTCGCCTTCGTTCGCCGCGCCAGCGACGCCGACCCCGGCGCCGAGAGCGCGGCCTTCCTCGCCCTCGACATGCTGCCGGCGACGCCCGAGGCCGAGGCGATCGTCAAGCGCCAGCTCGCGGCGCGCCCGGACAGCCCGAACGTTCGCCTGCTCTACGTGCGAACGCTGGCGACGTCGCAACGCCTCGCCGAGGCGACGAGCGAGATCGAGGCGCTGACCAAGAGCGATCCCAACCTCGCGCCGCCGTGGCTCACCCTCGGCGCGCTCGAGCTCGAGATGAAGCGGCCGCGCGAAGCCACGGTGGCCTTGCGCAACTACGTCCGTCTGGTCGAGGGCGGCGCAGCGGTGAACTTCGGCGTCGCGGCGAACCCGCCGCAGAGCGCCGGCGGCGACGACGAGGACGACACGCCGCCGAACGCGAGCACGGCGCTGACGCAGGCGTTCCTGCTTCTCGCCCAGGCGGCGGAGCAGAGCCAGGATTTCGCCGGCGCCGAGCGCTGGCTCGCCCGCGTCGACAGCCCGCAGCGCGCGCTCGAGGTGCAGGCGCGGCGCGCCTCGCTGCTCGCGCGCCAGGGCAAGATCAAGGAAGCGCGCGAGCTGATCAGGAAAGTCCCCGAGCAGTCGCCCGGCGACGGGCGCGCCAAGTACCTCGCCGAGACCGAGCTGCTGCGCGACCGCAAGATGTTCGCCGAGGCCGAGCAGGTGATGGCGCAGGCCAACAAGACCTTCCCCGACGACACCGACCTCCTCTACGAGCAGGCCATGCTCGACGAGAAGCTCGATCGCGTCGACGAGATGGAGCGGCTGCTGCGTCGCGTGATCGCGCTCAAGGCCGACCACCAGCACGCCTACAACGCGCTCGGCTACTCGCTCGCCGAACGCAAGATCCGCCTGACCGAAGCGCGCGAGCTGATCCAGAAGGCGCTCGAGCTGAGCCCGGGCGAGCCGTCGATCACCGACAGCATGGGCTGGGTCGAGTACCGGCTCGGCAATCGCGAGGAAGCGATCCGCCTTCTGCGCGGCGCCTACCAGGCGCGCCCCGATCCGGAGATCGCCGCCCACCTCGGCGAGGTGCTGTGGAGCGCGGGCCAGTCCGAGGAAGCGCGGCGCGTCTTCCGCGAGGCGCGCTCGCGCGACGCGCAGAACGACGTCCTGCGCGAAACGCTGGCGCGCCTGCGCGTCGATCTGTGACGCGGCGCGGCGCGATGCCGCGGCCGACCTTTGCGCCGCCCTGGCGTTTCGCCGTCGCGGTTTTCGTCGCGCTCGTCGCCGCCTGCACGACGGTCCCGACGGCGCCGCTCGAAAGCAGCGCCGACGAGCTCTCCGGCCGGCTCGCGCTGCGTGTCGAGCCGGTCGGCAACGAAGCGGCGCGCGCCGTCTCGGCGGCGTTCGACCTGCGCGGCGATTCGAACGCCGGCACGCTCGGCCTGTCGACGCCGCTCGGCAGCATGCTCGCGCAGGCGCGCTGGTCGCCGGCCGAGGTCGTGCTGACGACGCCGCGCGAGACGCGTCGCTTCGCCAGCCTCGACGAGCTGACGCGCGAGGCGCTCGGCGAGAGCGTGCCGATCGCAGCCTGGTTCGACTGGCTGCGCGGCCGGCCGTGGCCGGGGGCGCCGAGCGAGCCTGTTGCCCCGGGCGCCGCCGGCTTTCGCCAGCTCGGCTGGCGCGTCGACCTCGGCCAGCTCGGCGACGGCACGATCGTCGCCACGCGCGAAACGCCGGCACCACCGGTGACGGCCCGCATCCGCCTCGATCGGCCGTGACGCGATGACGATCGCCGCGATCTACGACGTCCCGGCGCCGGCCAAGCTCAACCTCTACCTGCACGTCGTCGGCCAGCGCGCCGACGGCATGCACCTGCTCGAGTCGCTGATGGTGCTGGTCGACTGGTGCGACACGCTCCACGTCGAGCCGCGCGGCGATGGCGTTCTGCGCCGCCACGACACGGCGGCGCCCTTGCCGGCCGACGACCTCAGCCTGCGCGCGGCGCGCGCCCTGCAGTCGGCGTCGGGGACGACGCTCGGCGCCGACATCACGCTCGACAAGCACGTGCCGTGGGGCGCGGGGCTGGGCGGCGGCAGCTCCGATGCGGCGTCGACCCTGCTCGCGCTGAATCGCCTCTGGCGCCTCGACTGGCCGCTCGAGCGGCTGCTGCCGATCGGCCTGGCGCTCGGCGCCGACGTGCCCTTCTTCCTCGCCGGGACCAACGCCCTGGCCGCCGGCATCGGCGAAAGCCTCGTCCCGGTCGAGCTCGAGCCCGCGTGGTTCGCCGTCGTCAAGCCCGCGACGGCGCTGGCCACGGCCGAGGTCTTCGGCCGCCCGGAGGTCGCCGAGCGCGTCGCCGCTGCTAGAATCGCGGGCTTTTCCGAAGCAGTTCCGGGCGTCGATGCCGAGCCGGGGTTGCAGGGGAAAACCGGGCCTCGACTTGCCGAAGGCTTCGGGACGAACGACCTCCAGGCCGCGGCCGAAGGTCTTTGCCCCGATGTCGGACGCGCTGCGGCCGTGCTTCGGCGAACCTTCGGCAACAGCCGGATGACGGGTTCGGGAAGCGCGGTCTTCGCGCGGGCGGGAAGCGGCCCGGCGCCATCGGCAGCGATGCCGAGCGATTGGCCCCAAGGCTGGTCGGGCCGGATGTGCCGCTCGCTGCGGCGCCACCCGCTCGCCGCGTGGGCCGGGCGCGGGCGGGGCTCGTGATCGCGGACAAGCCGCAAAGGTTCAAGGTGAACGGCGCGAGCCGGGCACCGGTGTAGGGGAGTCGCCAAGCTGGTTAAGGCATCGGATTTTGATTCCGACATGCGAAGGTTCGAATCCTTCCTCCCCTGCCAAATTCGCTGAGTCGCCGCCCTCCGGAGTTTTCTTCGTGCTCTTCAATACCGTTCTCTTCACAGGCAATGCGAATCCGGCGCTGGCGCTGGACATCGCCACGCACCTGTCGATCGGTCTCGGCAAGGCCAAGGTCGGGCGCTTCTCCGATGGCGAGGTCGACGTCGAGATCGAGCAGAACGTGCGCGCGCGCGACATCTTCGTCGTCCAGCCGACGTGCTCGCCGACCAACGAGAACCTGATGGAGCTCTGCATCATGGTCGACGCGCTCAAGCGCGCATCGGCGCGCAGGGTGACCGCGGTGATCCCGTACTTCGGCTATGCCCGCCAGGACCGCCGGCCGCGCTCGACGCGCGTGCCGATATCGGCCAAGGTCGTCGCCAACATGCTCGAGGCCGTCGGCGTCGAGCGCCTGCTGACGATGGACCTGCACGCCGACCAGATCCAGGGCTTCTTCAACATCCCGGTCGACAACATCTACGCCTCGCCGGTCCTGCTCTCGGACCTGCAGAGCAAGCGCTACGACGACCTCGTCGTCGTCTCGCCCGACGTCGGCGGCGTCGTCCGCGCGCGCGCTCTCGCCAAGCAGGCGGGCTGCGACCTGGCGATCATCGACAAGCGGCGGCCGAAGGCCAACGTCTCGGAAGTGATGCACGTCATCGGCGAGGTCGACGGCCGCAACTGCGTGATCATGGACGACATGATCGACACCGCCGGCACGCTCGTGAAGGCCGCCGACGTGCTGAAGGAGCGCGGCGCGAAGAAGGTCTATTCGTATTGCACGCACGCGGTGTTCTCGGGGCCCGCGATCGAGCGGATCGAATCGTCGAAGCTCGACGAGGTCGTCGTCACCGACACCATCCCGCTCGCCGAGGAAGGCAAGCGCTGCGCCAAGGTGCGCCAGCTGTCGGTCGCCTTCCTCTTCGCGGAGACGATCCGGCGCATCTCGGACGGCGAGTCGGTGACGTCCCTCTTCGCCGAACAGAACAGTAATTTCTAGAAGGACAGCGGGCGTCGCTTCGCGGCGCCCTCGTTGGTTGCGGGGCTTCGCCCTGTTTTAACGAAGAGCCTGGTCGCGGGCCTTCATCATTTGGAGTCAGCATGAAATTCACCGCTTTCGAGCGCACTGTGCAGGGGACCGGAGCGAGCCGCCGCCTGCGCAACGCGCAAAAGGTTCCCGGCATCGTCTACGGCGCCGGCACGCCCGCCATGATCGAGCTCGATCACAACGCCCTCTTCTTCGCGCTGAAGAAGGAGGCCTTTCACTCGTCGCTGCTCGACATGGAGCTCGCCGGCAAGACCGAGCAGGTCCTGCTGCGCGACTACCAGATGCACCCGTTCCGGCCGATCGTGATGCACATCGACTTCCAGCGCGTCGACGCGACCACCAAGGTGACGAAGAAGGTGCCGCTGCACTTCGTCAACGAGGAGAACTCGCCGGCGGTCAAGACCGACGCCTGCGTCGTCAACCACATCGTCAACGAGATCAACATCCAGTGCCTGGCATCGCAGCTGCCGGAATTCATCACCGTCGATCTCGGCGAGCTGACCAAGGGCCAGTCGCTGCACGTGAGCGACATCCAGCTTCCCGCGGGAACGAAGGTCGTCACCCACGGCAAGCCGAACCCGGTGATCGTCTCGGCCAACGTCCAGGCTGCCGAGGTCGAGGAAGTCGCCCCGGTGGCGGTGGTGGCCGCCGCGGTGCCCGCACCGACCAAGGCGAAGAAGACCGAAAAGCAGAACAAGAAGTAGGCCCCTCGACGAGGGATGCGAAGCCCCGCCACGGCGGGGCTTTTTTCTGCGCCGGCCCTTCGATAATGACCGCACCATGATCCGACTCATCGCCGGCCTCGGCAATCCCGGCCCCGACTACGCGGCGACCCGCCACAACGCCGGCGCCTGGTTCGTCGACGAAGTCGCCGACCGGCTCAAGGTGCAGCTCTCGCCCGAGCGCAGCTACTTCGGCATGGCGGGGCGCGCCAACGTCGGCGGCCGTCCGCTCTGGCTGCTCGAGCCGACGACCTTCATGAACCTCTCCGGCAAGTCGGTCGCGGCGCTGGCGCGCTTCTTCAAGATCGAGCCGGGCGAGATCCTCGTCGCCCACGACGAGCTCGACCTGATGCCGGGCCAGGTCAAGCTCAAGCTCGGCGGCTCGCACGCCGGTCACAACGGCCTGAAGGACATCCACGCCCAGCTCGGCAGCGGCGACTACTGGCGCCTGCGCATCGGCATCGGCCATCCGGGCGTCAAGAGCGAGGTCATCAACTACGTGCTGAAGAAGCCGTCGGCCGAGCATCGGGTCGAGATCGAGAAGAGCATCGAGCAGGCGCTCTCGGGCCTCGACCTGCTGCTCGACGGCGACATCGAGCGCGCGACCATGAAGATCAACGCGAGGCCGCCGCGGCCCAAGCCCGAGAAGCCGGAAAAGCCGAAGACCGACGACCCGGTCGTTCCGGCGCAAACCACGAAGGCCGACACACCATGAAGCACGTTCTCGTCGCCCTGGCGATGATCGCCGGCGGTGCCGGCACGGCAGCGCACGCCGAGACGATCTTTCGCTGCGGTCAGGAATACACGAACGTCGCCTGCGCTGACGGCAAGGCGCTCGTCGTCGCCGCCGCGGTCAGCGCCGAGCAGCGCGCCGAAGCGCGCCAGGTCGCATCGCGAGAGCGGGCGCTGGCGGCCGAGATGACGCGCGATCGGCGCGCCGAGGAAGCGGCGTTCAAGCCGGCCCTCGCCGGCTCGCTGAGCGGGCCGCGCGTCGCCGCGACTGCACCGGCCGAGGCGACGAAAAAGCACGCGAGGAAGCGCAGCAAGAAGGCGGCGCTCGACGAGGAGCGCGACTTCGTCGCCGCCGTCCCGAGGGCGAAGAAGGCGGAACGCTAGCCGGCGCGGCGTCAGGCGCCGCGAGCTCAGGCGCGGAACGCGCTTCGGGCTTCGGCTTCGGCCTGCAGGCGCCGGTGCTTCGCCCAGAGCGTCTCGTTCGACTCGACGTTCGCCGGGTCGAGCGGGATGCACGCCACCGGGCAGACCTGGACGCACTGCGGTGCGTCGAAGTGGCCGACGCACTCGGTGCACTTGCGCGGGTCGATGACGTAGATCGATTCGCCCATCGAGATCGCCGCGTTCGGGCACTCAGGCTCGCACACGTCGCAGTTGATGCACTCGTCGGTGATGATCAGCGCCACGGATTGCTCAGGGTTCAGCACGCTTCACGCGCTGGTGAAGCCGGTCGAGCACCAAGGGTGACACGAATTTGGAGACATCGCCGCCGAGGTTGGCAATCTCGCGGACGAACGTTCCCGAGACGAACTGGTACTGGTCGCTCGGCGTCAGGAAGACGGTCTCGACCTCGGGCATGAGCTGGCGGTTCATTCCGGCCATCTGGAACTCGTACTCGAAGTCGCTCACCGCGCGCAGGCCGCGGACGACGACCTTGCCGCCCTGCTCGACGACGAAATCGCGCAGCAGGCCGCGAAACGCCATCACCTCGACGTTCGGGTACTTGGCGGCGAGGTCGGTGGCGATGTCGAGGCGCTCGGCGATCGAGAACATCGTCCGCTTGTGGTGGCCGGCGGCGACGGCGACGAGAAGGCGCTCGAACAGCCGGCTGGCGCGGCGCATCAGGTCCTCGTGCCCAAGCGTCATCGGATCGAAGGTGCCCGGGTATACGGCTGTCAGTCGGGTCACGGACGTCACGTCGATCTCCACGTGGCGAGGCGACGGCAGGCTCTTTGCGGCCGCCGTCGGCCCTCGATGCGGCGCAGTGTAGCCGCGCGCCTCGACGCGACCCGCCACGCGCCTCGGCGCGACGCGGCCGCCCGCCGGGCCTCAGGCGGGCACCGCCTTGCGCAGGAGCTGGAAGTGGACGGCGCCGGCACGACCTTCGCGCCACGGCGCGAGCCCGGCCTCCGCCATCGCCTCCGGATCGATCGGCGCCGGCCCTTCCGCGTAGACGAAGCCGCCGTCGGCGACGATTCGCGCCGCGGCCGCGAGCGCCGGCGCGAGCAGCGACGAATCGAAGGGCGGATCGAGGAAGACGACGTCGAAGCTGCCGGCGGGCGCCCGGCCGAGCCACTGCAGCGCATCGGCGCGCTCGACCCGGACCGTCTCGGCGCCGAGGCGTTGCCGGGTCGCCGCCAGACCGGCGACGAGCACCGGGTCGCGCTCGACGAGGACGACCTCGGCCGCGCCGCGCGACGCCGCCTCGAAGCCGAGCGCGCCCGAGCCGGCGAAGGCATCGACGCAGCGCCAGCCGTCGAGCGTCTGGCCGAGCCAGTTGAAGAGCGTGACGCGGACGCGGTCGGGCGTCGGCCTCAGGCCCGGCCGGTCGGCGACCGGCAGCTTGCTGCGCTTCCAGGCGCCGCCGATGACCCGCACCTCGTTCGCCAACGGCGCCGCGTTGGCGCGCGCCTTCGGCCGCGGCGCCGCGGCGCCGGCCCGGCGCGCCGGCTCGCCGCCACCCGGGCGCGCCGGCTCGCCGCCGGTCCGCCCCCGCGCCGCGGCCGCGCGTGTCTTCACGGCCGGACGGCGATGCCGTCGCGGGCGAGCAGCGCCTTCGCCTCGCGCACCGAGAACTCGCCGTAGTGAAAGATGCTCGCCGCCAGCACCGCGTCGGCGCCGCCGATGCGGATGCCTTCGGAGAGATGCTCGAGCGAGCCGACGCCGCCCGACGCGATCACCGGCACGGCGACTGCGTCGGCCACGGCGCGCGTCAGGGCGAGGTCGAATCCTGTCTTCGTGCCGTCGCGGTCCATGCTCGTCAGCAGGATCTCGCCGGCGCCGAGGGCCGTGACGCGGCACGCCCACTCCACCGCGTCGAGCCCGGTGTTCCTGCGGCCGCCGTGGGTGTAGACGACCCAGCCGGGCGCGCCGTCGCCGCGCCGCTTGGCGTCGATGGCGACGACGATGCACTGCGAGCCGTACTTCGCCGCCGCCTCGCGGATCACCTCGGGCGACGCCACCGCGGCCGAATTGAAGCTGACCTTGTCGGCACCGGCGTTGAGCAGGCGGCGTACGTCGGCGACCGTGCGGACACCGCCGCCGACGGTGAGCGGAATGAAGACCTGCGACGCGACCGCCTCGATGATCGTCAGGATCAGGTCGCGGTCGTCGCTGGTCGCCGTGATGTCGAGGAAGGTCAGCTCGTCGGCGCCCTGCTCGTTGTAGCGCGCGGCGATCTCGACCGGATCGCCGGCGTCGCGCAGCTCGACGAAGTTGACGCCCTTGACGACGCGGCCGGCGGTGACGTCGAGGCAGGGAATGACGCGCTTGGCCAGCATCAGGCGCTGGCGAGCTCGTCGGCACGCGCCTGCGCGACGGCGAAGTCGAGCTCGCCGCTGTAGATCGCGCGGCCGCAGATCACGCCTTCGATGCCGACGTCCTCGACGGCGCAGAGCTTCTCGATGTCGGCGAGCGACGACAGGCCGCCCGAGGCGAACACCGGGATTGTCAGCACCTGCGCCAGCTTGACGGTCGCGTCGATGTTGACGCCGGTGAGCATGCCGTCGCGGCCGATGTCGGTGTAGACGATGCCTTCGACGCCGTAGTCCTCGAACTTCTTCGCCAGGTCGGCGACCTCGTGGCCGGTGAGCTTGCTCCAGCCGTCGGTCGCGACCTTGCCGTCCTTGGCGTCGAGGCCGACGATGATGTGGCCGCCGAAGGCGCTGCAGGCGTCGCGCATGAAGCCCGGGTTCTTGACCGCGGCGGTGCCGATGATGATGTAGCTGAGGCCGTCGTCGAGGTAGCGCTCGATCGTGTCGAGGTCGCGGATGCCGCCGCCGAGCTGGACCGGGATCTCGTCGCCGACCTCGGCGAGGATCGCCTTCACGGCCGCCTCGTTGACCGGCTTGCCGGCGAACGCGCCGTTGAGGTCGACGAGGTGCAGGCGCCGCGCACCGGCGTCGACCCAGCGCCGCGCCATCGCCGCCGGGTTGTCGCTGAAGACCGTCGAGTCGTTCATGTCGCCTTGCCGAAGGCGCACGCAGTGGCCGTCCTTCAGGTCGATCGCAGGGATCAGCAGCATGGCCGGGGCGAACGGTAGCGAACGAGACGGGGGACGAGCGGGCCCGCGCCTCTCGCGGCGCCCGAATTCATCGTCAAGGAGTCCAGTGGAGGAAGTTTCGGTACAGCGCCAGGCCGTGGGCGGCGCTCTTTTCGGGATGGAACTGCGTTGCGAAAATGTTATCTCGGGCCAGCGCCGAGGTAAAGCGGCCGCCGTAGTCGGTTTCGCCGGCACTGTGGCGCTCATCCGACGGGCGGGCATAGAAGCTGTGCACGAAATAGAAGTAGCTGGCGTCGGGAATGCCGCGCCAGAGCGCGTGCGGCCGGGCCTGGACGACCTGGTTCCAGCCCATCTGCGGCACCTTGAAGCGGCTGCCGTCGTCCTGCAGGCGGCCGTCGAGCCGGAAGCGGACGACCTCGCCGGCGATCAGGCCGAGCCCGGGCGTGCCGGCGGCGCCCTCGCCCTCCTCGCTGCGGTCGAGCAGCATCTGCATGCCGATGCAGACGCCGAGCAAGGGCTTGCTTGCCGCGGCGTCGAGCACCGCCGCCTGCAGGCCCGAATCGCGCAGCTCGCGCATGCAGTCGGGCATGGCGCCCTGACCGGGCAGGACGACGCGCTCGGCAGCGGCGACGACGGCCGGATCGGCGGTAACGACGACCTCGATCTCGTCGCCCGCGGTCGATGCCTCGCGGGCAGCGTGCGCGACCGCCTGCGCCACCGAGCGCAGGTTGCCCATGCCGTAGTCGACGACGGCGACCGTCCGCTTGCTCACGTGATTGCCCGCGAATTGGCCTAGAGCGACCCCTTGGTCGACGGCACGACGTTGCCCAGGCGCGGATCGACCGCCACCGCCATTCGCAGCGCCCGCGCGAACGCCTTGAAGACGGTTTCGCACTGGTGGTGGGCGTTCTCGCCGCGCAGGTTGTCGATGTGCAGCGTCACCAGGGCGTGGTTGGCAAAGCCCTGGAAGAACTCGTGGGCGAGCTGGGCGTCGAAGCCGCCGATCATGCCGGCCTTGAACGGGACGTTCATGACCAGCCCGGGGCGCCCGGAGAAATCGATGACGACGCGCGACAGCGCCTCGTCGAGCGGCACGTAGGCGTGGCCGTAGCGCGTCAGGCCGCGCTTGTCGCCGACCGCCTCGCCGACCGCCATGCCGAGGGCGATGCCGACGTCCTCGACCGTGTGATGGCCGTCGATGTGCAGGTCGCCCTTGGCGTCGATGTCGAGGTCGATCGTGCCGTGGCGGGCGATCTGGTCGAGCATGTGGTCGAAGAAGCCGATGCCGGTCGAGATCCGCGCGACGCCGGCGCCGTCGAGATCGACCTTGACGCCGATCCGGGTTTCCTTGGTGTCGCGCCGGATCGTCGCGCGCCGCGGCGGCACGGTGGTCGGGATGGGCAGGACGGCGGTCATCGCAGGCTGGCGCGCAAGGCGTCGATCATCAGGGTATTTTCCTCCGCCGTGCCGACCGTGAGGCGAAGGCAGCCGGCGAGGAGCGGGTGGAGGCCTTCGACGTTCTTGACGAGGACACCGCGCGCCTTCATCGCCTGGAACACCGCGGCCGCGGCCGGCACGCGGACGAGGATCATGTTCGCCTCGCTCGGAAACGCGGTGATGCCGGGCAACGCCGCGAGCTCGCGCTGCAGCCGCGCGCGCTCGTCGCGCAGCAGCACCGCCTGGCGCGCGAACTCCTCGGCGTGCTCGAGCGCGAAGAGCGTCGCCTCGGCGTTGAGGGCGCCGATGTTGTACGGCGGCCGGACCTTGTCGACCTCGTCGATCAGCGCCGCCGGCCCGGCGAGGTAGCCGAGGCGGACGCCGGCGAGGCCGAACTTGCTCAGCGTTCGCAGGACGAGGACGTGCGGCAGCGTGCCGACCCGGGCCATCCACGAGCGCGACGAGAACGGCTGGTAGGCCTCGTCGAAGACGACCAGCCCGTCCTGCGCGCCGATCGCGGCGACGACGCGCTCGACCGTGCGCTCGTCGAACAGGTTGGCGGTCGGATTGTTCGGGTAGGCGATGTAGGTGAGCGCGGGCCGATGCGTCGCGATCGCCGCCAGCATCGCCTCGGCGTCGAGCTCGAACGTCGCGGTCAGCGGCACGCCGACGAACTCGAGCCCCTGCAGCCGCGCCGACATCTCGTACATGACGAAGCCGGGCAGCGGCGCGACGATGGTCGCGCCGGGGATGTCGCAGGCGAGTGCGAGTAGCGCGATCAGCTCGTCCGAGCCGTTGCCCAGCATCAGCTTGCAGCCGGCGGGCAGATCGACGTGCTTCGACAGCGCCGCGATCACATCGGCGACGCAGCCGACCGGATAGCGGTTGATGGCGACCGCGCCGAGCCGGCGCCCGAGCTCGCGCTGCAGCGTCTCGGGCAGGCGGAACGGGTTCTCCATCGCGTCGAGCTTGACCAGCCCGGCGCTGTCCTGGATCGCGTAGGCGTGCATCGAGCGCACGTCCTGGCGGATCACGCGCGCGTACCGGCCGGAAGTCGCTGCGTCGTCGCTCACGAGCGGCTCCCTTCGAGGCGCAGCTCGGCGGCGCGTGCGTGCGCCTCGAGCCCTTCGCCGCGCGCGAGCACGGCGGCAATCGGCCCGAGCGATGCGGCGCCGCGCTCGCTCACCTCGATCAGGCTGGTCCGCTTCTGGAAGTCGTAGACGCCGAGCGGCGACGAGAAGCGCGCCGTTCCCGCCGTCGGCAGGACGTGGTTCGGGCCGGCGCAGTAGTCGCCCAGGCTCTCGCTCGTGAACGCGCCGAGGAAGATCGCGCCGGCGTGCATCAGGAGCGGCTCCCAGCGGTGCGGCTCGCGCGCGCTGACCTCGAGGTGCTCGGGCGCGATCCGGTTGCTGATCGCGCACGCC
This sequence comes from Caldimonas sp., assembly GCA_035995885.1. GTDB lineage: Bacteria > Pseudomonadota > Gammaproteobacteria > Burkholderiales > Burkholderiaceae_C > Schlegelella_A. The sequence goes on along the minus strand of DASYKC010000003.1, from coordinate 6,437 downwards.
TCTTCCATCGATCGGGTGAGGACGAGGGCGCCGCGGCCTGCGAGCGAGGCGCGGATGATGCCCGCGCGCGGCTGCGTCGGCAGCAGCCGCTCGATCGCCGCGCGCACCTGCGCCAGGTAGGCGGCGTCGGGGCAGAGCAGGATGCTTTGCGCCAGCGCGTCGTGCTCGGCCTGGCTGAACAGGTCCATCGCCACCCAGTCGGCCGGCGTCGTGCCGTCGGCGAGGACCAGGATCTCGCTCGGGCCGGCGATCATGTCGATGCCGACGCTGCCGAAGACGCGCCGCTTGGCGCTCGCGACGTAGGCGTTGCCCGGGCCGGTGATCTTGTGGACGGCCGGAATCGTCGCCGTGCCGTAGGCGAGCGCGCCGATCGCCTGGGCGCCGCCGATCGTGAACAGGCGGTCGACGCCGGCGAGCGCGGCGGCGGCGAGGACGAGCGGGTTGCGCTCGCCGCCCGGACCCTGCGACCGGCCGTCGCCTCGCGCCGGCATGGGCGCGACCATGACGATCTCGCCGACGCCCGCGACCTTCGCCGGCAGCGCGTTCATGAGGACGCTCGACGGATACGCCGCCTTGCCGCCAGGAACGTAGATGCCGACGCGCTCGATCGGCGTCACTTTCTGGCCGAGCAGGCTGCCGTCGCTGTCGCGGTGGCTCCACGAGCGGCCCGACGCCTCGAGCTGGCGTTCGTGGAAGTCGCGGATGCGCGCGGCGGCGGCGTCGAGCGCGCGCCGCTGCGCCGTCGGCAGCGCGGCGAGCGCGGCGCCGAGCTCGGCCGGGCCGACCTCGAGCGCGGCCATCGTCTTCGCGTCGATGCCGTCGAAGCGAGCGGTGTATTCGAGCACCGCAATGTCGCCGCGCTCGCGGACGTCGGCGAGGATTGCCTCGACGCTCGCCTCGATCGCGCGATCGGTCTCGGCCGAATAGGCGAGCAGGTCGGCCAGCGCAGCGTCGAAGCCGGGCGCCGAGCTGTCGAGCGAGCGCAGGGCGACGGTCATGAGGTCTTCGCCGCCGCGACGGCCCCGGCGAGCGAATCGATCAGGGCGCGGATCGGCTCGCGGTCGAGCTTCAGCGCCGCCTTGTTGACGACCAGGCGCGCCGAGATCTGCATGATCTCCTCGACCTCGATCAGCGCGTTCGCCTTCAGCGTGTGGCCGGAAGCGACCAGGTCGATGATCGCGTCGGCGAGGCCGGTCAGCGGCGCCAGCTCCATCGAGCCGTAGAGCTTGATGATGTCGACGTGGACGCCCTTGTCGGCGAAGTGGTCGCGCGCGATGCGCGTGAACTTGGTCGCGACGCGGATGCGCGAGCCCTGCTGCGCCGCCGCCGCGTAGTCGAACTCGAGCGGCGCGGCGACGCTCATCCGGCAGCGCGCGACGCCGAGGTCGAGCGGCCGGTACAAGCCCTCGCCGCCGTGCTCGATCAGCGTGTCGAGGCCGACGACGCCAAGGTCGGCGCCGCCGTGCTGGACGTACGTCGGCACGTCGCTGGCGCGAACGAGGACGATGCGCAGGTCGGGCCGCGACGTGGCGACGATGAGGCGCCGGCTGGTCTCGGGGTTCTCGGCCAGGGCGATGCCGGCGGCGGCGAGCAGCGGCAGCGTCTCGTCGAGGATGCGGCCCTTCGACAGCGCCAGCGTGATCACTTTCGCGTCCCTGTCGCTGTCACGCCCGCACCCGCTCGACGTCGGCGCCGAGCGTGCGCAGCTTGGCCTCCATGCGGTCGTAGCCGCGGTCGAGGTGGTAGATGCGGTCGACGACCGTCGTTCCGTCGGCGACGAGCGCGGCGATCACGAGACCCGCCGACGCGCGCAGGTCGGTCGCCATCACGGTCGCGCCGGAGAGCCGGTCGACGCCCTGGACGACCGCGACGCGGCCGTCGACGTCGATCTTCGCGCCCAGCCGCAGCAGCTCGTTGACGTGCATGAAGCGGTTCTCGAAGATCGTCTCGGTGATCGTCGCCGCGCCGTCGGCGATGCAGTCGAGCGCCATCAGCTGCGCCTGCATGTCGGTCGGGAACGCCGGGTACTCGCTGGTGCGAACGCTGACCGCGCGCGGCCGTGCGTCGGCGCGGACGCGCAGCCACCCGTCGCCGGCGTCGATCGTCGCGCCGGCCTCGCGCAACTTCTCGATCACCGCCTCGAGGTGGTCGCCGCGGGCGTGGCGCAGGACCGCGTCGCCGCCGGCGGCGGCGACCGCGCACAGGAAAGTTCCGGCCTCGATCCGGTCGCTGACGATGCGGTGCGCGACGCCGTGCAGGCGCTCGACGCCGACGATCCGGATCCGGCTCGTGCCGTGGCCCTCGATGCGCGCGCCCATCGCGATCAGCATCTCGGCGAGGTCGCCGATCTCGGGCTCCTGCGCCGCGTTCTCGAGGATCGTCTCGCCGTCCGCGAGCGTCGCGGCCATCAGCAGATTCTCGGTGCCGGTGACGGTGATCATGTCGGTCGTGATGCGCGCGCCCTGCAGGCGCCTGGCGCGGGCGACGATGTAGCCGTGCTCGACGACGATGTCCGCGCCCATCGCCTGCAGGCCCTTGATGTGCTGGTCGACCGGCCGCGTGCCGATCGCGCAGCCGCCCGGCAGCGACACGCGCGCCTCGCCGAAGCGCGCCAACAGCGGCCCGAGGACGAGGATCGACGCGCGCATCGTCTTGACGAGCTCGTACGGCGCCTCGCGCGAGGTCACGTCGTCGGCGCTCAGCGCCAGCGTCGGCTCGCCGCGCTCGCCGATCTCGAGGCCGACGCCGAGCGTCTTCAGCAGGCGCGCCATCGTCGTCACGTCGTGCAGGCTGGGCACGTTCTGCAGCTGGACGCGCTCGGCCGTGAGCAGCGCCGCGCACATCTCGGGCAGGGCGGCGTTCTTGGCGCCGGAAATGACGATCTCGCCTGCGAGCCGGCGGCCGCCGCGGATGCGGAGTTGGTCCATGGGTGTTGCGGCGCGGGGCCGCTCAGGCCGGGTGTCGGGAGCTGGCGTACTCGGCCGGGGTGAGCGTCTTCATCGACAGCGCGTGGATCTGCTCGCGCATGCGGTCGCCGAGGGCGCGGTAGACGCGCTGGTGGCGGGCGATCCGGTTCGTTCCCTCGAACTCCGAGGAGACGATGGTGGCGAAGAAATGGCGGCCGTCGCCTTCGACCTCGACGTGCTCGCAGGCGAGGTTGGCGGCGATGAAGCGCTGGATGTCGTCCGGGGTCGGGTCGGCCATGGGCCGATGTTATCGCGCCGGCCGCGGATCAGGGCTCGGCCAGGCGCCGCTCGAGCGCGGCGCCCAGCCGCCCGGCCGGCTCGGCCGCGAGCGGCAGCAGCGGCAAGGCGACGCGCGCCCACGCCGGGTCGCTGTAGCGCGCGGCGAGCGCTGCCTTGACGGCCGCGATCAGCGGATGGCCGGCGACGATCGCGCGCAGCTCGCCGGCCTTGCGAACGGCCGCGGCGCCGGCGCTCGTTCCCTGCTGGGTCCACGCCGCCTGCGCGAACGGCGCGGTCAGGTTGGCCGTCGCCGAGATGCAGCCGGCGAAGCCGTCGACGTCGGCGTTGCCGAGCGCCGCCTCCGAGCTCGGGAAGACGTCGAAGTCGGGCAGCGCCGCCGCGACCGTGCGGGCGTAGGCGAGGTCGCCGGCGCTGTCCTTCAAGCCGACGAGGGTCGCGCCGAGCCGCTCGCGCAGGCGCACGACGACCTCGACCGGCCACGGCACCTGCGTGTTCTGCGGGATGTGGTACAGGTAGATCGCCAGGCGCGGGTGATCGACGCGCCGCGCCAGCGCCTCGACATACGCGACCAGGCCGTCGTCGGGCACCTGCGGATAGAAGAACGGCGGCAGGATCAACTGTCCGGCGAAGCCGAGCTCGCAGGCGGCGCGCGTCAGCCGCACCGTGTCGTCGAGGGCAGGCAGGCCGGTGCCGACCATGAAGCGGTCGAGCGGCAGGCCGCCGTCGGCCACGGCGCGCATCACGTCGAGGCGCTGCTCGATGCCGAACGCGGTCGCCTCGCCGGTCGTGCCGAGCAGGTTGATCGCGTCGCAGCCGTCGTCGAGGAGCATTCGGCAATGGCGCAGCAGGCGCGCCAGGTCGGGTCGCTGCTCGGCGTCGATCGGCGTCGCGGTGGCGGCGATGACGCCGCGCGGTCGGGAGGAGGTCATCGGGCGCCTCGGCCGGGAACGAGAAAGTCGAAGTCGCAGCCCTCGTCGGCCTGCAGCACCGAGCGGTGGAAGAGCGCCGCGTAGCCGCGATCCGGTGCCGGCGCCGCCCCGGGCGCGCCGTGGGCCGCGAAGTCTTGCCGGCGCCGCGCAAGCTCGGCGTCGTCGACAAGAAGGTCGAGGCGCCGGCCGGCGACGTCGAGCCGGATCTTGTCGCCGTCGCGCACCAGCGCAAGCGGCCCGCCGAGCGCCGCCTCGGGCGTCATGTGCAGGACGATCGCGCCGAACGCCGTCCCGCTCATGCGCGCGTCGGAGAGGCGGACCATGTCCTTGACGCCGTCTTTCGCGAGCTTCTTCGGGATCGGCAGGTAGCCCGCCTCGGGCATGCCGGGCGCGCCGATCGGGCCGGCGTTGCGCAGCACGAGCACGTCGTCGGCGAGGACGTCGAGGTCGGGCGAGTCGATCCGCATCGTCATGTCCTCGACCGAGTCGAAGACGACGGCGCGGCCGGTGTGCTGCAGCAGGCCCGGCGTCGCCGCCGACTGCTTGATGATCGCGCCGCGCGGGGCGAGGTTGCCGCGCAGGACGGCCATGCTGCCGCTCGCGTTGATCGGATTCGAGCGCGGCCGGATGACGTCCTGCGCGTCGCGCGTGTCGACCTGCGCGAGCTGCTCGCGCAGCGACGTGCCGCAGACGTTGCGGGCGTCGAGGTCGAGCAGCTCGGCGAGCTCGTGGACCAGGCGCGGCACGCCGCCGGCCCAGTGGAAGTGCTCCATGTAGTGGCGCCCCGACGGCTTGAGGTCGACCACCACCGGCACTTCGCGGCCGAGATGGTCGACCTCGTCGAGGTCGATCGCGATGCCGAGCCGACCGGCGGCCGCGGTGAGGTGGATGAGCCCGTTGGTCGAGCCACCGATCGCCTGCAGGACGACGAGCGCGTTGCGGAACGCGGCCCGCGTCATCAGCTCGCTCGGCTTCGGCCCGCCGCTCTCGGCCATCGCCACCGCCTGGCGCCCGCTCGCCTCGGCCGAGCGCAGGCGGTCGGCGTGCGTCGCGGGAATGCTCGCCGAGTGCGGCAGCGCCAGGCCGATGATCTCGACGATGCACGCCATCGTGCTCGCCGTCCCCATCACCATGCAGGTGCCCGCGGTCGGCGCGAGGCGGCCGTTCACCGCGTCGATCTCTTCTGCGCTGATGCGGCCGCCGCGAAAGTCGCTCCACAGGCGCCGGCAGTCGGTGCACGCGCCGAGCGTCTCGCCGCGATGGTGGCCGACCAGCATCGGCCCGACCGGAACGAAGACCGCGGGAACGTCGGCCGATGCGGCGGCCATCATCTGCGCGGGAATGGTCTTGTCGCAGCCGCCGATGAGGACGACCGAGTCCATCGGCTGCGCGCGCAGCATCTCCTCGGTGTCCATCGCCATCAGGTTGCGCAGGAACATGCTGGTCGGATACGCGAACGACTCGTGGATCGAGATCGTCGGAAACTCCATCGGCAGGCCGCCGGCGAGCATCACGCCGCGCTTGATCGCCTCGACCAGCTTCGGCACGTTGCCGTGGCAGGCGTTGTAGTCGCTGAAGGTGTTGGCGATGCCGACGATCGGCCGCGCCAGCGCGTCGTCCGAGAGGCCCATCGCCTTGACGAAGGCCTTGCGCAGGAAGAGCGAGAACTCGGCGTCGCCGTACGACGTCAGGCCCTTCTTCATTCCCTTCGCGGCGGTCATGCGGATCATCATACGGTGGCGAGTGCGAGCGATTGCGCAGCACCGTCATCTTGGGCGAAGCGAAGGATCTCCCGCCACCGCCGAGCGCGCAAAGTCGCGGCCGGGCAGCGGGCTCCGCTCCGACTGCGGCGGTCGGCCCCTGGCGGGGCCGACTCCCCTGCGGTGCTCGGTCTGCGGTCGCGCCGCATAACTCGCTACGTTCGCTGCGCTCACTGCGCTCAAACAGACGCGGCGAGTCAGAAGTGAAAGCGCGCGCTTGCAGCGCGCGCCGACCGCAGCCCTGCGCTCCTCGGCGCCGCAGAGTCGCTGCGCCCGCCGCCCGGCCGCGCCTTTGCTAGGCTCGCCGAATCCGCTCTTATTGACCGCGTTACGACGCACCGATCGTCGTCAACGAGGCGGCGCGGGTGCGCCCACAATCGCAGATGGGCGTACACCCTACATCACGTTAGGCGCCGGATGAAGCTGCAGCGTCTCACCCTCACCATCGAAGAGCTTCGCGGCATTCCAGACGATGAGCGCTCGCTCATCGTGGTGCTTGCACACGCGCTGAACGAGATCAATGCGCTCAACAAACTTCTGTT
>DASYKC010000002.1:0-22633 GCA_035995885.1 Caldimonas sp. | reverse complement strand
CCTTCATCTGCTCGACGATGTCGTGCGGGTACTCGTCCTCGAGGTCGTACTTGCGCGCGACCGGGCGCAGCTCCTTCTCGACCCAGGTCTCGATCGCGTCGACGAACTCCTGCTGGTCCTCGACGACGTCCTTGGTTCTCGTGTCCATCTTGTCTCCTGCGGCCTCGGCGCGCCATTCGTGTTCAGTAGTTGACCTTGTCCTCGACGCTGTGGCCGCGCTTGGCGATCAGCATCGTGCGGTTGAACGTGCCGACGACCTTGCCGTGCTGGTTCAGGCCGATCGTCTTCACGGTGACGATGCCGGCGCCCGGCCGCGAGCCCGACTCGCGCTTGTCCATCACTTCCGACTCGGCATAGAGCGTGTCGCCGGCGAACACCGGGTGGGTCAGCTTGATGTCGGTCCAGCCGAGGTTGGCGATCGCCTTCTGGCTGACGTCGGTGACGCTCATGCCGACCATCAGCGCCACCGTCAGCGGGCTGCAGACGATGCACTTGCCGAACTCGCTCGCCTTCGCGTACTCGGCGTCGAAATGCATCGGGTGGGTGTTCATCGTCAGCAAGGTGAACCAGGTGTTGTCGGTCTCGCTGATCGTGCGGCCCGGGCGGTGCTCGTAGATCTCGCCGACGGCGAAGTCCTCGTAGTAGCGGCCGAAGGATTCGCGGCTGCGGTTCTCGCCGACGCGCTTGGCGGTCTGGACCATGATGCTTCCTTGTGGTGTGAGTGAGGCGAATTGGGATTCAGGAGGAAGCGCGCGCCAGCTCGGCGATGCGCCGCGCCTTCCTGAGCAGCGGCGCGTCGACCATCTTTCCCTGGAACAGGAAGGCGCCGCTGCCCTGGCCGTCGGGGACGGCCTGCAACAGCAGGGTCGCCCACTCGATCTCGGCCGGCGTCGGCGTGAAGGCGGCGTGGATGGTCTTGATCTGCTGCGGATGGATCGCGGTCTTGCAGCCGAAGCCGAGCGCGAGCGCCTTGCGCGTCTCGGTGGCGAGGCCCTCGTCGCTGGAGAGATCGACGTTGGGAACGTCCCACGCCTGCAGCCCGGCCGCCTTGGCAGCGTTGACGAGGCGGCCGCGCGCGCTGAGGAGACCTTCCCAGTTGAACTGCGCGTCGAGCTCGGCCGAGAGGTCGGCGCCGCCGAGCATGAGCGCGCCGAGCTTGCCGCCGGCACGCGCCAGCGTCGCCAGGTTCTCGATGCCGAGCGGCGTCTCGACCAGCGCGGCGATGGCGCCGACCTGTGCACCGCACCAGGCCTCGATCGTCTGCACGTCGCTCGCGTTCTCGGCCTTGGGCAGGAGCAGCCAGTCGACCTCGACGCCCGACTCGACGAAAGCGAGCACGTCACGAATTCCCGCGAGCGTGCGCAGCCCGTTGATCCGCAGCGCGACGCCGGGGCCTTCGGCCGGGCGGCTCGCGGCCTTCAGCCAGCCGAGCACCTGGGCGCGCGCCTCGGCCTTGCGATCGGGATGGACGGCGTCCTCGAGGTCGATGCAGACGAGGTCGGCGCCGGCGGCCATCGCCTTGGCGAAGCGCTCGACCTTCTCGCCCGAGACGAAGAGCATGGAACGGGGCTGGCGACTTTTCATCGGAGACTCGCGCAGAACAAATGTCCGGACATTATGCGGAGCCGCCTCGGCGCCGTCAACAGCGATCGATTCCACTTCGCGGTTGCCATCTGGCTTGCCGCTTAATGTACGGACATAATCAGACCGTCTTCATTTACCTGAGGCGCCCGCCATGATCCCATCCCCGTCGAGTGCCCGCCGCAATCGCAAGAGCCCGGCGCGACGGCCCGGCGCGGCGGCGGCGCCTGCGGTCGCGGCCAACGACGGCGCGCCGCGCTACCTGCAGATCGCGCGCGAGCTGACGGCGGCGATCGCCAGCGGCCGCTATCCGGTCGGCGCGCATCTGCCGACCGAGCTCGAGCTCTGCGCGCACTTCGCGATCAGCCGCTTCACCGCGCGCGAGGCGGTCCGGGTGCTCTCGTCGGCGGGGCTGGTGACGCGGCGCCAGCGCGTCGGCACGGTGGTCATCGCCACGCCCGACGCCGCGCGCTACACCCATGCCGCGTCGTCGGTCTCCGATCTGTTCCAGTACGCCCAGGACACCGAGCTGCGCCTCGTCTACATCGGCAAGCTGGCGCTGGCGCGCGACCGGGCCCAGCAGTTCGGCGCCAAGGTCGGCGACGAGTGGACCTACGCGATGGGCTTGCGCACCGAGGCCGTGCTGGCGCCGGGCAAGGAGAAGGCGGGCCGGCCGATCTGCGTGACGCGCCTCTTCCTCAGCCCGGTCCTGAAGGGCATCGACGCCAAGCTGCGCGAGAGGAAGACCGCCGTCTACGCGATCATCGAGCGCGAGTACCAGCTCAACATCCAGCGCGTCGAGCAGGAGCTGCAGAGCATCGCGCTCGACGCCGACGATGCCGCCAACCTCGGCAGCGCGCCCGGATCGCCGGCGCTGCTGGTGCTGCGCCGCTACTACGACGACCGCGACCAGCTGCTCGAGGTCGCCGAGAACATCCATCCGGGCGACCGCTTCACCTACCGGATGCAGCTGCGCAAGTAGGGGCGTGAATTGACAGGCGAAAGCGAAGTCGGGCACAATTGTCCGCACAAATGATCGCCGCCGCTCCGACCCCGAATCCGCCGTCCGCGCCAGACCCCGCCGCGGCGACGATCGCGACCCGCCTCGCCGCCTTCGCCCACGACCTTCGCCTCGAACGCGTCCCCGCCGAGGTCAGCGTGCGCGCCCGCCACCTCATGCTCGACGCCATCGGCTGCGCCATGGCGGCGCGCGGCGACGAGTTCGCGAGCCGCCTCGCCGCGGGCGTCGCCGACCTCGCCGGCGCCGACCACGGCGGCCGCGCCGGCGTCGTCGGCTTCGCGGCGCGCCTGCCGAAGCGCGATGCCGCGCTCCTGAACGGCATGCTGATGCACGGCCTCGACTACGACGACACCCACATGACGGGCATCGTCCACCTGACGGTGAGCGTGCTGCCGACGCTGCTCGCGCTCGGCGGCGAGCGCGGCACGCGCGGCGCCGACGTGCTGGTTGCCTACATCGCCGCGCTCGAGGCCGGCGCCCGCATCGCCAGCGCCGCGTGCGGCGGCTTCCACGCCCAGGGCTTCCATCCGACCGGCGTCGTCGGCGCACTCGCCAGCGCGATCGGCGCCGGCCGCATCCTCGGCCTCGCGCCGCGCGCGCTTGCGCAGGCACAGGGGATCGCGCTCTCGATGGCGAGCGGCAGCCTGCAGTTCCTCGAGGACGGCGCCTGGACCAAGCGGATGCATCCCGGCTGGGCGGCGCAGGCGGCGATCACCGCGGCGACGCTCGCGGCGCGCGACGTCCCCGCGCCGCTCGCCGCCTACGAAGGCCGCTTCGGCCTCTACCGCCTCTACCTCGGCGCCGGCCACGACAAGGCCGATCTCGCCCTCGCCACCGCGGGCCTCGACGGCGACGGCGGCGACTTCGTCTGGGAGCTGACGCAGATCGCGGTCAAGCCCTACGCGATCTGCCATTTCTCGCATGCGATCGCCGACGCCGCGGTCGCCCTGCACAAGCGCGGCATCGCGCCGGCGCGGATCCGTTCGGTCGAGGCGCGTCTGCCGGCCGGAACGATGCCCGTCGTCGCCGAGCCGGCGCCTGCCAAGCGCCGGCCGACGAGCGACTACGACGCCAAGTTCAGCGCCCACTACGCCGTGGCGAGCGGCCTTCTGCGCGGCCGCCTCGGCCTGCGCGAGCTGATGCCGGCCGCGTTCACCGACGCCGCCGCGCTGGCCCTGATGGACCGCGTCACGTGCACGGTCGACGCCGCGAGCACGTTCCCGCGCCACTACAGCGGCGAAGTGATCGTCACCCTCGACGACGGCACGACGCTCGGCGAGCGCCAGGCCGTCAACCGCGGCCACGCCGAGCGTCCGCTCGGCGACGCCGAGGTGCGCGACAAGTTCTTCGCCAACGCGACCCTGCATTTCCCGGAAGCGCACGCGCGCGCCGTCTGCGACGCGGTGCTCGCGCTCGACCGCGCGCCCTCGGTCACGGCGCTCGAGGACCTGCTCGCGGTCGCGCCCTGACGCCTTCTCCCATCGAGACTCCATGAACGACGACAGCAAGCTTCCCCTGTCCCGACTGCGCGTCCTCGCCGTCGAGCAATACGGCGCCGGCCCGTTCGGCACCTCGTACCTCGCCGACCTCGGCGCCGAGGTCGTGAAGATCGAGAACCATCGCGACGGCGGCGACGTCGGCCGCCAGGTCGGCCCGCACTTCTTCGGCACCGACGACAGCCACTTCTTCCAGACCTTCAACCGCAACAAGAAGAGCATCACGCTCGACCTCAAGCATGCCGACGGCATGGCGGTGTTCAAGCGCCTCGTCGGCGGCGCCGACGCGGTGCTCGACAACCTGCGCGGCGACCTGCCGACCAAGCTTGGCCTGAACTACGCGGCGCTGAAGGAAGCCAATCCGCGCATCGTCTGCGCCCATCTCTCGGCGTACGGCCGAAGCGGCTCGCGCCGGGCCTGGCCGGGCTACGACTACCTGATGCAGGCCGAGGCCGGCCACCTGACGCTGACCGGCGAGCCCGACGGGCCGCCGACGCGCTATGGCCTCTCGATCGTCGACCTGATGACCGGCCTGGCGGCGGCGTTCGGCCTGCTCGCAGGCGTCGTCAAGGCGCGCGAGACCGGCGTCGGCATGGACGTCGACACCTCGCTCTTCGACGTCGCCATGCACAACCTCAACTACCCCGGCACCTGGTACCTGAACGGCGGCGCGGTCACCGGCCGCACCGCGCGCAGCGGCCATCCGAGCCTGGTGCCGAGCCAGCTCTACCGCACCCAGGACGGCTGGCTCTTCATCATGTGCAACAAGGAGAAGTTCTGGCCGCTGCTGGCGACGGAGCTCGGCCATCCCGAGTGGATCTCCGACCCCGAGCTCGCCGGCTTCGCGCAGCGCCTCAAGCACCGCGACCGCGTCACCCGCCTCCTCGACGACGCGCTCATGCAGGCGCCGACGGCGGCCTGGATCGAGCGCCTCTCGGGCAAGGTGCCGGTCGCGCCGGTGTTCGACATCGCTCAGGCGCTCGAGAACCCGTTCGTGCACGAGCGCGACGGCGTCCTCGACTTCCACTACCCCGACGGCCGCGAAGCGCGCATGGTCGCCAACCCGATCCGCATCGACGGCATCGCCCTGCCGCAGCGCGCCGCGCCGCGCATGGGCGAGCACGACGACGAGCTGCTCAGCCAGGCCGGCCTCGACGCCGCGGCGATCGCGCGGCTGCGCGAGCTCGGCGTCATCGCCGGTCGCTCGACACCGGTGCCCGTCGCCGTCGACCTCGACGCCGGCCACGCGGCCTGACGAGCGGCCGCGAGCTGCGCATCGCCTCGACCGGTCCCGATCCAGCCGCCGCGCGCGCATCGGCGGCGACGCTGCCGCTGACGCTGCTGATGCAGGCGGCCGCGTCGGCGGCGACGATCGCCCCCGCGGTCGCCGCGCCCGCCCTGCTCGTTCGCCTCGGCGTCGGCCCGGTCGCAGTCGGCCTCTACATCGCCGCGGTCTATCTCGTCGCGATGCTGTCGAGCCAGCTCGGCGCCGCGCTGGTCAAGCGCTGGGGGCCGATCCGCACCAGCCAGGTCGCGCTCGTCCTCTGCGCCGCCGGCGTCGCGCTGCTCGGCGTGCCCCATCTCGTGCCGGCGCTCGTCGGCGCGCTCCTGCTCGGCGCCGGCTACGGGCCGATCACGCCGGCGAGCTCGGAGATCCTCGCGCGGACGACGCCGCCCGAGCGCTACGCGATGGTCTTCTCGATCAAGCAGACCGGCGTTCCGGTCGGCGGCGTCGTCGCCGGCCTCGCCGTTCCCGGCCTGACCGAGGCCGCCGGGCCGGCATCGGCGCTGCTCGCGATCGCCGTGCTCTGCATCGTCGCCGCGGCGAGCGGCGAGTGGCTGCGCGGCTCGCTCGACCGCTTGCGCGACGCGGCCGCGCCGATGCCGCACCTCGGCCGCGTCCTCGCGCCGGTGCGCTTCGTCGCCAGCCATCCGGTGCTCTTCACGCTCGCGGCGTGTTCGTTCGTCTTCTCGGCGGTGCAGGTCTGCGTCACGTCGTACACGGTGACCTTCCTGACCCACGACCTGCGCTGGACGCTGGTCGCCGCCGGCAGCGCGCTCGCGGTCGCGCAGGTCGCCGGCGTCGTCGGCCGGATCGCCTGGGGCATCGTCGCCGACCGACGCGGCGAAGCGCGCTCGGTGCTGCTCGCGCTCGGCGCGGCGATGGCGCTCTGCAGCGTCGGCGCCGCGGCGGTCGCGCCGACCAGCGCGCCGCTCGCGGTGATCGCGCTGCTCGCGGTCTACGGCGCGACGGCGATCGGCTGGAACGGCGTCTTCCTGGCGACGATCGCGCGCGTCGTTCCGCTCGGCGAAGCTGCGCAGGCGACCTCGGGGTCGCTCTTCTTCACCTACTTCGGCGTCGTCGTCGGGCCGCCGCTGTTCGGCGTGATCGCGGCGTGGTCGGACAGCCTCGGCATCGCTTTCGCAACGCTGACGTTGCCGCTCGCGTGGGCCGGGGTCGCCCTCTTCCGCTGGCAGAACGCGCTGCCCGAGGCCACGGCCGGCTGAGCTCGCGGCGGGCGCGGCTCAGGTCGCCACGGCCGCGGCGCCGGCGGGCGTCCGGACGGACGTGTCCTTCGCCGGCCGCATCAGTGGAAGCAACAGGAGGCCGAACAGGCCGACCACCGAATCGAGGATCAGCGTCGAGGGGTAGCCGATGCGCTCGACCGCGAAGCCTTGCCACCACGAGGTGTACGAGATGCAGAGGTTGAGCATCGCCATGTAGGCGGTGAACTGCGTCGCTGCAACCGCCGGCGTCGTGATGTCCATGTAGAGGGCGGTGCGGATGCCGTAGTACAGGCCCTGGAAGACGTTGTAGACGATGACCGTCGCCCAGAAGGTGTAGAGCAGCAGCGTCGACGGACGCGGCCGGTTCGGGGCGTTGATGTCGATCGGCATGATCCAGCCCGACTGCCACATCGTCCACGCGAGCCACAGCGTCGGCACGACGGTGAGGAAGACGAAGAGCGCGAGCGTGCGGCGCCGGCCGAAGCGGTCGGAGAGCCAGCCGCCCAGGATGCAGAACGGCGCGTAGATCGTCAGCGAGACGAAGTTGAGCTGGGCAATCGCGTTGTCGTCGAGGCCGAGCTCGACGGCGAGGTTCGACTGCAGCGCGAGGCTGAGCGCGTAGGCCCCCGCGGGCAGCAGCGCCGCGATCACGCCGATCAGCGCGGCGCGCGAGCCGGTGAAGGCGATCCAGGCCTCGCGCACGAAACGTCTCAGCTCGTCGACGATGTTGCGCGCCGCGTGGATCTCCGCCTCGGCGGCGGTCATCGCCTTCTCTCGCAGCGGCAAGACGACGAAGACCGTGATCGCGAAGATCGCCGCGGCGACAAAGAAATAGGTCGACGAGAACGGCATCACGTTGATGAGGTAGAGCACGCCCGAGCCGCCGACCACCTGGCCGACGGAGGCGCCCGCGAACATGAAGCCGTTCGCCGACCCCCGCTCGTCCTCGGGCAGGACGTTGACGGCGAGCGCGTCGATCGCGACGTCCATCGTCGCCGCGAACGCGTTGTGCACGAAGATGACCGCCGTGAACAGGGCGATCTGGTGGACGAAGTCGATCCCCATCGCGACGAAGAGCGTCGCGATCATGCCGAGCTGCATGAGGAGGATCCACGTGCGGCGGCGGCCGAAGCGGTCGGAAGAAATCGTGTCGACGAACGGGCCGACCGCCCACTTGAACGCCCACGGCAAGTAGAGCGAGCCGACGAAGGCGCCGATCGCCGCCGGGCCGAGCCCCTGGCGGCGCATCTGCGCGGCGATCGCGATGGCGGTGAAGCCGAGCGGGATGCCCTCGGTGACGTAGAGCAGGAAGAACGCGGCGAGCCGGCCCTTGCGGGTCGCAAGCAGGTCGGGCAGGGCGATTCGCATGCGCCGGCACGCTAGCACAGCCGCGACCGGGGCTTTCGGCTTTGCGTTAAAAGAGCCGCCCGACGTCGACCGGCAGCCTGCGATGACGATGAAGACAGCGAAGAGAGCGAAGACCCCGAAGGTGACCGCCGCCGATTTCCATCCCGAGGTCCTGCGCCTCTTCGACCGCTACGTGCACGGCGCCATCGACCGGCGCGGCTTCCTCGAGGGCGCTGCCAGGTTCGCAGCCGGCGGCGTCGGCGCGGCGGCGCTGCTCGAGGCGCTCAGCCCCGACTTCGCCAACGCCGAGCAGGTGCCGAAGACCGATCCGCGCATCGTCGCGGCGACGATCGAGTTCCCGTCGCCGCAGGGCTACGGCACCGGCCGCGGCTACCTCGTCCGGCCGGCGAGCGCGCCGCCGCCCGGCGGCCCGGCGACGCCGACCAAGGGCCTGCCGACGATCCTCGTCATCCACGAGAACCGCGGCCTCAACCCGCACATCGAGGACATCGCGCGCCGACTCGCGGTCGACAACTTCATCGCCTTCGCGCCCGATGCGCTGGCGCCGCTCGGCGGCTATCCCGGCGACGAGGACAAGGCGCGCGACCTGTTCGGCCGCCTCGACCAGGCCAAGACGCGCGAGGACCTGCTCGCCGCGGCGCGCTACCTGAAGGGCGTGCCGGGCGGCAACGGCAAGCTCGGCGTCGTCGGCTTCTGCTGGGGCGGCAGCATGACCAACGTCCTCGCGACGCGCCTGCCCGAGCTCGGCGCGGCGGTGCCGTTCTACGGCGCCGCGCCGCCGGCCGAGAGCGTCGCCGCGATCCGCGCGCCGCTTCTTCTCATGTTCGCCGACAACGACGACAACGTGAACAAGACCTGGCCGGGCTACGAGACCGCGCTGAAGGCGGCCGGCAAGAAGTTCGAGGCGTATCGCTATCCGGGCACGCAGCACGGCTTCAACAACGACACGACGCCGCGCTTCGACGCCGGCGCCGCCGGCCAGGCCTGGCAGCGGACGATCGCCTTCTTCGACCGCAACCTGCGCAGCTAGGCGTCAGGCGCCCCCGGCTAGTGGAGGTCGCGGCGCTTGCCCTTGAAGGCCTTCGGGCTGAGGACGTTGCCGTCGCGCTCGATGGCCGAGCGGCGGGCGCGACGGATCGCCTCCTTGGTCGCGCGCCGCGCGCGCAGCTCGGCCGCCGGCCAGGCGACGAAGCGGCGCACGCGTCGTTGCCAGAGCTCGCCGTTCCGGCGCAGCGACGCGTCGACGCGGGCGCGCCGGCGCGGCTTGAGCACCATGCGGGCAAGAAGCAGCACGCATGCGACGACCATTGCGGCCGCGAAAATCTTCTCGACGACATTCATGAGATCGCACCCTGTCCGCACGCATCGTAGCGCGCATCGGACGAGACGACAGACGACCGCAGATTGCGTGATCCCCCTACATTCAGGGGGGTGACGCCGGCGCAGAATGCCGAAGCGCACGAAGCTCCGCGCGGTGCGTCGATTGCCAAGCGACGCACCCGGAACCATGGACGAGTCGACCGCCACCCCTTCGCCGCCCTCGCCGCTCCCGCACGGCGCCGGCGAAGCGCGGCTCCAGCTGGCACCCGATCACGCCGAACAGGCGCTCGCCGACCTCGTCGACGACGCCGTGCCGAGCCGCTCGTACGACATGCTGCCGATGGTCGGCCTCGGCGGCTCGGCCGGCGCGCTCGCCGCGCTGCAGGGCTTCTTCACCTCGGCGCCGACCGACAGCGGCATGGCCTTCGTCGTCGTCATGCACCTGTCCGCCGACCACGAGAGCGCGCTGGCGCAGATCCTCCAGCGCGCGACCTCGATGCCGGTCCTGCAGGTCAACGAGACGGCGCGCGTCGAGGCCAATCACGTCTACGTCATTCCGCCGGGCAAGACGCTGACGTCGGCCAACGGCCATCTCACCTGCGCCGCCCTCACGCCCGACCATGGCCGCCGCGTCGCCGTCGACCTGTTCTTTCGCACCCTCGCCGACACCCACGGCCCGCACGCGGCGGCGATCGTCCTCTCGGGCGCCGACGGCGACGGCGCGATCGGCATCAAGCGCATCAAGGAGCGCGGCGGCCTGACGATCGCCCAGGATCCCGACGAGGCCGAGCAGTCGGGCATGCCCCGCTCGGCGATCGCGACCGGCATGGTCGACTGGATCCTGCGCGTCGGCGACATGCCGTCGCGCCTGGTCGCCTACACCCAGGTCCTCGGCCGCCTCAAGCTGCCGCCCGAAGACGGCCCGCAGCCGGCGCAAGCGGCGCCGGCGCCGGCCGACGACCTCGAGGCGGTGCTGCGCGAGGTCCTCAAGTACCTGCGCGCCAGCACCGGGCGCGACTTCACGTACTACAAGCGGGCGACGATCCTGCGCCGCCTCGGCCGGCGCATGAGCGTCAACGGCATCGACGACCTGCCGACCTACCTCGCCTTCATGCGCACGCATCCCGGCGAATCCGGCGCGCTGCTGAAGGACTTGCTCATCAGCGTCACCAACTTCTTCCGCGACCGCGACGCCTTCGATGCGCTGCAGGCGCAGATGACGGCGCTGTTCGCCGGCAAGGGCGCGAACGACGAGGTGCGGGTCTGGGTGCCGGCGTGCGCGACCGGCGAGGAGGCCTACTCGATCGCGATGCTCCTCGCCGAGCACGCCCGCGTGCTCGAGGTGTCGCCGACGCTCCAGGTGTTCGCGACCGACCTCGACGACGACGCGATCCGCGCCGCGCGCGAGGGCATCTACCCGCCGGCGATCGCCGCCGACGTCTCCGAGGAGCGGCTGCGCCGCTACTTCACGCGCGAGCTGCGCGGCTTTCGCGTCCGCGCCGAGCTGCGCGAGGCGGTCGTCTTCGCCAGCCACGACCTGCTCAAGGACGCGCCCTTCTCGCGTCTCGATCTGGTCAGCTGCCGCAACCTCTTCATCTATCTGAACACCCAGGCGCAGCAGCGCGCGCTCGAGATCGTTCACTTCGCGCTGCGCCCGCACGGGCGCCTCTTCCTCGGTGTCTCGGAGACGGTCGACGTCAGCCCGCACCTGTTCCAGCCGATCGACTCGAAGCACCGCATCTTCGAATCGCGCATCGTCCGCGACCGCCGGCTGCCGCCGCCGGTGGGAGGCGGCGTCCTGGCGCGTTCGCTGGCGCTGCCCCTCACCGGGCCGGCACCGATGTCGGGGCGGCTGGGTGCGTTCCTGACCAGCCGGCCGAATGCCGAAGACCTCGGCGTCGGCTCCTGGCGCGAGCTGCACCTGAAGCTGATCGAGCGCTTCGCGCCGGCGTCGGTGATCATCACCGCGGACTACGAGATGGTCCACATCTCGGAGCGCGCCGGCCGCTACCTGCGTCACTCCGGCGGCGAGCCGAGCAACAACCTGCTCCTCGCGGTCGAGCCGTCGCTCACCGGCGACCTGCGCACGGCGCTGCTGCGCGCCCACGAGAGCGACGTGCCGGTCGAGACCGCGCCGCTCGCGTTCGACAGCGACGCCGACGAGCCCGCCCTCGTCATCCGCGTCGGCCGTGCCGAGGACCTCGCCGCCGGTTTCCTGCTCGTGACGTTCGAGCCGGTCAGCCCCGAAGTCGCGCCGCGGCCGCCGTCGACGACGCCCGAGGGCGACGCCCACCTGCATCGCCTGCAGCAGCAAGTCGACGAGCTCAAGTGGCACCTGCGCGACGCCACCGAGCAGGGCGCCTTCACGGCGCAGGAGCTGAAGGCGAGCAACGAAGAGCTGCAGGCGATGAACGAGGAGCTGCGCTCGGCGACCGAGGAGCTCGAGACCAGCCGCGAGGAGCTGCAGTCGATCAACGAGGAGCTCACCACCGTCAACCAGGAGCTCAAGGCCAAGGTCGACGAGCTGAGCCACGCCAACGGCGACCTGCAGAACCTGATGGCGGCGACGGCGATCCCGACCGTCTTCCTCGACCGCAGCCTGTGCATCTCGATGTTCACGCCGTCGGCGGTCGAGCTCTTCAACCTGATCGGCGCCGACGTCGGCCGGCCGATCAGCGACCTCGCCAACCGCCTCGACTACCCGCAGCTCAACGCCGACGCGCGCGTCGTCCTCGACAAGCTGGTGCCGATCGAGCGCGAGGTCCGATTCGACGAGCACTGGCTGCTCGCCCGCCTGCGCCCCTATCGCAGCGGCGAGGACCGGATCAGCGGCGTCGTCCTCACCTTCGTCGACATCAGCGAGCGGCGCCGCGTGAGCGAGGCGCTGCGCGAGTCGGAGGCGCTCTTCCGGACCATCGTCACGCAGGCGGCGGCGGGCGTCGCCCACATCGATCTCGACGGCGGCATCACGCTCGCCAACGCCCGCTTCGGCCTGATCGCCGGCCGCGCACCCGAGGCGCTGATCGGCACCTCGGCGTTCGCGATCGTCCACCCGGACGACCGCGACCGCAACATCGCCGCGTTCCGCCGCCTCGCCGTCGACGGCACGCCGTTCGAGATGGAGAAGCGCTACGTGCGCGGCGACGGCAGCGTCGTCTGGGTGAACGCGTCGGTGAACGCCGTCCTCGACGCCGAAGAGCGGCCGAGCGCGGCGGTGGCGATCGTCCTCGACGTCAGCGATCGCCGCCACGCCGAGCAGGCGCTGCGCGAATCGGAGGAGCGGCTGCGCCTGATCGTCGACAGCGCGCGCGAGTACGCGATCGTCGCGATGGACCTGAAGCGGCGCATCACCGGCTGGAACAGCGGCGCCGAGAGCCTCACCGGCTATGTCGCCGACGAGGTGATCGGCCAGAGCGCCGACCTCATCTTCATCGAGGAGGATCGCGTCGCCGGCGCGCCGCAGCGCGAGGCGACGCTGGCGCTCGCCGAAGGCCGCGCCGCCGACGAGCGCTGGCACCGGCGCAAGAACGGCAGCCGCTTCTGGGGCAGCGGCGTCATGATGGCGATGCGCGACGGCGAGGGCGCGAATCCGATCGGCCTGCTCAAGATCTTCCGCGACCAGACGCAGGCACGTGCCTCCGAGCAGGCGCTCGAGACGAGCCGCGCCGAGCTCGTGCAGGCGCTCGTCGACAACCGCAAGGCGCGCGCCGAGGCCGAGGCGGCGAGCCACGCCAAGGACCGCTTTCTCGCCATCCTCTCGCACGAGTTGCGCACGCCGCTGACGCCGGTCGTGATGGCGCTGCACGCGCTCGAGCGCCACAACGATCTGCCGGCGTCGCTGCGCGGCACGGTCGAGCTGATCCGCAGGAACGTTCGCGCCGAGCTGATGCTGATCGACGACCTGCTCGACGTCACCCGCATTTCGAGCGGCAAGCTCGAGATGACGCGCGCGCAGACCGACATGCACGAGGTCATCCACGCTGCCGCCGACGTCTGCGCCGGCGACTTCATGGCCAAGCGCCAGCGCGTCGGCCTGGCCCTGCACGCGACCCGCCACATGGTCGCGGGCGACGCGTCGCGCCTGCAGCAGGTGGTCTGGAACCTGCTCAAGAACGCGGCCAAGTTCACCCCGAACGAAGGCGAGATCAAGGTCGTCTCGAGCAACATCGACAACCGCTTCGTGCTCGTCGTCGCCGACACCGGCATCGGCATCGCCAGCGACGCGCTGCCGGTGATCTTCGACGCCTTCGCGCAGGAAGGGCCGTGGGTGACGAGCGAGTTCGGCGGCCTCGGCCTCGGCCTGGCGATCGCCAAGGCGACGGTCGAGGCGCACCACGGCTCGCTCGTTGCCGCGAGCAGCGGCCGCAACCAGGGCGCCACCTTCACCATCGAGCTTCCGCTCGACTGAGGTGCGGGCGATGGCGGCGTTCCCTCCACCCGGCGCGAAGCGGCCGATGCGCATCTTCATCGTCGAGAACCACGACGACACGCGCTTCCTGCTCGGCGTCCTGCTCGAGCAGCTCGGCCACACCGTCTTCTCGGCGCCTTCGCTCGGCGAGGCGGCAACGGCGATCCCGGCCGCAGGCTGCGACGTGCTGATCTCCGACATCGGCCTGCCCGACGGCAACGGCTGGGAGCTGATGACGCGTCTCGGCGATGCCCGGCCGCCCTATGCGATCGCGATGAGCGGCTTCGGCATGTCGTCGGACCGGCAGCGCAGCCTCGCCGTCGGCTACCGCCATCACCTGCTGAAGCCGGTCGAGCCGAACCAGCTCGAAAGCCTGCTCGACGAAGCGGCCGACGCGCTCGGACGCTGAGCTCGAAGATGGGCGCGTGCCGGCGCGCCGAGGCGCTAGGGCTGGACCGTGACCGTGCCGCGCATGTACGGGTGGACCGAGCAGGTGTAGTCGAAGCGGCCGGCGCCGGCGTAGGTTCTCGAGAAGCTCTGGCCCGGCAGCAGCAGGTCGCTCGCCGCCGCGCCGTCGGCGAAGGCGAGCGCGTGCGGCGCGCCGTCGTCGTTGCGCCAGGTGACGGTGCTGCCGGCGCCGACCGCGAGCGCGGCCGGCACGAAGGCGAAGTTGGCGATCGAGACGGTGCCGCCCGCGCCCGCGGACTTCGCTGCCGCCGGCTGGACGACGATCTTGCGCGGCGCGTTGCCGACGGCGATCGTCGCGCTGCGGCCGCTCGCGAGGTCGACCGCGCTGACGTCGTTCGAGCCCTCGTTGGTGACCCACACGGTCTTGCCGTCCGACGCCATCCAGTGCGGCTGCTTGCCGACCGCGACGCTGCGCAGCACCGCCTGGCTCGCCGGGTCGAACAGGAGCAGCTCGCCGGGGCCCTGGACGACGACGGTGCCGACGGCGGCGCCGGCGAACCACTTGCCGAGGTGCGGCGAGGCGCCGGTCGCGATCTCGGCGACCGGCCGGTCGGAGGCGGCGTCGAAGACGCGCAGCGCGTTGACGCCGGCGCTCGTGACGTAGAGGAACCGGCCGTCGTGGCTGAACTCCGGGTCGCGCGGCGGCTTGTCGAGATCGATCCGGCGCGCGACGCTGCGCGTCGTCAGGTCGACGACGACGAGGCCGAACTGCCCCGGCTCCTGCGAGGCGACGTAGGCGACCTTGCCGTCCGGGCGGACGGCGATGGTGTGCGGCTTGGCGACCGGCACCGTGGCGACGACGCTGCCGCTGGCGGTGTCGACGAAGGCGACGCGGTCGGCGCCGTAGACGCCGACCAGGAGGGTCCGGCCGTCGGGCAGCATCGCGACGCCGTGCGGCGTCGCGCCGACCTCGACCGTGCGCGCGACCGTGTCGTTGCCGGTGTCGATCACGCTCATGCTGCTCGACGCCTCGCCGGTGACGTAGACGAAGCGGCCGTCGGGGCTGACCGCCATGCCGTGCGGCCCGGCGGCGACCGCGATCGTCTTGACCACCGCGCCGGCCTGCGTGTCGACGACGCTCACGGTCGAGTCCTTGAAGTTGCCGACGTAGGCCTTCGGGCCAGCGGCCGCGGCGATGCCGGCGAGCAGCGCGGCCGCGGCGCAAGCGAGCGGGCGAACGCGCCTGGCCCAGGGTCGACGCAGGAAGGGAATCGGCATGGCGGTCTCCAGGAGTGACGGAAGAGCCGATCGGTGCGACGCCGCCGGGCGGCGCGCGAAGACCGGTCTCGGCAAGCCATACCGTCCGGGCGGTCGTTTTATTCCGCGGGAATAAACGGCCGGTCGCGCAGGCCGGCGTGCCGGCGCTGCGCTACCTCGCATCGCTGCGCGACGGCGACGGGCGCGCCTGGTTCCTGAGATCGTCCGCCATGCCTCGTACGACTGGCTCGGCCGCCAGTGCGAGCGCGGCGGCGACGACGCCCTTGCCGACGCGACCACGGCGCCGACACGCCGAGCTCCGGGAGAAGGCGCCGCCGCCGATGCGCACAATGGGTGCATGCAAGTGCACGCCATCGACTCGCGCTACGCCTGGGGCCGTCTCGTCGTCGCCCTGCTTCTGATGACGCTCGGCAGCAGCGCGATGTACGTCGTCGCCGTCGTCCTGCCGAGCGTGCAGGCCGAGTTCGGCACGGCGCGCGCCGACGCCTCGCTGCCGTACACGCTGCTGATGGTCGGCTTCGGCATCGGCGGCGTCTTCATGGGGCGCCTGGCCGACCGGCGCGGCATCGTCTTGCCGCTGCTCATCGGCGCGGCCGGACTCGGCCTCGGCTTCGTCGGCGCCGCCCTGGCGCCGAACATCTGGACCTTCGCGATCGTCCATGGCGTGCTGCTCGGCCTCGTCGGCAGCTCGGCGAGCTTCGCGCCCCTCGTCGCCGACACCGCGCTCTGGTTCGAGCGCCGGCGCGGCATCGCCGTCGCGATCTGCGCGAGCGGCAATTACGTCGCCGGCGCGATCTGGCCGCCGATCGTCCAGCACTTCGTCGCGAGCGTCGGCTGGCGCCAGACCTACCTCGGCCTCGGCGTCTTCACCGCGCTGGCGATGGCCGGCCTGGCGCTCTTCATGCGCGGCCGGCCGCCGACCGTCGCGGCGAGCACCGCCACGGCGGCGTCGGGGCCGGCCGCGTCGGCGCGCCCCTTCGGCCTGTCGACGGGCGCGGCGCAGACGCTGCTCTGCATCGCCGGCGTCGCCTGCTGCGTCGCGATGTCGATGCCGCAGGTCCACATCGTCGCCTACTGCGGCGACCTCGGCTACGGCGCGGCGCGCGGCGCGCAGATGCTCTCGCTGATGCTCGCCTGCGGCGTCGTCAGCCGCCTCGTCTCGGGTGCGATCTGCGACCGCATCGGCGGCCTGCGCACGCTTCTCCTCGGCTCGCTCCTGCAGGGCACGGCGCTGCTCCTCTTCCTGCCCTTCGACTCGCTCGCCTCGCTCTACGTCGTCTCGGCGCTGTTCGGCCTGTTCCAGGGCGGCATCGTGCCGTCGTACGCGATCATCGTGCGCGAGCACTTCCCGGCCGCCGAGGCGGGCGCGCGCACCGGCACGATCCTGATGTGCACGCTGTTCGGCATGGCGCTCGGCGGCTGGATGTCGGGCAAGGTGTTCGACCTCACCGGCTCGTACCACGCGGCATTCCTGAACGGCATCGCCTGGAACCTGCTCAACCTCGGCATCACCTTCTTCCTGCTGCGTGGCGCGCGCGGGCAGCGACGGCTGACCGAGGCGCTCGCGTAGACTCGCCGCGCTTCGCGCCCGAGCCATGACCACGCCTTCCGAAAGCGCCGACCTCGACTTCGTCGAGCCCACCCGGGGAGCCGGTGGCGCCGCCGCGCCCGGCGGCGCCGGCGCGCCCGCCGACGACGCGGCGCCCGCGCATTCGACCGGCATCGTGCCGAGCCAGGACCTGCGCGCCATGGTCCAGCGCAAGGAGATCTTCGCCCTCGAGCCGATCGCCGACGACCAGTTCCAGCCGGCCAGCCTCGACCTGCGCCTCGGGCCGACGGCATATCGCGTGCGCGCCAGCTTCCTGCCCGGCAAGGGCTCGGTCAAGGCCAAGCTCGACGAGTTCGCGATGCACGCGATGGACATCAGCGGCGGCGGCGTCCTCGAGAAGGGCTGCGTCTACATCATCCCGCTGCTCGAAGGCCTCGACCTGCGCCACCGCACGTCGGCGATGGGCAACCCGAAGAGCTCGACAGGCCGGCTCGACATCTTCACCCGCCTCATCACCGACAACGGCACGGCGTTCGACCAGGTCCGGGAGCAATACAGCGGCATGCTCTACGCCGAGGTCTCGCCGCGCACCTTCAGCGTCCTCGTCAGGAAGGGCTCGCGCCTGAGCCAGCTGCGCGTGCGCCGCGGCAAGCCGATCGCGAGCGACGGCTTCATGCGCCGGCTGCAGGAAGAGCACGGCCTGGTCCAGTCGCCCGAGACCGAGCCGGGCGATGCGCGCGCGCTCGAGATCGTCAACGGCGTGCCGGTGCGCGTCGACCTGCAGGGGCGCCGCTCGGGCGGGATCATCGGCTACAAGGCGAGGAGCCACGCCGGCCTCGTCGACATCGACCGCATCGGCCACTACCAGGTCGACGAATACTGGGAGCCGGTGCGCGCGCCGGCGCGCGGCGGCCTGATCCTCGACCCGGCCGAGTTCTACATCCTCGCCTCGCAGGAGGCGGTGCGCGTGCCGCCCGGCTATGCCGCCGAGATGATCGCCTACGACACGCTGGTCGGCGAATTCCGCGTCCACTACGCCGGCTTCTTCGACCCGGGCTTCGGCCACGGCGATGCCGGCGGCGAGGGCTCGCGCGCCGTCCTCGAGGTGCGCTCGTACGAGGTGCCGTTCGTCCTCGAGCACGGCCAGCTGGTCGGCCGCCTCGCCTACGAGCGCCTGACATCGACGCCGGCGGTCCTCTACGGCCAGGGCGTGAAGTCGTCGTACCAGGGCCAGGGCATCAAGCTCAGCAAGCACTTCAAGGCCGTGCCGTAGCGCGGCCCGCGCCGGCGTCGACCCACGGGGCCGCTAGCGATCGAACAGGAACGGCTGCTCGGTCTCGAACTCGCCGATCACGCCCTTGACGATTCGCGCGACGACCGGCTGCATCGCCTCCGGGCCTTCCCACGTCGGCGCCGCGGCGCCCCCCTCGGCGGCGACGGCGACGACGAAGCGCGTGTCGTCGCGCGCCGCCGGGTCGGCGCGCAGACGCCGGTTCAGCTCGTCGACGAACGCCTGCGCGTCGAGCGCGACCGGCAGGCGCGGCGGCCGCCGCAGCAGGCGCTTCCAGTGGTCGCTGCTCGCGCTCGACGAGCGTCTCGCGCCGCCTTCGCGCGGCCGACCGACGCCGCTTCCTGTGTGCTTGACCACGACGATGCGCAGGGAAAGAACGTCGGGTGGCAAGCGTTGTGCCGCCGCGGCGGCCGCGCTCACTCGACCCGGACCAGCCGGGTGTGGGTGTCGACGATCGTGAACGAGCCGTCGTCGTTGGCGACGACGGGCAGGCCCGCGTAGGCGGTGCGGTAGCGACGCTGGGTGAGCCCGGCGTCGCCATCGCGTTCCTCGATCAGCGTGTAGCAGGCGCCGGTGACGGAGCGGACCTCGAATCGGTGCGGCGCTCCGCCTTGCAGTAGCCTCGCGGAGGTGTCGGGGTTCTGGGTCATGGAGGAGCGGGTGCAGCGCGCAGGCGGCGACGGCGTCGTCGAGGCCGTCGTGCGAGGCCTCGGGTCGGCAGGAGGCGCATGAGCGAGTCTTTGGCAATTGACGTGCGCCCGGCCGCTGCCGAAGGCGAGGCCGGCGCCGGCGGCGCGCACGAAATCCGCGTCGGCACGGCGTCGTGGACCGACAAGACGCTGATCGCCTGCGGCCGCTTCTATCCGAAGGGCGCGACCAGCGCCGAGGCGCGCCTGCGCCACTACGCGTCGCAGTTCCCGATCGTCGAGGTCGACTCGAGCTATTACGCGATGCCGACGCCGGCGACGGTGCAGCTCTGGGCCGAGCGAACGCCGACGGGCTTCGTCATGAACGTCAAGGCATTTCGCCTCTTCACCGGCCACCAGACGGCCGCCAGGGTCCTGCACGCCGACCTGCGCCAGGCGCTCGGCGCGGCCGACGCGGCGACTTTCTTCTACGACGACGTGCCGGCCGAGATCCGTAGCGAGCTCTGGCTGCGCTTTCGCGAGGCGCTGCTGCCGCTGCGCGCCGCCGGAAAGCTCGGCCTCGTCCACTTCCAGTTTCCGCCCTGGATCACCGGCGGCGCCGCCGGCCGCGCCCAGGTCGCGCATTGCGCCGAGGAGATGGCCGGCTTCGACCTCTCGGCCGAGTTCCGGCACGAGAGCTGGTTCGGCGCGCGCGAGCAGGCGTCGACGCTGGCGTTCCTGCGCGAGCTCGGCCTCGCCCACACCGTCGTCGACGGGCCGCAGGGCTTCGCGAACTCGGTTCCCGCGGTCTGGCAGGCGACCCATCCGCGCTACGCCCTCGTCCGCCTGCACGGCCGCAACGCGCGCACCTGGAACATTCGCGGCGCGACGTCGGCGTCGGACCGGTTCAACTACGACTACCCCGAGAGCGAGCTCGCCGGCCTGGCGCCGCGCATCGTGCGGCTGGCGCTGGCGGCGATGCAGACGCACGTGATCTTCAACAACAACATGGAAGACCAGGGCCAGCGCAATGCGCGCTCGCTGATCGGCCTGCTCGCACGCGACGCGGCACGCAGCGCCGGATAGGCCCGCCTCGGGCACGGGCCTTGCCGATGACGGCGATCACCATGTCGCTCAGCCCGCCCAAGTTCCCGAGCCCGTTCCGGCGCAGCGCGCGCAGTGCGTCGCTCGCGCCGGCGCCGGCCGACGCGGAGCCCGGCGCCGACGAGGTCCGGCCGCCGGTGCGCGAGCCCGACGACGAGGACCTCGCCGAGTCGCTCGAGCCCGGCTGGCGCGCGTCGTCGTACGAGCTCAGGCACGGCCTCGACGTCGTCGAGCTGCCGACGTCGCTGCCGCCGGACGTCCTCGACCGGCTCTTCAACGCGCCCGGCAAGTAGGCGCGCCGCGCCGCGCCGCAAATCGCCGTGGCCGCGTAGGACTCCGGCGTCTTCGCTTGTCCACTCCCTTCACGGCCGGCGAGCCCTTGTCTAAGGTTCGGCCTTGCCACCTCGAGGAACGACCATGCCGCGCACCCGACACCCCGCCAAGTCCGCGAACCCGTCGCCCCGGCCGGCGTCGAGCGACGCGACGCAGCTGCTGGCCGACGACCATCGCGAGGTTCGCGCGCTGTTCGCGAGCTACCGCAAGCTCGTCGAGGGCGATGCCGGCGGCGACGAGCGCCGGCCGCTCGCCGAGGAGATCTGCACGCTCCTGACGGTGCACGCGACGATCGAGGAAGAGATCTTCTACCCCGCCGCGCGCGCCGCCGGCGTCGATTCCGACCTGCTCGACGAAGCCGCGGTCGAGCACGCGTCGGCGAAGGCGCTGATCGCGCAGATCCGCGACATGCAGGCGGACGAGCCGCTCTACGACGCCAAGGTCACCGTCCTCGGCGAGTACGTCGACCACCACGCCGGCGAGGAAGAAAGCGAGCTGTTCCCGAAGTGCCGGGCGGCGTCGCTCGACCTGCGCGACCTCGGCAGCCGTCTCGGCGCGCGCAAGGACGAGCTGATGGGCGAGATGAGCGAAGGCCTGGAAGTCGTCGGCTGACCCGCCCTGTTTCTTCATCCCACGAGAACGAGCCCATGAGCCTCATCAGTTTCATCCAGGAAGCCGGCGAAAAGCTGTTCAACCACCCGAAGGCCGCGCCCGCAGCCACGCCTGCGGCCGGCGCTGCGGCACCGGCGACGCCCGACATCGCCGCGTTGAACGCCACCGCCGGCCAGGCGATCGAGCGCTACATCGCCGCGCAGGGGCTGAAGGCCGATGGCCTCGACGTCCGCTACGACGGCGCGACGCAGACGGTGACGGTCGCCGGCATCGCCGCCGACCAGGCGACGAAGGAGAAGATCGTTCTCTGCTGCGGCAACGTCGCCGCCGTCGCCAAGGTCGACGACCTGCTGACCGTCGCCGAAGGCGGCGCTGCGCCATCGACCTATCGCGAAGTCAAGTCCGGCGATACGCTCTCGAAGATCGCCAAGGAAGCCTACGGCGACGCCAACGCCTACATGAAGATCTTCGAGGCCAACAAGCCGATGCTCGCCAATCCCGACAAGATCTATCCGGGGCAGAAGCTCCGCATTCCGCCCAAGTGACCCAGCCGAGGACGTCGTGAGCGAGACCGCCGTCGCCGCCGCCGACAAGCCGTCGCTGCAGACGTGGTGGAAGCTCGCCAGGACGGCGGTGTCGTCGTGGCTCGACGACTATGCGCCGAGCATGGGCGCGGCGCTCTCGTACTACACGGTGTTCTCGCTCGCGCCGCTGCTCCTGATCGTCGTCTCGGTCGCCGGCCTGGTCTTCGGCGAAGACGCGGTGCGCGGCGAGCTCTACACCCAGCTCCAGGGCCTGATGGGCGCCGATGCCGCGAAGGCGGTGCAGGGCCTCCTCGCCAGCGTCAACAAGCCGCACCAGGGCGTCGCCGCCACGGCGTTCGGCATCGCGCTGCTGCTGTTCGGCGCGACCACGGTCTTCGCCGAGCTGCAGGACGACCTCGACCGCATCTGGCGCGCTCCGGCGCGCAAGAAGGGCGGCCTCTGGTCGCTGCTGCGCGCGCGCGTGCTCTCGTTCGGGCTGATCCTCGGCCTGGCCTTCCTGCTCATGGTCTCGCTCGTCTTCGGCGCGGCGATCGCGGCGCTCGGCAAGTGGTGGGGCCCGTTGTTCGGCGGCTGGGAGACGCTGCTGCAGGTCGTCAACCTCCTCGTCGGCTTCGTCCTCACGACGGCGGTGTTCGCGATGATCTACAAGCTGATGCCGCGCGTGCACGTGCGCTGGCACGACGTCTGGCTCGGCGCGATCGTCACCTCGCTGCTCTTCACGTTCGGCAAGTTCCTGATCGGCCTGTACATCGGCAAGAGCGGCGTCGCCTCGGGCTTCGGCGCCGCCGGCTCGCTGATCGTCGTCTTCATCTGGGTCTACTACTCGGCGCAGATCTTCCTGCTCGGCGCCGAGTTCACCTGGGTCTACGCGAAGACGCTCGGCTCGCTGCGTGGCAAGCAGGGCGTCGCCGAGGTGGTGCAGAAGGCGGCCCGAGCCGACGACGTGCCGAACCGCAGCGACGATCCGCAGAAGCCGCAGTCGAAGCCGCAGCCGCAGCCGCAGCCGCAGCCGCAGCCGCAGCTGCAGCCGCAGCCGCAGCTGCGGGCGCAGGCGCAGGCGCAGGCACGCGGCGTCGAGCGCGACCGCGCTCCTACGGCCGCCGCGCCCGCTGCGGCGACACTGGCCGACGTCGGCGCCGGCCTCGCCTTCTTCGTCGCCTTGCGCTTCGTCATCCCTCGCCTGCT
>DASYKC010000001.1:0-24112 GCA_035995885.1 Caldimonas sp. | reverse complement strand
ATCCCGAAGGATCGCTGCTGATCTTCCCGCGCCCGGCGTGGGAGCAATTCCGTGACCGGGTCGCGGCGCTGCCGATGGATTCGAGCGGCTGGAAGCGCGTCTTTCTCGGCAATGCGATGGACGTCGACATTGACGCTTCGTCCCGCGTCCTGATCGCGCCCGAGCTGCGCGCATCGGCGGGCCTCGTGCGCGATGTCATGCTGATCGGCATGGGCAGCCACTTCGAGCTCTGGGACGCGCAGCGCCACGCGGCCCACGAGGTCGAGGTGATGCAGTCGCCGATGCCGGACTCGCTCAAGAGCTTCAGCTTCTGAATGGCCACGTCCGACGAGCTCCAGCACGTGAGCGTGCTTCTGCACGAAGCGGTCGGCGCGCTTGTCACGAGCGCCGACGGCATCTACGTCGACGCCACCTTCGGTCGCGGCGGTCATGCCCGTGCCGTGCTCGAGCAGCTCTCGGCGAGCGGCCGCCTGGTCGCGCTCGATCGCGACGCGAGCGCGGTCGCTGCCGCCGCCGAGGACGACGCGCTCGCCGCCGACCCGCGCTTCTCGATCGTCCACACCGCGTTCTCGGCGATGGCCTCGACTCTCGACGGCCTCGGCATCGCCCAGGTCAGCGGCGTGCTTCTCGACCTCGGCGTCTCGTCGCCGCAGATCGATGATCCGGCGCGCGGCTTCTCGTTCCGCTTCGACGGACCGCTCGACATGCGAATGGACACGACCCGCGGCGAGAGCGCCGCGGAATTCCTGGCGAGGGCCGACGAGCGCCACATTGCGGAGGTGATACGCGACTATGGGGAAGAACGGTTTGCTCTACAGGTTGCAAAGGCGCTTGTTGCTCGGCGCGAAGGCGGGCGCCCTGTTCGAACCACCGGCGAGCTTGCCGACGTCGTGGCTGGTGCGGTCCGGACCCGAGAAGCGGGCCAGAACCCTGCAACGCGCACGTTTCAGGCGCTTCGGATTTTCGTCAACGCCGAGCTTGAGGAGCTCGAGCAGGCCCTGACCGCGGCGCTCGCGCTGCTTGCGCCGGGCGGGCGCCTCGTCGTCATCAGCTTCCACTCGCTCGAGGACCGGATCGTCAAGACCTTCATCGCCCACGAAAGCAAGACCGAGTTCGACCGGCGCGCGCCGTTCGCCGCGCCGCGGCCGCAGCGGCTGCGCGCGCTCGGCCGCGTCAAGCCCGGGCCGACCGAGGCGGCGACGAATCCGCGCGCGCGCTCGGCGGTGATGCGCGTCGCCGAGCGCACCGACGTGCCGCTCGGCGCGGGAGCCGGCGAATGACCCGGCTCAACGTCGTCCTGCTGCTGGTGCTGCTCGCGACCAGCCTCTATCTCGTCCGCGTCTCGTACGAGTCGCGGCGCCTGTTCGCCGAGCTCGACAAGGCGCAGGGCGAGGAGCGCGCCCTCGACAACGACAGCGAGCGGCTCAAGACCGAGCTGCGCTCGCAGGCGACGCCGCTGCGCGTCGAGCGCACCGCGCGCGAGCGGCTGGCGATGCGCGCGGCCACGCCGGCGGTGACGCAGTACGTGGAGCTGGCCGCCGCGGCGTCGGCATCGGCATCATCATCGGGAGCGAATCGATGAGCGCGAAGAAGGGCAGCGCCAGGTCGCGCGCCAACGCCGGCGTCAAGAGCTTCAACTACTCGACCAGCCCGCTGCTCGCCGCGCCGACGCCGCCGTGGCGCTCGAAGCTGCTGGTCGCGCTCGTCGGCCTCGGCTTCGCGCTCCTGCTCGGCCGCGCGGTCTACGTGCAGATCCTCGACGCGCCGTTCTTCCTGAAGCAGGGCGAGATCCGCTACGGCCACACGATCGAGCTGCCGGCGAGCCGCGGCCGGGTCGTCGATCGCAACGGGCTCATCCTCGCGGCGAGCATTCCGGCGCCGTCGATCTGGGCGATCCCGAAGGATCTCGACGGCGACGCCCGCTCGCGCGCCAGGCTGGCGACGCTGCTCGACATGACGAGCGCGGCGCTCGAGGCGCGCCTCGCCGACAACCCGAACTTCGTCTGGCTGCGCCGCCAGGTCGACGACAACGTCGCCAAGGCGGTGAAGGACCTCGGCATCAAGGGCATCCATGAAGTGCGCGAGTACAAGCGCAAGTACCCCGAAGGCGAGGCGGCCGCGCACGTCGTCGGCTTCACCAACGTCGAGGATCGCGGCCAGGAAGGCGTCGAGCTCGCGTTCCAGAAGGAGCTCGCCGGCCGCGACGGCACGCGCCGCGTCATCAAGGACCGGCTCGGCCGCGTCGTCGAGGACGTCGGCGACAGCACCGCGCCGGTCGAGGGCCAGGACATCGGCCTGGCGATCGATTCGAAGGTGCAGTTCTTCGCCTACCAGCGCATCCGCGACGCAGTCGCCGCCAACAAGGCGAAGGCGGGCAGCGTCGTCGTCCTCGACGCCCAGACCGGCGAAGTGCTCGCGCTGGCGAACTTTCCGAGCTATTCGCCGTCGGACCGCAAGAACCTCACGGGCGCGCAGCTGAGGAACCGCGCCTTGACCGACACCTTCGAGCCGGGCTCGACGATGAAGCCTTTCGTCGCCGCGTGGGCGCTCGAGACCGGCCGCGTCACGCCGACGACGGTGATCCAGACCGCGCCCGGTCGGATGACGCTGACCGGCTCGACGATCACCGACTCGCACCCGCACGGCAACCTCACCGTCACCGAAGTGATCCAGAAATCGAGCAACGTCGGCGCCGTGCGCATGGCGATGACCTTCACGCCGCGCGAGATGTGGGAGCTCTACAGCTCGGTCGGCTTCGGCCAGAAGCCGCAGCTCGGCTTTCCCGGCGTCGTCACCGGGCGGCTGCGCCCGTACAAGAGCTGGCGGCCGATCGAGCAGGCGACGATGAGCTACGGCTATGGCCTCTCGGCGTCGTTGTTCCAGATCGCCCACGCCTACACCGTGTTCGCGCACGACGGCGAGCTGATCCCGGTGACGCTGACGCGGCCGATCGGCAGCGGCGCGGCGCCGCTCGCCTCCGGCATCCGCATCCTCTCGCCGAAGACCGCGGCGACCGTGCGCGACATGCTCCATCTCGTCACGCTGCCCGGCGGCACGGCGCCGAAGGCGCAGGTGATCGGCTACTCGGTCGGCGGCAAGAGCGGCACCGCGTACAAGCAGGAGGGCGCGAGCTACGCGACCAAGAAGTACCGCGCCTGGTTCGTCGGCATGGCGCCGATCGCGCATCCGCGCATCATCGTCGCGGTGATGGTCGACGAGCCGACGGCGGGCAAGTATTTCGGCGGCGACGTCGCCGCGCCGGTCTTCAGCGAGGTCGTGCAGCAGACCTTGCGCATGATGGGCGTCCAGCCCGACCTCGACGTCAAGCCGCAGATCGTCTCGCGCGAGATGCCGGCCGAAGAGGAAAGCTTCTAGGTGGCCAAGGCGAACGGCGTCGGCATGGCGCGCCTCGAGTCGCGCGAGGCAGCGCACGCCTGGCTGCTCACGCGCCAGGCGCGCGCGCTCGTCGCCGACAGCCGCCGCGTCGGCAGCGGCGACGCCTTCGTCGCCTGGCCCGGCTACGCCAGCGACGGCCGTCGCTTCGTCGCCGACGCGCTCGCCGCCGGCGCGGGCGCCTGCCTGGTCGAGGCCGAAGGCGTCGAGGCGTTCGCCTTCGCCGCCGAGCCGCGCGTCGGCGCGCTGCGCGGCCTGAAGGCGGCCGCCGGCGACATCGCCAGCCGCTTCCTCGGCACGCCGAGCAGCAAGCTCGACGTCATCGCCGTCACCGGCACCAACGGCAAGACCTCGACCGCGTGGTGGATCGCGCAGGCAGCGGCGGCGCTCGGCCGGCGCTGCGGCATCGTCGGCACGCTCGGGATCGGCGAGCCGCCGCTCGGCAGCGTCGCGGCGGATGGCAGGCCGCGTGGCACTGCCGCGAGCCGCGAGGCATCGGCCGCGCCCGCGGCCGGCGCAGCGCACGCGCTCGCGGCGATGCGCGCGACCGGCCTGACGACGCCCGACCCGGTGACGCTGCAGAGCGCGCTGCACGACTTCGCCGACCGCGGCTTCGCGGCGTGCGCGGTCGAGGCGTCGTCGATCGGCATCGCCGAGCATCGCCTCGCCGGCACGCAGGTCGCGGTCGCGGTGTTCACCAACTTCACCCAGGACCACCTCGACTACCACGGCGACATGCGCGCCTACTGGCAAGCCAAGGCGCAGCTCTTCGCCTGGCCCGGGCTGCGCTCGGCGGTCGTCAACCTCGACGACGCGCAAGGTCTCGAGCTCGCCGATTCGCTCGCCGACTCGGCGGTCGACTGCTGGACGGTCTCGGTGCGCGGCGAGCGCGCGCGCCTCGTGGCCGAAGCGCTCCGTCACGACCGCCACGGCCTCGCCTTCGACGTCGTCGAGGGCGACCAGCGCGCCGCCATCGCGACGCCGCTGATCGGCGACTACAACGCCGCCAACCTGCTCTGCGTCATCGGCGTGCTGCGCGCCCTCGGCGTCACGCTCGCCGACGCCGCGGCGGCATGCGCGGCGCTGACGCCGGTGCCCGGCCGCATGCAGCGAATCGGCGCCGGCGCCGACGGACGCGATGCGTCGGCGCTGCCCGAAGTCGTCGTCGACTACGCGCACACGCCCGATGCGCTCGAGAAGGCGCTTGACGCGCTCGCGCCGCTCGCCAAGGCGCGCGGCGGCACGCTCTGGTGCGTGTTCGGCTGCGGCGGCAACCGCGACGCCGCGAAGCGGCCGCTGATGGGCGCGATCGCGAACCGGCTCGCCGGCCGCGTCGTCGTCACCAGCGACAACCCGCGCCTCGAGTCGCCCGACCTGATCCTGGCGCAGATCCTCGCCGGTGCGATCGGCCACGACGAGGTCGACGTGATCGAGAACCGCGCCGAGGCGATCCGCCACGCCGTCGGCAGCGCCGGCGCGAGCGACGTCGTCCTGATCGCCGGCAAGGGCCACGAGGACTACCAGGACATCGCCGGCGCGAAGTTCCCGTTCTCCGACGCCACGCACGCGGCGAAGGCGCTCGCGGCGCGCGCCGCGGCCGGCGCCGCCAGCGCCGCCACCATCACCACGACCACGACCACGACCACGACGATGATGATGACGCTCGACGACGCCGCGCGGATGCTGCCCGGCGCGCGCGTCGTCGGCAGCGTGACGACGCCGATCGCGCGCGTCCACAGCGACACGCGCAGCGTCGCGCCGGGCGATCTCTTCGTCGCCTTGCGCGGCGAGCGCTTCGACGCCCACGCCTACCTCGCCGAGGCCAAGGCCGCCGGCGCGGTCGCGGCGCTCGCCGAGCGCGGCCTCGACGAGGCGGGCCTGCCCGGGCTCGTCGTCGCCGACAGCCGGCGCGCCCTCGGCGAGCTCGCGGCGGCGTGGCGGCGCCGCTTCGCGATGCCGCTCGTCGCCGTGGCCGGCAGCAACGGCAAGACGACGGTGACGCAGATGATCGCGGCGATCTTCCGTGCCTGGCTCGGCGACGCCGCGTTCGCGACCGAAGGCAACTTCAACAACGACATCGGCGTGCCGCTGACGCTGCTGCGCCTGCGCGACGGTTGCCGCGCCGCGGTCGTCGAGCTCGGCATGAACCACGCCGGCGAGATTGCCCGGCTCGCCGCGATCGCCGCGCCGACGATCGCGCTCGTCAACAACGCGCAGCGCGAGCACCTCGAGTTCATGGCCAGCGTCGACGCGGTCGCGCGCGAGAACGGCAGCGCGATCGCCGCGCTCGGCGCAGGCGGCGTCGCCGTCTTTCCCGCCGACGATGCGCATGCACCGACCTGGCGTGAGCTGGCCGGCGCGCGCCGGATGATGACCTTCGCCCTCGAGGCGACGGCCGATGTCGGCGGCAGTTCGACGCCGGCGGCCGACGTCACCGGTGCCGCGGCGTGGCAAGGCGAGCGCTGGGCCGTGACGATGCAGACGCCGGCCGGCGCGGCGAGCTTGGCGCTGCGCGTCGCCGGCCTGCACAACGTCCGCAACGCCCTCGCCGCCACCACGGCTGCGCTCGCCGCGGGCTGCCCGCTCGACGCGATCGTCCGCGGCCTCGAAGGATTCGTCGCCGTGCGCGGCCGCTCGCAGGCAAAGCGCTTCGCGCGCGGCGGCATCGACGCGACGCTGATCGACGACACCTACAACGCCAATCCCGATTCGGTCCGCGCCGCCATCGACGTCCTCGCTGCCTTGCCGGCGCCGCGCTGGCTCGTTCTCGGCGACATGGGCGAAGTCGGCGACCAGGGGCCCGCGTTCCATCGCGAGGTCGGCGCCTATGCGAAGGAGAACGGCATCGAATCGATGTGGGCCGCGGGCGCGGAAAGCGCGAACACCGCGGCGCCGTTCGCCGGCGCGCGCGCCTTCGCCGACGCCGAGGCGCTGATCGCCGCGCTCGGCGAGGCGCCGGCGGCGTCGTCTGTGCTCGTCAAGGGCTCGCGCTTCATGCGCATGGAGCGCGTCGTCGCCGCGCTCACCGGCGAATCGGCGGGAGACGCGCATGCTGCTTAGCCTTGCGCAGTGGCTGCAGGCGTACTCGCCCGAGTTCGGGTTCATGCGCGTGTTCCAGTACATCACCTTCCGCGCGGTGATGGCGGCGATGACCTCGCTCGTCATCGGCCTGGTGTTCGGGCCGTGGGTGATCCGGCGGCTCGCGTCGCTGAAGATCGGCCAGCCGATCCGCTCGTACGGCATCGAGTCCCATCACGCGAAGAGCGGCACGCCGACGATGGGCGGCGTCCTCATCCTGCTCGGCATGGGCGTCTCGACGCTGCTCTGGTTCGACTGGTCGAACCGCTTCGTCTGGATCGTCATGGTCGTGACGATCGGCTTCGGCGCGATCGGCTGGGTCGACGACTGGAGGAAGGTCGTCGGCAAGAACCCCGAAGGCATGCCCTCGGGCGAGAAGTACTTCTGGCAGTCGGTGATCGGCGTCGTCGCCGCGCTCTACCTCGCGTTCTCGGTCAGCGAGACCTCGAACCTGCGCGTCCTCGAGCTCTTCCTGCGCTGGGTCCAGAGCGGCTTCTCGAACGACCTGCCGCCGAAGGCCGACCTGATCGTGCCGTTCTTCAAGACCGTGAGCTACCCGCTCGGCGTGTTCGGCTTCATCGCGCTCACCTACTTCGTCATCGTCGGCGCCAGCAACGCCGTCAACCTCACCGACGGCCTCGACGGCCTGGCGATCATGCCGGTCGTGATGGTCGGCTCGGCCCTCGGTGTCTTCGCCTACATCACCGGCAGCTCGGTCTATTCGCGCTACCTGCTCTTCCCGTACATTCCGGGCTCCGGCGAGCTGCTGATCTTCTGCGCGGCGATGGCCGGCGCCGGGCTGGCCTTCCTCTGGTTCAACACCCATCCGGCGCAGGTCTTCATGGGCGACGTCGGCGCGCTCGCCCTCGGCGGCGCGCTCGGCACGATCGCCGTCATCACGCGCCAGGAGATCGTCCTCGGCATCATGGGCGGCGTCTTCGTCGCCGAGGCGCTGTCGGTGATGACGCAGGTCGCCTGGTTCAAGTACACGAAGAAGAAATACGGCGAGGGGCGCCGCTTCTTCAAGATGGCGCCGCTGCACCACCACTTCGAGAAATCCGGCTGGCAGGAGACACAGGTCGTCGTCCGCTTCTGGATCATCACCATGCTGCTCTGTCTGATCGGGCTCGCGAGCCTGAAGCTGCGGTGAGCGGGAACAGGACCGCTCTCGTTCTCGGCCTGGGCGACTCGGGCCTGGCGATGGCGCGCTGGCTCGCCCGCGACGGCACGGCGATCCGCGTCTGGGACTCGCGCGCCGAGCCGCCGCAGTCGGCGGCATTGCGCGAGCACCTGCCCGAGGCCGAGCTGATCGGCGGCGCGCTCGACGCCGGCGCGCTCGGCGGCGTCGCTCGCGTCGTCAGGAGCCCCGGTCTCGCGCCGGGCGACGAGCGCATCGCCGCCGTCCTCGCGGCGGCGCGGGCGGCGAAGCTGCCGGTCGAGGGCGAGCTCGACCTGTTCGCGGCGGCGCTCGAGACGCTGCGCGCTTCCCACGATTACGCGCCGAAGCTGATCGCCGTCACCGGCACCAACGGCAAGACGACGACGACGGCGCTGACCGCGCTTCTCGTCGAGCGCAGCGGCAAGCGCGTCGCCGCCGCCGGCAACATCGGCCCGACGATGCTGCAGACGCTCGCCGACGCGGTCGATGCCGGCCCGGGCGATTCGCTGCGCGAGCGCCTGCCGGAGGTCTGGGTGCTCGAGCTGTCGAGCTTCCAGCTCGCCGGGAGCGCCGGCTTCGAGGCCGACGCCGCCGCGCTGCTGAACCTCAGCGAGGACCACCTCGACTGGCACGGCTCGATGGCCGACTACGCCGCGGCCAAGGCGCGTGTCTTCGGCACGCGCGCGACGATCGTCGTCAACCGCGACGACGCCGCGGTGATGCGCCTCGTGCCCGCGCCGAAGACGCTGCCGACGCGAAAGGGCCGCGCCGCCAAGGTCGCTGCGCGCCACGTCGTCGCCTTCGGCAGCGGCGTGCCGACGCGCGCCGGCGACTGGGGCCTGGCGGTCGAGAACGACATGGCCTGGCTCGTCCGCGCCCAGGGCGACGACGCGTCGCCGGCGAGCGGCGAGGTCGTCGTCCAGCACCTGATGCCGGCCGATGCCTTGCGCATCCGCGGCCGCCACAACGCAATGAACGCGCTCGCCGCGCTGGCGCTGGCGAGCGCGATCGGCTGCCCGCTCGCGCCGATGCTGCACGCGCTGCGCGAATACCGCGGCGAGCCGCACCGCGTCGAGTACGTGGCGACGATCGACGGCGTCGACGCCTTCGACGACAGCAAGGGCACCAACGTCGGCGCGACCGAGGCGGCGCTGGTCGGCCTCGGCAGCGAGCGTGCGCCGGCCCGGCTGATCGTCATCCTCGGCGGCGACGGCAAGGGCCAGGACTTCGCGCCGCTCGGCGCCGCGCTGGCGCGCCATGCGCGCGCCGCGCTGACGATCGGCCGCGACGCGGCGGCGATCGAGCGCGTCGTCGCGGCGGCCGGCGTGCCGTTCGAGCGCTGCGCCACGCTCGAGGCGGCGGTGCGTGCCGCGTTCGCGCGTGCCCAGCGCGGCGACGCCGTTCTCCTCAGCCCGGCGTGCGCGAGCTTGGACATGTTCCGCAACTATGGGCATCGCGCCGAAGTGTTCGTCCAGGCGGTCGGCGAGCTTGCCGACACGGCGCGCGCAGGAAGCCCGGCATGAGCCGCCGCGCCGTTGTCAGGGCGAATGCCGGCGCGCGAAGTGCGGAGGCCAGCGCATGAGCGCGGCCTTCGCCGACGCATGGCAAGCCTGGCGCGCGCGGCTGGCGTCGCCTTCGGCGGGGCCGTCGGCGAAGACGTCCGCGGGCCGCGCCGCTCGCGCCGGCGTCGAGGCGATCCCGGTGCGCGAATGGATCAGCGTCGAGCGCGGCCAGCCGGCGCGCCTGCTCGGCTTCGACCGCACCCTCGTCTGCGTCGTCGTCGCCCTGCTCGCGCTCGGCCTGGTGATGGTCTACAGCGCCTCGGTGGCGATGCCCGACAACCCCAAGTTCGCGCGCTACACGCCGACGTATTTCCTGTCGCGCCACGCCATGTTCATGGCCATCGCCGTCACGGCCGCGCTCGTCGCCGTCCAGGTGCCGGTATCGCTGTGGGAGAAGCTCTCGCCCTGGATCTTCGTCGCCGCGCTGCTGCTGCTGG
Source organism: Caldimonas sp. (assembly GCA_035995885.1). GTDB lineage: Bacteria > Pseudomonadota > Gammaproteobacteria > Burkholderiales > Burkholderiaceae_C > Schlegelella_A. Next base: position 14,483 of record DASYKC010000001.1, on the reverse strand, counting down.
TGATCGTCCTCGTGCCCTTCATCGGCAAGGGCGTCAACGGCGCGCGCCGCTGGATTCCGCTCGGCATCATGAGCTTCCAGCCCTCCGAGCTGACCAAGCTGGCGATCGCGATGTACGCCGCCGGCTACATGGTGCGGCGCATGGACGTGAAGGAGAACTTCGTCCGCGCCGTCGTGCCGATGGCGATCTCGATCGCCGTCGTCGGCCTGCTCCTGCTCGCCGAGCCCGACATGGGCGCCTTCCTCGTCATCGCGACGATCGCGATGGGCATCCTCTTCCTCGGCGGCGTCAACGGCCGCATGTTCCTGCTCATCAGCGCGATCCTGATCGGCGCTTTCGTGCTGATGATCACCTTCAGCGAATGGCGGCGCGAGCGGATCTTCGCGTACCTCAATCCGTGGGACGAGAAGTACACGCTCGGCAAGGCGTACCAGCTGTCGCATTCGCTGATCGCCTTCGGCCGCGGCGAGATCTTCGGCCAGGGCCTCGGCTCGAGCGTCGAGAAGCTCCACTACCTGCCCGAGGCGCACACCGACTTCCTGCTCGCGGTGATCGGCGAAGAGCTCGGCTTCGTCGGCGTCGCCTGCGTCATCGTCGCCTTCTTCTGGCTGGCGCGGCGCCTCTTCCACATCGGCCGCCAGGCGATCGCCCTCGAGCGCGTCTTCGCGGGCCTGTTCGCACAGGGCATCGGCATCTGGATGGGCGGCCAGGCGTTCATCAACATGGGCGTCAACCTCGGCGTCCTGCCGACCAAGGGGCTGACCTTGCCGCTGATGAGCTACGGCGGCTCGGCGATCGTCATGAACATGATCGCGCTGGCGATCGTGCTGCGCGTCGACATCGAGAATCGGCAGCTCATGCGCGGAGGCCGCGCATGAAGCAGCTGCTGGTGATGGCGGCGGGCACCGGCGGCCACGTGATCCCGGGTCTCGCGGTCGCGACCGAGATGCAGCGGCGCGGCTGGAACGTGAGCTGGCTCGGCACGGAGACGGGGCTCGAGAACCGCCTCGTGCCGCCGACCGGCATCGCCCTCGACCGCCTCTCCTTCAACGGCCTGCGCGGCAAGGGCTTCTTCGGCAATCTGCTCGGCGCGCTGCGTCTCGTCGTCGCCTTTCGCGCCTGCTCGCGGCTGATCGCGCGGCGCCGCCCCGACGCCGTCCTCGGCATGGGCGGCTACGTCTGCTTTCCCGGCGGCTGGATGGCGTGGCTTCACCGCAAGCCGCTCCTCCTCGTCAATGCCGACGCGTCCCTGCTGCTCAGCAATAGCACCCTGCGCCGGGCGGCACGCCGCATCGCCTTCGGCTTCGCCGGCGAATCGGCGAGCGAGCTCGGCAAGAAGGCCGTCGTCACCGGCAACCCGGTGCGCGAAGAGATCGAGGCGCTGCCCGAGCCGGCGGCTCGCTTCGCCGCCCGCGCCGGCGCGCTGCGCTTGCTCGTCGTCGGCGGCAGCCTGGGCGCGCGCATCCTCAACGACACCGTGCCGAAGGCGATCGCGCTCATGACGGCGGCGCAGCGGCCGCGCGTCACGCATCAGACCGGCGCGGCCGGACGCGACGCCGTCCGCGCCGCCTACGACGCCGCCGGCGCCGACGCCGAGGTCCTGCCCTTCATCGACGACATGGCGACCCGCCTCGGCGAATGCGACGTCATCGTCTGCCGCGCCGGCGCGATGACCGTGAGCGAGCTGTGCGCCGCCGGCGTCGCCGCCGTCCTCGTGCCCTTCGTCGCCAGCACGACCTCGCACCAGCGCGACAACGCGGCGTGGCTGGCGGCGCGCGAGGCGGCGATCCACCTGCCGCAGGGCGAGCTCTCGCCCGGCCGCCTCGCCGACCTGCTGAGCGGCCTGACACGCGACGCGCTGCTGGCGATGGCGACGAAGGCCCGCGCCCTCGCCCGGCCGCACGCGGCGGCGCGCGTCGCCGACGAGATCGAAGCGATGGTGGCCGCATGAAGGACGCCGTGTCATGAAGCACGCCGTCAAGAACATCCACTTCGTCGGCATCGGCGGCGCCGGCATGAGCGGGATCGCCGAGATCCTGCACAACCTCGGCTACGGCGTCTCGGGCTCGGACCAGAGCGAGAGCGCGACGACCAAGGCGCTCGCGGCGCACGGCATCCGCGTCGCGATCGGCCATGACGCCGCGCACATCGCCGGCGCAGATGCCGTCGTCACGTCGAGCGCGGTGCGCTCCGACAATCCCGAGGTCACCGCGGCGCGCGCGCGCCGCGTCCCGGTGGTGCCGCGCGCCGTCATGCTCGCCGAGCTGATGCGCCTGAAGCAGGGCATCGCGATCGCCGGAACGCACGGCAAGACGACGACGACGAGCCTCGTCACCAGCGTCCTCGCCGAGGCCGGGCTCGATCCGACCTTCGTCATCGGCGGCCGCCTCAACGCCGCCGGCGCCAACTCGCGCCTCGGCGTCGGCGACTACATCGTCGTCGAGGCCGACGAGTCGGATGCGTCGTTCCTCAACCTGCTGCCTGTGATGGCGGTCGTCACCAACATCGACGCCGACCACATGGACACCTACGGCCACGACTTCGCGCGGCTGAAGCAGGCGTTCGTCGAGTTCATCCACAAGATGCCGTTCTACGGCGCCGCGATCCTGTGCGTCGACGACCCGGGCGTTCGCTCGATCATGGCGATGATCTCGCGCCCGGTCGTGAGCTACGGCTTCGGCCCCGACGCGATGGTTCGCGCCGTCAACGTCGAGGCCCACGCCGCGACGATGCGCTTCACCGTGCAGCGGAGGAACGGCGTCCGCATGCCCGACCTGCAGGTGACGCTCAACCTGCCCGGCGACCACAACGTCCTGAACGCGCTCGCCGCGATCGCTGTCGCCGCCGAGCTCGAGCTCGCCGACGACGCCGTCGTCAAGGGCCTGGCGGAGTTCAACGGCGTCGGCCGCCGCTTCCAGCTTTACGGCGAGCAGCCCGCCTCGGGCGGCGGCAGCTTCACCCTGATCGACGACTACGGCCACCACCCGGTCGAGATGGCGGCGACGCTGGCGGCGGCGCGCGGCGCGTACCCGGGCCGGCGCATCGTCCTCGCCTTCCAGCCGCACCGCTACACGCGAACGCGCGACTGCTTCGAGGACTTCGTCAAGGTGATGGGCAGCGCCGATGCGGTCCTGCTCGCCGAGGTCTACGCCGCCGGCGAGGCGCCGATCGTCGCCGCCGACGGCCGCTCGCTGGCGCGCGCGCTGCGCGTCGCCGGCAAGGTCGACCCGGTGTTCGTCGACGAGATCGGCGCGATGGCGCAGACGATCGTCGCTCACGTGCAGCCGGGCGACGTCGTCATCGCGATGGGCGCGGGGCCGATCGGCAACGTGCCGGCGCAGGTGGTCGAACTGGTGGGGAGACGCGCATGAGCACGATTCCGGCAGCAGCGCTCGGCAAGGTCGCCGTCCTCATGGGCGGCACCTCGGCCGAGCGCGAGATCTCGATCCTTTCCGGCACCGGCGTTCTCGCCGCGCTGAAGTCGCAAGGCATCGACGCGCATGCCTTCGATCCGGCCGAGCGCGATCTCGGCGAGCTGAGGAAGGAAGGCTTCGCGCGCTGCTTCGTCGCGCTCCACGGCCGCCACGGCGAGGACGGCAGCGTCCAGGGCGCGCTCGAGCTGCTCGCCATCCCGTACACCGGCTCGGGCGTGATGGCGTCGGCGATCGCGATCGACAAGGTGATGACCAAGCGCGTCTGGCTCGCCGAGGGCCTGCCGACGCCGCGCTTCGTTCGCCTCGCCGCCGAACAGCAGCAGCGCGAGAACCTGCGCGCGGTGCCCGACGTGCTCGGCCTGCCGCTCGTCGTCAAGCCGCCGCGCGAGGGCTCGTCGATCGGCATCACCAAGGTCGCCGGCTACTCGCAGATGCAGGACGCGGTCGCGCTCGCGGCGCAATACGACGCCGACGTGCTGTGCGAGGAGTTCATCGACGGCGACGAGGTGACCTGCCCGGTGCTCGGCGAAGGCGAAGGCGCGCGCGCGCTGCCGGTCGTCCGCATCGTCGCGCCCGAGGGCGAGTACGACTACCAGAACAAGTACTTCACCGACGTCGTCCGCTACGAATGCCCGAGCGGCCTGCCGGCGGACGAGGAGAGCGAGATCCAGCGCATCGTCCTCGCCGGCTATCGCCTGCTCGGCTGCCGTGGCTGGGGCCGCGCCGACCTGATGCTGCGCCGTTCGGACCGCAAGCCCTTCCTGCTCGAGATGAACACCTCGCCCGGGATGACCTCGCATTCGCTGGTGCCGATCTCGGCGCGCGCCGCCGGCATCAGCTACGAAGCGCTCTGCCTGCAGCTGCTGGCGGGCGCCTCGCTCGACTCGACGCGGCCGCCGCGGCCGGAAGCCTGACCGCATGGCCACCGCGACGCTCGATCGGACGACGACGGCACTGCTGCCGCCCGACGTGCGCCTGATGAACGCGACCGCCGCCGCGCTCGCCGGCGCCGCCGCGATCCTGGTCGCGGCGATGGTCGTGATGGGGCTCGCGCGCCAGCCGTTCTTCGCGATCCGCTCGATCAGCGTCGACGGCGAGGTCGCCCGCAACAGCGTCTCGACGATCCGCGCCAACGCCGCGCCCAAGCTCGCCGGCAACTTCATGACGATGGACCTGCGCGCGGTGCGGCGCGCGTTCGAGTCGGTGCCGTGGGTTCGCCTCGCGGTCGTTCGCCGGGTCTGGCCGAACCGCCTGCGCGTCCAGCTCGAGGAGCACCGGCCGGTCGCGATCTGGGGCGTCGAGAGCGGCGCCGAGAAGCTCGTCAACAGCTTCGGCGAGGTCTTCGAGGCCAACGTCGGCGACGTCGAGGACGACAACCTGCCGACGCTCGCCGGCCCCGACGGCAGCTCGGCGCACGTGCTGGCGATGCTCGGCCGCGTCGGCGCGGGCCTGGCGCCGCTCGGCGCCCGCGTCGAGGCGCTGACGCTCTCCGGCCGCGGCTCGTGGCAGGCGACGCTCGACACCGGCGCGGTCGTCGAGCTCGGCCGCGGCGGCGACGACGACGTCGTCGTGCGGGCAGCGCGCTTCGTCGCCACGCTCGACCAGGTGACCTCGCGCTACCACCGCCCGCTCGAGTACGCCGACCTGCGCCACGCCGACGGCTACGCGGTGCGCCTCAAGGGCGTCGCGACGACGACGGGCGACGCTGCCGACAAGTCGACAAAGAAGAAGAAGGGAGGCTGAATGTTTTACCCCCACGCTCTCTCCGTTCGCTGCCCCCCGAGGGGCCGCTCAGCGCCCTTCGGGCGGCCGGGCGGGCGCTGACATGGCCAAGGAAATCAAGGACCTGGTCGTCGGCCTCGACATCGGCACCGCCAAGGTGATGGCGGTCGTCGCCGAGGTCATGCCGGACGGCGAGCTGCGCATCGCCGGGCTCGGCAGCGCGCCGGCGCACGGACTGAAGCGCGGCGTCGTCGTCAACATCGACGCGACCGTGCAGTCGATCCAGGCGGCGCTCAAAGAGGCCGAGATGATGGCCGACTGCAAGATCACGCGCGTCTACACCGGCATCACCGGCTCGCACATCCGCGGCCAGAACAGCACGGGCATGGTGATCGTCCGCGACAAGGAAGTGACGCCGGTCGACGTCACGCGCGTCGTCGAGACCGCGAAGGCGATCAACATCCCGAACGACCAGCGATTGCTGCTGGTCGAGCCGCAGGAGTTCGTGATCGACGGCCACGAGGTCAAGGAGCCGATCGGCATGAGCGGCGGCCGGCTCGAGGTGCGCGTCCACATCGTCACCGGCGCGCAGAGCGCGGCCGAGAATATCGTCAAATGCGTTCGCCGCTGCGGCCTCGAGGTCGAGCAGCTGGTGCTGAACCCGAGCGCGTCGAGCCACGCCGTGCTGACCGAGGACGAGAAGGACCTCGGCGTCGCGCTGGTCGACATCGGCGCCGGCACGACCGACGTCGCGATCTTCACCGACGGCTCGATCCGCCACACCGCGGTGATCCCGATCGCCGGCGACCTGATCACGAGCGACATCGCGATGGCGCTGCGCACGCCGACCAAGGACGCCGAGGAGATCAAGGTCGAGTACGGCGTCGCCAAGCAGCTGCTCGCCGACCCGAACGAGCAGCTCGAGGTGCCCGGCCTCGGCGACCGGCCGCCGCGCATGCTCTCGCGCCAGGCGCTGGCCGGCGTGATCGAGCCGCGCATCGAGGAGATCTACTCGCTCGTCCACCAGGTGATCCGCGAAAGCGGCTTCGAGGAGCTGCTCTCGAGCGGCATCGTCATCACCGGCGGCGCGGCGGTGATGCCGGGAATGATCGAGCTCGGCGAGGACATCTTCCTGAAGCCCGTGAGGAAGGGCACGCCGACCTACCGCGGCGCGCTCCACGACATGGTCGCCAACCCGCGCTCGGCGACGGTGATGGGCCTGCTCGAGGAAGCGCGCATGGGGCGAACGCGCGGCCAGCGCGCGGCGCAGCAGGCGGGCTCGGTCAAGACCCTGTTCGGCCGCGCCAAGGACTGGTTCCTGGGCAACTTCTGAGAAGCCATGAACAAACCCGCTCGCTACGGTGACTTCACGGCTTCGCCGGAGCCGCATGCCCAGGACCCGCCGCCGACCGGCTGACGGCGCGGGAGGACCCATTCACATCAAGAACGTATTCCGTATCGAAGACGCACGGCAACTGCAAGGATTGGAGCAATCAGATGGCTATCGAAATGATCGAAGAGTTCAGCATGGGCACGCAGATCAAGGTGATCGGCGTCGGCGGCGGCGGCGGCAACGCCGTCGAGCACATGATCGACGAGGGCGTGCAAGGCGTCGACTTCGTCGTCGCCAACACCGACGCGCAGGCGCTCAACCGCTCGGCGGCGCATCACCTGATCCAGCTCGGCACGACCGGCCTCGGCGCCGGCGCCAAGCCGGAGGCGGGCAAGGCCGCGGCGGAAGAAGCAGTCGACCGCATCCGCCAGGCGATCGAGGGCGCGCACATGCTGTTCATCACCGCCGGCATGGGCGGCGGCACCGGCACGGGCGCGGCGCCGGTGATCGCGCGGGTGGCGCGCGAGATGGGCATCCTCACCGTCGGCGTCGTCACCAAGCCGTTCGAGTTCGAAGGGCCGCGCCGGCTGAAGGCGGCCGACAACGGCGTCGCCGAGCTGGAGGCGAACGTCGATTCGCTGATCGTCATCCTCAACGACAAGCTGCTCGACGTGCTCGGCGACGACGTCACCCAGGACCAGGCCTTCGCGCACGCCAACGACGTGCTCAAGAACGCCGTCGGCGGGATCAGCGACATCATCCACATCCCGGGTCTCGTCAACGTCGACTTCGAGGACGTCAAGACGGTGATGAGCGAGCCCGGCAAGGCGATGATGGGAACCGCCATCGGCTCGGGCCCCGACCGCGCCAACAAGGCGGCCGAGGCCGCGGTGGCGTGCCCGTTGCTCGAGGGCATCGACCTCTCGGGCGCGCGCGGCGTGCTGGTCCTGATCGCGGCCAATCGCAACACGTTCAAGCTCTCGGAGAGCCGCAACGCGATGAACACGATCCGCCGCTACGCCGCCGACGACGCCCACGTCATCTACGGCACGGCCTACGACGAATCGCTCGGCGACCAGTTGCGCGTGACCGTGATCGCGACCGGCCTCAGCCCGGCGCGGCGCGCCATGCAGCCGCCGGTTCAGGTCGTCAACAACGTCCCGGTCCAGCGCACCGGCACCGACAACCTGCCGGTGCTGAACCAGGCGGTGCAGATGGCGCCGCAGGCGCACGACTACAGCGGCCTGACGACGCCGAGCGTCTGGCGCAACGGCCGCACCGCCGCGGCCAAGGTCGACGCGCTGGCGAGCAACGGCATGGACGAGATCGAGATCCCGGCGTTTCTGAGGAAGCAGGCGGACTGATGAGCGCCGCCATCGCGCCGCGCCAAGCCCCCGCGGGTCGGCGCGGCGCGACGATCAAGGACAATTCGACGATGCTGGCTCAACGAACGCTCAAGTCGATGACGCGCGCCGTCGGCGTCGGCGTCCACGGCGGGCAGAAGGTCGAGCTGACGCTGCGGCCGGCGCCGGCCGATTCGGGAATCGTCTTTCGCCGCGTCGATCTGCCGCGCGCGGCGGTCATCAAGGCGGCGGCGCTCAACGTCTGCGACACCCGCATGGCGACGACGCTGTCGGCCGACGGCGGCCCGGACGGGCCGAAGGTGAAGACCGTCGAGCACCTGCTCTCGGCCTGCGCCGGGCTCGGCCTCGACAACCTGGTCGTCGACATCACCGCCGAGGAGGTGCCGATCCTCGACGGCTCGGCGGCATCGTTCGTCTTCCTTCTGCAGAGCGCGGGAATCGCGTTGCAGGACGCGCCCAAGCGATTCCTGCGCGTCCTGCGCGCGGTCGAGGTGAGGGAGGGCGAGGGCGCCGGCGCCAAGTGGGCGCGCCTCGAGCCGCACGAGGGCTACACGCTCGGCTTCGAGATCGAGTTCGACCACCCGGTGGTGAGCGAGACCGGCCAGCGCTTCGTCTTCGACATGGGCTCGGGCAAGTACAAGAACGAGATCGCGCGCGCGCGCACCTTCGGCTTCACGAAGGAGGTCGAGATGATGCGGTCGCGCGGCCTGGCCCTCGGCGGCAGCCTCGACAACGCCGTCGTCGTCGACGAGTTCAAGGTCCTCAACAGCGAGGGCCTGCGCTACGACGACGAGTTCGTCAAGCACAAGATCCTCGATGCGATCGGCGACCTCGTCCTCGTCGGCCAGCCGCTGCTCGCCGCGTATCGCGCCTTCAAGTCGGGGCACGCCCTCAACAACCGGCTCGTCCGCGCGCTGCTCGCCGATCGCTCGGCCTGGCAGGTCGTCACCTTCGACGACGAGTCGGCCGCGCCGGCGGGGCTGGCCGAGCTTGCGCCGGCGTGGTGAAGCGCGGCGCTGCAGGCCGGCGGCCCATCGCGACGTCGCCATGACGGGAAGCGACTCGCGATGGTCGTGATCGTCCTGCGCTGGATCGCGGCGGTCATCGCCGCACTGCTTTCCGTCGGCGCGCTGGCGAGCTTCGCTCTCTACATCGCCTTCGAGGCGAGGCCCGCGCTCGAGCGCGCCAAGCGCCTCGCGGCCTGGATCCGCCTGCTCGCGCTGTCCTGGTTCAACGTCGAGATCTGGGGCCGGGTCGTCTACACCATCGTCACCTGGTAGCGACGAAGCACGGGCGACGGCGTCAGCGCGCCAGGCCGAGGAAGGCGAGCACCTCGGCGAAGTGATCGTCGAAGTCGCTGAGGGCGTGGTCGCTGCCTTCGATCAGGCGCATCCGGCAGCCGGCGTAGCGCGCGCTCATCTCGCGCCATGACAGGACCTCGTCGCCCTTGGCGATGACGGCGAAGTAGCGGCCGAGGTCGGTCAGCGTCGGCGGCGGCGCGATGTGGCGCAGCTCGTCGATGTACTCGGGCCGGAAGACGAACGGATCGCCGCTGTGCCAGGCCGTCGTCGCGCCGACCGCGGCAGCGAGGTCGCGCACCGGGTCGATGCCCGGATTGAGCAGCACGGCGCGGCCGCCGCGCTGCTCGGCGAACGCAGTCGCGTAGAAACCGCCGAGCGAGCTGCCGATCACGGCCATGCGCTCGCGCGCCCAGCCGTGCGTGATCGCGAGCACGTCGCGCATCGCTTCGGCTGGCGATGCCGGCAGCTGCGGGCACGACCAGACCAGGTCCGGACGATTCGCCGCGACCCAGGCCGCGAGCTTCCGCGCCTTCGTCGACTGCGGCGACGAGCGGAAGCCGTGCAGATAGAGCAGGTGCGTGACCGGCTCGACCTCCGGCGCGCCATTGCCCCGGCTCATGCCGCGGCGCGGCCCGGCGGCGCGAGGGCTTCGAGCAGCTTCTCGTGGACGCCGCCGAAGCCGCCGTTGCTCATGCAGAGAATGTGGTCGCCCGAGCGCGCCGCGGCGACGACGCGGCCGACGAGCTCGGCGATCGTCGCCGCGACGACGGCGCGAGCGCCCATCGGCGCCAGCGCCTGCGCGGCGTCCCAGGTCAGGCCGCCGGAATGGCAGAACGAGAGGTCGGCCTCCTCGAGCGCCCAGGGCAGCTGCGCCTTCATCGCGCCGAGCTTCATGGTGTTCGAGCGCGGCTCGAAGACCGCCAGGATGCGCGCCGCGCCGACCTTCTTGCGCAGGCCCTCGAGCGTCGTCCGCATCGCCGTCGGGTGGTGCGCGAAGTCGTCGTAGACCGCGACGCCGGCAGCGACGCCGCGCAGCTCGAGGCGGCGCCTGACGTTGCGAAAGGCCGCCAGGGCGCGGGCCGAGACTTCCGGGACGACGCCGACGTGCTCGGCCGCGGCGATCGCGGCGAGCGCGTTGAGCTGGTTGTGCTCGCCGAGCAACGCCCACTCGACGCGGGCGATCTTGAGGCCGCCGCGCAGGACGTCGAAGGCGTGCGGCTCGCCGCGCGCGCGCAGCATCCCCGGCGCTTCCTTCCTGCCGCCGAAGCGCTGCACCTCGCTCCAGCAGCCCATCGCCAGGACGCGCTGCAGCGCCTCCTCGCGCGCGTTGACGACGATCCGGCCGCGGCCCGGCACGGTGCGGACGAGATGATGGAACTGGCGCTCGATCGCGGCGAGGTCGTCGAAGATGTCGGCGTGGTCGAACTCGAGGTTGTTGAGGATCGCCGTGCGCGGCCGGTAGTGGACGAACTTGCTGCGCTTGTCGAAGAAGGCGGTGTCGTACTCGTCGGCCTCGATCACGAACGGCGCGCGCAGGTCGCCGAGGCGCGCCGAGACGCCGAAGTTGAGTGGCACGCCGCCGACCAGGAAGCCCGCCTTCAGGCCGGCGCGGTCGAGGATCCAGGCGAGCATCGACGTCGTCCCGGTCTTGCCGTGCGTGCCGGCGACGGCGAGGACGTGGCGACCGGCGAGGATCTGCTCGGCGAGCCACTGCGGCCCGCTGGTGTACGCCGCGTTGGCGTCGAGGATCGCCTCCATCAGCGGGTTGCCGCGCGTGATCGCGTTGCCGATCACGAAGAGGTCGGGCGCGAGCGCGAGCTGGCCGACGTCGTAGCCCTCGATCAGCTCGATGCCGAGCGCGGCGAGCTGGTCGCTCATCGGCGGGTAGACGTTGGCGTCGCAGCCGGTGACGCGGTGCCCGGCCTCGCGCGCGAGCGCCGCCAGCCCGCCCATGAACGTGCCGCAGATGCCGAGGACGTGCAGGTGCATGGCGCCGATTCTAGGGAGCGCAGCGGCGCTTTTTCGCACCGCCGCGACGCCTGCGGTGGTATTACTCGGCCAGGCTCGCGGCCGCCGCGGCGACGGTCGCGGCGACGTCGTCGTGGCTGTGCGCCGAGCTGACGAAGCCGGCTTCGTAGAGCGCCGGCGCGAGGTAGACGCCGCGCCCGAGCATGGCGTGGAAGAAGCGGTTGAAGCGCTCCTTGTCGGTCGCCATCACCGCGGCGTAGCTCTGCGGCAGCTCGGCGGCGAAGAAGAAGCCGAACATGCCGCCTTCGCAGTCGCCGGTCATCGTCACGCCGGCGCTTTGCGCGGCTTCGAGGAGGCCGACGAGAAGGCCGCGGGTCCGCGCCGCCAGGGCGTCGAAGTAGCCCGGCCTGGCGATCTCGCGCAACGTCGCCAGGCCGCACGCGGTCGCGACCGGGTTGCCCGAGAGCGTTCCGGCCTGGTAGACGGGTCCGAGCGGGGCGAGCTGCTCCATCAGCGCGCGCTTGCCGCCGAACGCGGCCAGCGGCATGCCGCCGCCGATGACCTTGCCGAAGACGCTCAGGTCGGGGGCGAAGCCCGGGATCGACTGCGCGTAGAGGCTCTGGGCGCCGCCGAGGGCGACGCGGAATCCGGTCATCACCTCGTCGAAGACGAGCAGGGCGCCGTTGGCGCTGCAGAGCTCGCGCAGCCGCTGCATGAACGGCACCGTCGCGCGGACGAAGTTCATGTTGCCGGCGATCGGCTCGATCATCACGCAGGCGATCTCGCCGCCGTGGCGCGCGAACGCCTCGTCGAGCGCGGCGACGTTGTTGTACTCGAGGACGAGCGTGTGCTGGACGACGGCCTCGGGAACGCCGGCGCTGGTCGGATGGCCGAAGGTCGCCAGCCCCGAGCCGGCCTTGACGAGCAGCGCGTCGGCGTGGCCGTGGTAGCAGCCCTCGAACTTGACGATGACGTTCCTGCCGGTCGCGCCGCGTGCCAGCCGCATCGCGCTCATCGCCGCCTCGGTGCCCGAGCTGACGAGGCGCACCTGCTCCATGCTCGGCACGTGGGCGAGGATCGCCTCGACGAGGAGGGTCTCGCGCTCGGTCGGCGCGCCGAACGAGAGGCCTTCGTCGACCGCCGCGTGCACCGCGGCCTGGATCGCGGGATGGCGATGGCCGAGGATCATCGGCCCCCACGAGCCGATGTAGTCGATGAAGCGTCGGCCTTCGGCGTCGAAGAGGTAGGCGCCGTCGCCGCGGACGATGAAGCGCGGCGTGCCGCCGACGGCGCGAAAGGCGCGCACGGGCGAGTTGACGCCGCCCGGGATGACGCGCTTGGCGCGCGCGAACAGCTCGTCGTTGGTCATCGATCGTCGCCCGCGCGCCTGCGCCGCCGCGTCAGTGGACGTGGCGCGGATTCTTCGGCGCGGTGACCGCGTCGGCGTCGCCGGTCGCGGCGACCTCGTCGCCCGGCTCGCCGTCTTCATCGCCCTCGCCCGGCAGGGCCCAGAAGAAGCGGTCGGGAACGACGTTGCCCATGCCCGGACGAAAGCCGGCGTCGAGCGCCTGGTCGAGGAAGGCGAGCGCCTCGCCGACCGCGGCGTGCAGCTCGACGCCGGTCGCGAGCAGCGCGGCGAGCGCGGCCGAGAGCGTCTCGCCGGCGCCGACGAAGGTGGTCTCGAAGCGCTCGAACTTCTCGCCGGTGATCGCGCCCTGCGGCGAGGCGAGCACGTTGTCGAGGAACTGATCGGGCAGCGGCACGCTCGTGACGAGGACGTAGCGCGCGCCGTGCTTGTTGGCGGCGACGGCGAGCTCGCGCGACGACGGCGGCCGCTCGCCCTCCCAGTCGGGGAGGAGGAAATCGGCAAGTGTCTGGTGGCTGCCGACGAGGACCTCGGTCTGCGGCAGGACGAGGTCGCGGAAGGCCTCGAGGTAGGCCTGCTGCTCGTCTTCCTCGACCCAGGCGAGGTTGGGCAGGTAGGCCACGAGCGGCACGTCGGGATAGTCGGAGAGGATCTCGGCGACCGCGCTGACGCCCTCGGTCGAGCCGAGGAAACCGACCTTCCATGCGGCAATCGTCACGTCTTCGAGGACGCTCCGCGCCTGCTCGACGATCACGTCGGCGTCGATCGCGTGATGATCGAAGACCTCGGCGGTGTCGCGCATGACGATGCTCGTGATCACCGGCAGCGCGTGCGCGCCCATCGCCGCGATCGTCGCGACGTCGCCCGCCGATCCGCCGGCGCCGCTCGGGTCGTTGACGTTGAAGCTCATCACGCACGCCGGCGGGGCCTGCTCTTCGAGATCGCCGGGATCGGCCTCGGCAGTCGGAGAAACGTCGGTCATGGAATGCTCGAAAGGCGCGAGGGAGAGCCGTTCGCGAGGCGTCTGGGGACCTCTAGCCGAACGTGAAGAATGTTGCGTATGTACCTACACAGCCTTGCTTTTTCGAGAGGGGCCGTGTCTACAATCTGGCTGCATTGTAGTGAAGGCACCGGCCCGGACGTGAGTGACCCCAAGACCTGGATGTGCCTGATCTGCGGTTGGATCTACGACGAGGCGGCAGGCGATCCCGAACACGGCCTGGCGCCGGGGACGGCCTGGGCCGATATCCCGATGAACTGGACCTGCCCGGAATGCGGCGCTCGCAAGGAAGACTTCGAGATGGTCCAGATCTGATCGGGCAACAGCATGCGCGCCGGCCGAGTGGTCGTCGAGGAGAACGTCAGGTGACGAACGCGGCCGAAGCCGAACAAGCCGGATTGAAAGTGCTCGTCATCGACGACAGCAACACCATCCGGCGCAGCGCCGAGATCTTCCTGAAGCAGGGCGGATACGAGGTCCTTCTCGCCGAGGACGGCTTCGATGCCCTGTCCAAGGTCAACGACCACGATCCCGACCTCATCTTCTGCGACATCCTGATGCCGCGCCTCGACGGCTACCAGACCTGCGCGATCATCAAGCGCAACGTCAAGTTCCAGACCGTGCCGATCATCATGCTGTCGTCGAAGGACGGCTTGTTCGACAAGGCGCGCGGCCGAATGGTCGGCTCCGAGGACTACCTGACCAAGCCCTTCACCAAGGATCAATTGCTGTCGGCGGTGCAACAACATCGGCGTGCGGCCTAACAGAACGTCGCCATGCCGATCCAGAAAATTCTCCTCGTCGACGATTCCAAGACCGAGCTGCACTACATGTCCGAGCTGCTCGGCAAGAGCGGCTTCACGGTCCGCACCGCCGAGAACGGCGAAGAGGCGATGAAGCGCCTCGGCGAGGACAAGCCCGACCTGATCCTGATGGACGTCGTCATGCCCGGCCAGAACGGCTTCCAGCTGACGCGCGCGATCACGCGCGATCCG